>JAGDCN010000089.1 GCA_017958525.1 Bacteroidales bacterium
ACAACAATACCCTTAGCAGTGCCATCGCCATCAGTGGAGTTGAAGAGACAAGCCTGAGTAACGCTCTCAACGACAACATCGCCAATATGCCGACCGGCAGCTATGGCTGGGAAAACAGCACCGACAACAGCCACGTGGTGTTCAACATACCAGAATCAAAGACATCCAAACGATAATTAAACATTAAACTTATAATGAACCGGAAAGTAATTCTTATCACCGGAGCCAGCAGCGGCATTGGGTTCGACGCCGCTCAAACGCTTGCACGCCAAGGGCACAAGGTCTATGCCGCCGCACGCCGTACAGAACTGATGGAACCCCTCAAGGCTGACGGTATCACACCGTTGCCACTCGATGTCACCGACGAAGACTCGATGCAACGTTGCGTGCAAGCCATTCTCGACGCCGAAGGCCGCATCGACGTGCTGGTCAACAATGCCGGATACGGCTTCTTCGGCGCCATAGAGACAGTACCGATGGAGGAGGCACGCCGTCAGCAGGAGGTCAATGTCTTCGGTTTGGCGCGGATGTGCCAACTTGTGCTTCCGACAATGCGTGCACAGGGCAAAGGCCGCATCATTAACACAGCCTCCATAGCAGGCAAGATCGTGCTGCTGTACGGAGGATGGTACCACGTGTCAAAATTCTCGGTCGAAGCACTTAGCGACGCCCTGCGTATGGAACTCAAACCTTTCGGCATTGACGTGTCGATGATAGAACCTGGTGGCATCCACACCGACTGGGGCATCATTGCAGCACGCCATCTGAAAGAATCCGCTGCCGGCACACCCTACGAAGCCAGCGCTACCGCCGAAGCCGACCTGCTGCACAAAGCCTATTCCAGCCGTTGGCTATCGTCGCCGCACGTCATTACCCGCGCCATTTCGCGAGCCGTCAACAGCCGTTGTCCGCGCGCACGCTACCGTACCGGCACATTCGCACATTCGGGTGTTTTCCTCCACTGGCTGCTACCCGCCCGCTGGTGGGACGCACTGATGCGCAACTTCTGCAAGATAAAGATTTGAACCGGCATATTTATGAGAGAGGTGAAATGAACAACGCTGCCACAGTCGAACATCATCCGTTGCAGCCATTCCTGCCGCCAAACGCACGCCTGCTGATGCTGGGCAGTTTCCCACCGCCACGCAAACGATGGTGTATGAATTTCTACTATCCCAACCGCACCAAGGTGTGTTTTACTCTAATGTAATCGAGATTGCATTTTAAAGATTTCCGTAAAGAAAAAGAGAATGCCCGAAACGGGGCATTCTCTTTGTTTTTGGCTTGTTTTTCCCAACGTGGCGAGTCCGAATGTGTCAGCCTTGCAACTATCAGGCTGGAGTGATTTGGGTGCGATACGGCTTGAATTTTGACCTTTAGACCTCTTGCAGCCTCCCTTTCTTCAACCATTTGGATGCTGTGCCCTTGGTGATACCGAGTGCCGAGGATGCATCGACAAGACTATCATAAATGGTTCCTGTCTGCGGATCCTTGACCTTTATTGAATGTTTCTTGCCGGCATCGGACTGTTTCTGTCGTACCTTCTTTGAATGAATGTCGTTGCCCTTTAACTATGCGGCGACAAGGCTTGTGACACATCCCGTCTGTCCTGGATGGAAAGCGTTGTGCAAAGGGCAATTAGTTATCATCTTGCCTTGATACTTGTTTCTGATAGTCTCGTTCTGCTTGAACTGTGACGACTGTCTCACCTTCAATATTGGGTCGCAAGTCCCAGTTGCGACCCCAGACGATGTTTCCACCGTCGAGTGTGAAGGTGCGGAACTTCTTGGGATCAAGGTATTTGTTGTACTGAGGATGCGGGTGCCTACGGATGTAGTCGCCCACATCGACAGTGCTGTTGGTGCCGTCGCTGAAAACCAGACGTACCTTAAGTCCGCCAAGGTCAAAAGCTTCTGTTATGTTTTTAGGCATACTATTAACACTTATTTCACGCTGCAAAGATGCACAAAAATCTTCATCTGCAAAAAAATAATCTTCCATACGGTGAAAAAGTTGTATTTTTGCAAAACCAAATGGACAAAAACAATATAATACATTATGAAGAAAATATTACTATTGGTGGCGCTTTTGATGACAGCCACAGTGAGCGTGCAGGCACAGAAGAACATCCCTGCCAACCTGAGATTAGAGGTCGCTGAAGCAGAGAAGGATGATGCTGACTACTCAATCTTCATCTACAAGGATGACGACGGGACCCAAGGCTACTATATGAGCCTGGGTGGGACAAGCCAGTTGTTCTCGATTTCCATTGGCGGCTTCACGGACTTTTCGGTCGAAGATGTGTTTGAGACTTGCCTTTGGCTGGGAAACACTACCGACGAGGTGTTCGCCGCTCTCGACACCATTCTGGCTATGTACGATATGGAAGTTGGAACAGTAAGAGAGTTCCAGGGCCGTACTACTACGGGCTCGGGGCGTCTGGCAGAACAGAATGTGTCCAAGTGCGAGGTTTCGAAGCGCCTTATCGGTGGCAACCGCCTCCTATTCAGCTTTGCCAGTGGACGGTACCAATGTGGTGTCTACCTCACCAAAGGTGTCGTTAAACAGCTCCGCTTTGGCCTAAAGACCAATATGAAACTGAATCCCAAGCTGCACCGTTAAACGTTGGATTTATGCCCGATAAGAACGCTGATGCTCCCATCGAACGGCACCCGCTGGAACCATTCCTGCCGCCAAACGCACGCCTGCTGATGCTGGGCAGTTTCCCACCGCCACGCAAACGATGGTGTATGAATTTCTACTATCCCAACCGCACCAATATGATGTGGGAGATTTTTGGCGAGGTGTTTTTCGGTGACAGTCAGCGACTGGTGGATGCAGCAAACAAGACATTTCGTCTGGATGATATCCGACAGCTGCTCCTAGGACGCGGCATAGCCATCTACGATACCGCAACGGCTATACGCCGCCTCAACGGGACAGCCGCCGACAAAGACCTTGAAATCGTCGAAAAGACCAATATCCGACAATTGCTCAACGAAATACCCTTGTGCAACGACATTGTCTGCACAGGGCAAAAAAGTTTTTCGGTTCTGACTGAGGATTATGGCGCAGCAGTTCCCCCGATGGGTCAATACAACACTGTCCAACTGGCCGGCAGGGATTTGCGGCTTTGGCGTATGCCCTCGTCGTCACGTGCTTTCCCAATGAAACTTGAATACAAGGCCTCGTATTACCGCACAATGATGCAAACCATAGGCTTGCTATAATCAAGCGACAACTATCTTTTTTTGAACTTGGTAACCATATCGATGTCGTTGGGTTCGGGGTCGTCGGGAATGTAGGTAACCTTGAGGAAAGCAATGTCTTTAAGAAAGTCTATGCTTCCCACCTGCACCTTGACGATATCGAGCCCCGTGCGTGTCTTGAGGTCGGAAAGCAGTTCTTCGCGTTTGTCAGGCTTTATTAAGTCTATTTTCTCATAAGTGATGATTTTCTGCGCCTTGCGATTTGACATTCCGACAGCCTCAAGTATCCATATCAATAATATAAAGATGACATTGGTGGCAATGAACGAGGCATAGCTCGATGCCATTCCAGCCCCATTGACTATGCTGATGGCAATAAGGACAAAGAGGTATGTCATCTCGCGAATGGGCAGCTGCTCCGTGCGATAGCGTATCATACTGAAGATACCGAACAGACCGAGGGCAATGCCAACCTCAATCTTCATATTCTGCAGATTGTATAAAATGAGGAATATGGCGGTGCTGAAGAGCATATAGGTGAAGTAATAGTCGCGACGACGGCTCTTTCTGTAATAGAAGAAATGAGTTATAATCCAGCATACCAGGAGGTTGATACCAAAAAGAACGAGCAACTTCCAAAGGCCGGGACCGTCAAAAACGGGCAAGCCCAGAAAATCGAGCGACTGCTCTTCGGAGTTGCCGAAACGGGCGGCAATGTCAGAATTGAATTCTGTCTGTAACAAAAACATAACTTATCAATATTTAACGGGTTATTTTATCTATGTAAAGTAATTTGGGTTTGAATCGGTTGCGTTTGGCAGTCGGATCGGTGAGGGCAGTGCCGATACAGTATTTGCTCATACGACGCGGCAGTATGTGCATAGCGTGCAATGCCCGTTCTATGTCTGAAACCGGCGCTCCCGCCTCGTGTTTCACCTCAATAACAAGCAGTTTGCTGATATCGGCGTCAATACCTGTAGCACGGTTATGAAAACGGATATTGCTGTCGATGGTGACGCGTTCCGTCATAGCCTTGTCCACCAGAGTTATGCGTTCAAAGCTGTTCTCCAAACACTGATGGAGCGTCGAAACAGGATATGGCGTATTCTCGTTGACGAACCGGGCCACATCAGGCACGTCAAGACAGCTGTCGAACTGTTGCACACTGATAGGTATGCGTACTTTGCTAGTCTTCTTTTTGTTGTCTTTATTCTTGATTTCGAAAAACGTAGTCTCTGTTGAGCGGTAGGTACGCACGCGCAGTTTCTGACGGTTCAGTTTCTTGTTGTGGTGCATTGTGTACATCCGCAGGTCGTCGGTGTCGAAATAGAGCGTACGATATGGCGCCAGGGGGTTGCCTTCTATGTGCTGCACATAGTATCCGTCGGCTATGTGCATAAGCAACTGTTCCAACTGGGCAATTGAAGCCATATACTTCTGATCCATACGGTTCATAAGCCTTACAGCCTTCATATCGTCCAAACCGACAGGCGTCATCCCGTTTAACGCTGAATTTTGAATAATAAATTTAGATTCAGCCACATCACTTTCTATGAATCCAGAATTCATAATCGAGAAACTATTTGTAGCTGTATTCGAAAGTTTTGGTACTCTCCAGTTTGCCGTTAGGCTTGTAATTGTATTGTTTCTTGCGCGTACCGTCTTCGTTGTATTCGAACTGTTTGATGCGTACTGCGTGGTTCTTTTCGTCGTATTCCACCTGTTCTTTGCATTTGGTGCTGGTGCCTTCGTAGCTGTATGTGATACGTCTTTTCTGGCCGTACGAAGCATATTCTATTTCCTCTATTTTGCGTCCATACTCGTCATAGGTGACAATGTTGTCGAGGTAAGGAGTTTTGGATCCTGCCTTCGTATTCCATTCTTTCACAACAAGGTTTTTCTTGCGTTCGCGTTTGACGGACTTGTCCTGTGCCCAAACAGTGCCTCCAACGAAGCAAAGAATCAATACTATCAAAAACTGTTTTTTCATATTCTATGTTTAAAAGGAATATTTATAACCCGCTATGAGCCAATACATAGACGTCTTTTCGCGGGTATATGATTTAAGTTTGGTGCCTTCCGCATTGGCATCGACGACCTTGTCAATTGTGCGGTCAGCAATAATGCCGATGTCCAATATGCCACTGCGGCTTAACCTATACTCGAATCCGAGCGAACCACGCAAGCGATTGACATAAACACCGTTCCAGCCGCTAATAAACCACCCAGGCTCGCCAGTCAGCGAATTGTCGTCGGTCACATAATTGATGCCATCGAAGTTGGCCTTAATAACCGGCGCATTGAGGGTATTGCGCAACTCGACGTAAGCGTATGGCTCGACGCGCTGCCATCCTTTATAGGAAACTTTTAGGCGGCTTTTGAGCGTCAATGCAGTGCGCGGGTTTTGATATTCGTTCATTTCGCCAGCGCGATAGGTGGCCTGGAAACGCTCCTTGAGCGAAAGTCGCCAGTCACCAAAATGCAGATTTCCTGTGGCATCGACCATCAGACGGTGACGGCTGCTTTTAAATGCACTGTTCACGCTGCTGTAAGGATTTATCATCGCATATCCGACACCCAGTTTGAAATAAGAATTCACTTTATAAGTGAGGCCAAGTGTGGTATGGAAACGGTTTAATGAGCGGCTCCAGTCGTCCAAACGCACCTCTTCCTCCAGTTGCAGATGCAGGCCTTTGGCAAGTTTCTTGTCAACCGACAAGGAAAAGCGCGTGCCGAAATCAGGATCAAACGCCACATCCGTCTGGCTACGCGATGATGGTATGCAGACGATTAAAAGCAATATAATTAAACAAACTGTCCTTCTCATTTTATGCATTAATATTAGTGCCATCCACCGCCACCACCAGTATATGCCGACAATGAAACATTGTTGCCGTCACTCACATCGGGACCTTCTTTGAGCATTGCATTGCAACGTTCTGTACCGCCACTGATATTGACACTGCTCATTACTGTGGGCTGCGTCGAACCCGACACAATCAGTTTCTGTCCACCACTTGATGTAGTATTGAACGCATAAGTCGCGTCTCCAACAGTGATGGAATACCACGCATTCTTGGTCCACGACGAAGCCTGGTAACAGGCTTGAGTAAGTTGAGCTCCACTCTCAAGATTTCCCAAGGCGATTATTGTTCCACCTTGGATATAGAGCTTTTTGCCGCCTTCGGTGTTGGCATCCATTGCCATTTCAGGCGAACTCTTGCCGATTGCATAAACAACGCCACCGTTTATATAGAGGTTGCCGTTGGCGTCAAGTCCGTCGTTGCCTGTGGAATAAGCGCACACATATCCGCCGCTGATAGTCATATCGCCAGCTGAATTGATGGCATCATCATTCGATTGACTATAGACCTCGCCTCCGGTAACTGTCAAAGTACCTTTGGTTTCAATACCTTCGTGATTGGAAGCCGTCACTGTAACTTTTCCACCAGAAATATCAATATTTCCGTCACATTTAATACCCTTGGCGCCTATGCTGTTATTGCTATTGCCACCCCAGCCGCCGCCACCTGGCCATCCGCCGCCGCCACCCGACGAACCGAAGTTCTGACCGGTAACAGTAACATTGACATTGCCGCCTCGAAAATAAGCAGGGCCGTCACAGTTAATGCCCTTGCCGCCTTTGCCGCTGTTGGTGATGGTCAAGGTTCCCGCCACCATTTCAAACATCTGGTCGGCCTTTACTCCCGCAGTGCTGCTGGTATCTTTCACACCATCTTCGGTAGTCACTATTGTACCGCCTGTGACAGCAACTGTAGTATTTCCGCCTTCAAATCGTACCAGGCTGTCGCTGCTGAATCCTTTCTTGCCATCGGCAGAGACACTGATGTCAAGTGTGCCTCCGCTAACCAGCACATAATCTTTACCCTTGACAGCGTGACCACCTGAAGAATGCACATTCACCGTACCCGAAACAAACTGCACCCAGTCGTCGCTACTGATGCCGGCTTTGCCTGTCGCATTTATCGTCAGCACACCACTTCCACTCACAACGATCTGTCCTTCGCTGAACACCGCAGCCTTCTCATCTTCGGTACTTGGAGTAAGACTGTATGTAGCACCGTCGGCAACAGAATTATTGCCACTGAGCAGCAGATCCACACGCTTGCCTTTGTTGGGAGTGTCTGACAGGCCCTGCACATTGATGGCAGCGCCGCGACTGTTTGTGATGCTGACACTGTTTAACAAAATGTTTTGTTTGCGGCCACTGTAAATCTTCAGGAAACCATCGTTGGTAGAACCACTCAGGCTGTACATCACCTTCGACGATGTTGTGTTTGTTATCGTCACATCGTTACCGGACACTGTGGCCGTCACGCCATTGCCGTCACCGCTCACCACCGCACTACCAGTATTGGAGAAAACAACATAGACCGTACGATCGGACGTGGTGTCAATTTCTTCTTGTTCACCATCGTTGTCGGAAACGGGAACAACTGTAGTGATGTCATCCTTGTTGCATCCGACAACCAAAAGCAAAACTGCAACTAAAAAGAAACTATATTTTTTCATAATTACTTAGTATCGGACAATTGGACAAACTTGCATTATTTTGAAATATTTTCACATCTATTCCCCTATCATTTCCAACAGAAAACTCACGGGGCGAAAACCGTCGTTACAGCTGATAAGGGCACTGTCGGGATTTTTCATCCAGCCGTCATAGAAATTGCCACGTCCGGCAGCCAGCTCCCCGACAAACCAGCGCATCGAATCCCATGCACTGTCGCACATTCCATCGGGTTTTTCTCCATCGACGGAAATCCACTCCTGCCCCTCGAAAACATCACACGTGTGCTCGATAGGGTTCTCGTAAAGTTTCTGCA
This sequence comes from Bacteroidales bacterium, assembly GCA_017958525.1. Classification (GTDB taxonomy): domain Bacteria; phylum Bacteroidota; class Bacteroidia; order Bacteroidales; family P3; genus Colimorpha. The sequence continues at coordinate 8,057 of JAGDCN010000089.1, forward strand.
AATCTTTGTAATCCGCCTTGCGTATAGCGGTAATTTTCACCTTCTTCATACTATTCTAACGTCGCGACGTAAAAAATATTGCATCAGTCCTCGACATCTATCTCCGGCAGTTTCGGACATCCTTCGCCGCAGTGACACTCCTTGCCGCCACTCATCGGACAGCCCTCACAGCCGCAACCCTTTCCGCGCAGCGTCCGCACCGCCCACCGCACCACGAACGCCACCGTCACAACCAACACAACTATAACTACAAGCAGCTGCATATCAACCGAATTTGATTATTGTAGAAGCAGGCTGCCAATCTGGAACAGCAGTGTCGAAGCAATCCAGGCCAACCCTATAGTATAGGCCATAGTGAAAAAGGCCCATTTCCAGCGACCGCTTTCGTTCTTGATGGCGACAATTGTCGATAGGCAAGGCATATAAAGCAGTATGAACAGCAGCATCGACGCTGCTGACAGGGGCGACATATTTTGACTTAAAAGCTGCGATATACGGCTGCCGTTAGCCTCGTCTTCATAGTCCTCGAGTGTTTCGGCCTCCTCGCTGCTGGTGGCATAGACCACTGTCATCGTACTGGCAACCACCTCTTTGGCAAACACACCTGACAGCAACGACACACTCTGCTTCCAATCGAATCCGCATGGTGTCATCACAGGCTCAATGGTCTTACCGATTTTGGCCATATACGAGTTCTCGGCCTGCACCTTCTTGTCAGCGTTGGTGGGGAAATAGCTCAATGCCCATACGATAATGGATGCAGCCAAAATAATGGTACCCATCTTTTTAAGATACTCCTTACCCTTCTCCCACGTATGTCGCAACACGGCTTTTGCCGTAGGCATACGGTAGGGAGGCAGCTCCATAACGAACGGCAGGCTGTCGCCCTTCACCACAAAGCGGCTGAACAGTTTGGCCATCAGCACTGCCATAATCATTCCCAGCAGGTAAAGGCCTGTGAGCACCAGAGCTGCATATTTGTTGAAAAAAGCCGACACCAGGATGACATAGACCGGTATGCGGGCCGAGCAACTCATCATCGGTATCACCAGCATCGTCAGCAGGCGGCTCTTGCGGTCCTCGATAGTGCGCGTGGCCATAATGGCCGGCACGTTGCAGCCGAAACCCATAATCATCGGGATGAAACTTTTGCCGTGCAGACCCATCTTATGCATCAGCTTGTCCATAATGAACGCTGCACGCGCCATATAGCCACTGTCCTCCATAAACGATATGAACAGATAGAGTATCAGAATGTTAGGCAGAAAAACAATCACACTGCCCACACCAGCTATGATGCCGTCGGCCAGCAGAGACCGCAGCGGACCTTCATTCATATTGTTGTTCACCAGGTCGCCAAGCCATCCAAACAGAGCGTCGATCCAATCCATCGGATAGGCGCCGAGAGCGAAGGTGCAGTAGAAAGTGACGAACATAAAAATCAGAAACACAGGATATCCCAGCCAGCGGTGGGTGACAATCGAGTCGATGCGGTCGGTGGCTTTGTGCAGCGTGGTTTTCTCGTTTTTCACATAACACTCGGCAAGGGCACCGCGCACAAAGGCATATTTGGCATCTGTAATGGCACTTTCAATATCCTGATGTTCAGCTTCCACATCCACATTGTGTCCCTTCCGGTCGCTATCCACCAGACGTCGCCCGCTGTTGCGTTTGAACTCGTCGGCAATTTGGTCACGCATCTTCAGCACGCTGCCGTCGGGGTCGCGCTCAGCGACATATTGTTCCAGCTGCTTGTCGTTTTCCAACAGCTTGATGCTGAGAAAACGGGTTGAAAGCGAGTCACTGAAACCGTGTTCATAAAGTTCGGTACGAAGTTGCCCGATGCAGTGTTCCAGCTCCTTGCCGTGATTAACGTGTATATGCCTGAAAGGTATCGTGTTTTCGGCCTTTCGATCACCCTTCCCCGTTTCCTGCTCTCCGTTCTCAAAGACCTCAATTATCTTGTCAAACAAACGGTCGATACCGTCACCGTTGCGACCTGTAGTGGGAACTATGGGCATACCGAGCAGCGTACCCAGCTGGTCGATATTCAGTTTGTCGCCACTTTTCTGCAACTCATCGTACATATTCAGAGCCATCACCATCGTGATGTCCATATCGATCAGCTGGGTTGTCAGATACAGGTTGCGCTGCAAATTACTACCATCCACTACATTAAGGATGATATCCGGATTTTTTTCGATGATATGGCGGCGAACATACAACTCCTCAGGCGAATAGGCGCTGAGCGAATAAGTGCCCGGCAAATCGATAAGGTTGAATGTATAGCCACCGTGTTCGAAGGTACCAACCTTCTCATCAACAGTCACTCCGCTGTAGTTGCCCACCCGCTCGTGGGCGTGGGCGGCGATATTGAAAATACTGGTTTTGCCACAATTGGGATTACCCACCAACGCCACATTGATGGTTTTGCCACGCTCGGCGGCAATATGATGCATCGCGCTGCTGTTTTCGGCTTCAAGGCCACGATAGTCATCGTGGTTAACAATCTCGCGTTCAGCCTCCTCCTCCCCTACTATCTCCACCTTCTCGGCATCACTGCGCCGCAGCGACACCTCAAAATTCATAATCCTGTATTTTATAGGGTCTTTCAACGGCGCATTGAGGATAGCCTCGACCGTCACACCTTTGATGAAACCCATCTCGATAATGCGTTTACGGAAAGCGCCGTGACCCGCCACGCGGACCACAACACCTCGCTTACCCGTCTGTAGTTCAGATAGTAACATATAGTTTGTCTATTATTTCAATTTTGCAAAAATACTAATTCTCAACATACTGCAAAATCCCTAAAAATAGTGATTTTTCACTTCACCACATTGGAGTCCACTCCATACGATTCGAGGCCCATTGTACGTGCATTGCATATACTTACTCCGTCACATCGACTATACTTCAACGACACTTCTACTATATTTCGACGATTATATATGGTTGAAATATAGTTAAAGTATCGTTGAAATGTTGAAATGATAGCGTTGGCGCCTTGGATTTGCCGTTCGATTTGCAGATTTCGGTTGTCACATATGCATCCTGGGACTGGATTATGTTGACAAGCTAATAATAATCGACTGTTTTTGTGGTTTCTACATCAACAAACAATGCAATTCTCACCATCCAATTTCTGGGTCGGCAAGGCTGTTTCTGCCACTTTGACTGTGAAAAAACACCCGCCACAATCGTTCCAAACCGGAAGGGATTTCTATTAATTGCAAAAAAACGCAGCGAGATTTCCCGCAAAGGGAGAACAATAATTTGAAATGTCAAACAAATAATTGCTTTCAGAATAAACCAGATAAAAAAAAGCAAAAAATTCAGTATTATTTTAAAAACAAAACAATGAACTAACAAGAATTTGTGTCGGAAAACACAATTATTCATCTGAATCAATCATCTGTTTTTAAGCAAAATACCGCGGCATTCCAAATGTTTTTACACAAAAACAGCTCATAATCAAAACAATCTTTGTATTTTTGCAGCGGAATTTGTGAGAACAGGGGGCGTAAGTCCCATGTTTTATTG
>JAGDCN010000090.1 GCA_017958525.1 Bacteroidales bacterium
AAAAATAATGTATAATAACCAACGGTATGATTAGAAGAATACGCACTGTTTTTGCTGTTGTCGTTTTTGTGGCGGTGACGCTGTTGTTTTTGGATTTTTCGGGCGTGATGCACCATTGGCTGGGCTGGATTGCGAAGATGCAGTTTGTGCCGGCGGTGTTAGCGGGCAACTTTGTTGTTGTCGCTTTTGTTTTGCTGGTTACTTTGTTGTTTGGACGCTGGTACTGCTCCATAATGTGCCCGCTGGGCGTGATGCAGGATGGCTTCAACTTCATAGCGCGCAAGGTGAAGAAAAACCGTTTCCATTTTGTCAAGGAAAACCGCTGGCTGCGCTATCCGTTGCTGGTGTTGTTCATTGTCCTGCTGGTGGCCGGTATGGCCAGCCTTGCTGCGCTGATTGAGCCATACAGCGCATACGGTCGCATAATGAACAATCTGATGCAGCCTGTATATCTGTGGATTAACAATATCTTTGCAGGTATTGCCGAGCGCCGAGGCAGCTATGCCTTTTATGGCGTGGATGTGTGGATGAAGAGTGGCGTTTCGCTGCTGGTTGCTGCGGTAACGCTGGTTCTGGTCGGTTTTTTGGCTCTGCATCGCGGACGTACCTGGTGCAGCACCGTCTGTCCGGTGGGCACCGTGCTGGGTCTGTTCTCGCGCTTTTCGCTGTTCCGTCCGGTCATCGATGCCGACAAGTGCAAGGACTGCCATCAGTGCGAGAAGAATTGCAAAGCCTCGTGTATTGACATTGAAAACCATAGGATTGACTATTCGCGCTGCGTCAACTGTATGGACTGCATCGACGAATGCAAGTTCGGCGCGCTGGAATACGGAATGAAACGGAAAGCGGAAAACGGAACGCAGAAATCTGATGGGGTTGATGATTCGCGTCGCAAGTTCATCGTCACGTCGGCGTTGGTGGCCGGTGCCGCTACTGTCAAATCCCAGCAGGTGAAAGTCGATGGCGGACTGGCTGTGGTTGAGGAAAAGCAGATTCCAAAGCGCGATGTGCCACTGAAACCTGCAGGTTCGCAAAGTCTTAAGAACTTCAGCAAGCACTGCACCGCCTGCCAGTTGTGTGTCACCGAATGTCCGAACGGTGTGTTGCGTCCGTCGGGCAAGATGGAAACGCTGATGCAGCCAGAAATGTCGTATGAGCGTGGTTTCTGCCGCCCCGAGTGCACGCGCTGCAGCGATGTGTGTCCGACGAGAGCCATTCACAGTATTACCCGCGAGGAAAAGACTGAAATACATATAGGTTATGCAATTGTTGTGCCCGACAACTGCATTTCCTATCGCGACGGTGTGGAGTGCGGCAACTGCGCAAGCCATTGTCCGTCGGAGGCCATCCTGATGGTGGAACGCGAAGGTTCGGCGGTCAAGGTGCCGGCGGTCAATACCGACAAGTGTATTGGCTGCGGTGCCTGCGAATACCTGTGCCCGTCGCGCCCGTTCAGCGCTATCTATGTGAATGGCAGAGAGAAACACTTGTAAAAGTGGAAAGATAGACGGAACATTCTATATTCAAGGTTAAAGTAAAAAAATGGCTAAGGCGAAATCATATTTTTTCTGTGGAGAGTGCGGCTATCAGTCGAGCACGTGGCTTGGCAAATGCCCGGAGTGCGGCAAGTGGAACACTTTTTCTGAAGAAGTGGTTCAGGCCGTGAAGAGCGGTTCGTCGGTAGCCAAGTCGCGTGTGGGTATTGGTGTGTCGAAACCCAAGCCCATTAAAGAGGTGGTAGCCAGTGAAACACTGCGTATCCCTACAGGATGTGGCGAGTTTGACCGCGTTTTGGGCGGCGGCATTGTGCCGGGCTCGCTGATACTGCTTGGTGGTGAGCCTGGCATTGGCAAATCGACCTTGCTGCTACAGACTGCACTGAATATTCCGGATCGCAGAATATTATATGTCAGCGGTGAGGAGAGCGAGCAACAGATAAAGATGAGGGCAGACCGGTTGGGTGGGAACGGAAACGGTAACGAAAACCAAAACGAGGATACGTACATTGTGAGTGAAACGGTTACACAGCGTATTTTTGAACATATTGAGGCTGTGAAGCCAGATATTCTTGTTGTGGATTCGATACAGACTATCAGCACGGAGAATGTGGATTCGTCGGCAGGGAGTATATCGCAAATTCGCGAGTGTACAACTGAGTTCCAACGATTTGCAAAGGAAAACGCGGTTCCGGTGCTGCTGGTGGGACATATTACGAAGGACGGCAATTTGGCGGGTCCGAAGGTGATGGAGCATATTGTTGATTGTGTGCTACAGTTTGAAGGCGACCGCAATTATGGCTACCGTTTGCTGCGCTCGTTGAAGAACCGTTTTGGTTCTACTGCTGAAATCGGCATTTTCGAGATGCAGGGCGACGGGCTGCGCGAAGTGGCCAATCCGTCGGAATTCCTGCTGTCACAACGCGACGAAAACCTGAGCGGATGTGCTGTTGCGGCAACACTGGAGGGCGTCAGACCTATGTTTATCGAGGTGCAATCGCTGGTCAGTTCAGCCGTATATGGTACTCCGCAGCGCAATGCCAATGGCTTTGATTTCAGACGTTTGTCGATGCTGCTGGCAGTGCTTGAAAAGAGATGTGGATTCAAACTTGGAGCAAAGGATGTATTTCTCAACATCGCCGGAGGCATTAGGGTCAACGACCCTGCCATTGATTTGGCTGTGGTCTGCTCGGTGCTGTCGTCGAATGTCGATATCCCCATTTCGCCTCGTTATTGCTTTGCCGCCGAGATGGGTTTGAGCGGCGAGGTGCGTCCTGTAAGCCGTGTGGAGCATCGTATTGCCGAAGCTGACCGGCTTGGATTTGAGAAGATATTTGTTTCGAAGTATAATATGCGAGGAATCAACAAAAAACGCTTTGGACTGGAAATAGTGGAAGTGTCGGTGATAGAGGAGGTGTTCAGGGCGTTGTTTGCGTGAGAGATGATGTTGAGATAGTGTTTCAGAGGTATAACAATAATAGATGCAAAAATGCGTTATTAGGAATATGGAAAAAAGTCATCATACGATTGTTCTTTTGTTGTTGCTGGCGTTGATGCCGTTTGCGGCAAAAGGTCAGCAGGATACGATTGTGTCGCACAGTGGCGATATAACGGTTGGAAATGTTCCGTCGGTTCGTGCGATGCACCAGCTGGAGGACAGAAGCACTCTGCTTGACGACAGCATCCAAAGATGGGAGTTCCATCTGTCGATGGGCAGCAGCATTGTTGGCAGCAACCGCGGGGCAGCCTCGATTTGGGGCATTACGCCGTCGGTGACGTTCCGTCCCAGCGACAAGTTGAAAATCAATGCGTCGGTGTCGCTTCTTGATTCCTATTCGATGTATCCCAACGGTTACAATATCCGCGGTCGCGAGGTGCGTAACCTGGACCCGGTACGCAATTACGGTGCCGCGGCTGCGGCGTTGAAGCTCTCTGCTTCATACAAACTCAACGACCGCCTGTGGCTTGCTGCATCGCTGCTTCACGCCAGCGGCGGACTTGCGTCGGCTGCACTGGTCAATCCGTGGTTGCCTACTGACCTCCCTTTGCTTCTCGACGCAACAGCATTTACGGCTGCAATGCGTTACCGTATTGGCGACAACAGTTTTCTTGATATACATATGACTGTAATCGACGACCGTGCGGGAACTCTTATGCCTCTTTATTTTGGCGGTCCCTTCGGTGGATTCTACGGCGATACGTTTTACAATCCGATGTATGGACATACGATGTCGGTGAGTGGATCGCTGTTTTGAGGGATTGAAGGTTTTAGGGTTTTAAGGATTTAAAGAAAAGGTATAAAATCTATGGATAGACGAAATTTTTTGAAAGTTGCCGGAGCAGGTGCTGTAGCCACTGCAGCTGTTGCTGCAGGCTGCTCGTCCAAGAATGAGACAAAAGCGGAAGGAGTTGCCCTCGGTGAGGTGCCGACCGACAAGATGACTATGCGTGAAAACCTTCACGGCGAAATGGTGTCGCTGCTGGGGTATGGATGTATGCGTTTCCCGACTATCGACGGACAGAGTGCTCGCGAACAGGATCAGGAATTAGACCAAGAGACTGTCAATGAATTGATTGATTATGCTATAGCCCACGGAGTGAATCTTTTCGACACGGCACCGCCATATTGCAAAGGCCGTTCGGAGCACGCCGTAGGCATCGCGCTGAGCCGCCATAAAAGAGATGAATATTTTGTATCTACAAAACTTTCCAATCCCAACTGGCCGCAATGGTCGCGTGAGGAGAGCATAAAGATGTACCACAACTCGATGAAGGAGCTGCAGGTTGACTATATCGACTACTATATGCTGCACAGTATTGGAGGCACACGCAAGGATGCCGCAGGGAATGTGGTTGAGCCTTTGGAGTTGGTGAAGCGCCGCTTTTTCGATAACGGTATGCTTGACTTCCTTTGTGAAGAGCGCGAGAAAGGTCGCATCCATAATCTTGGATTTTCATACCACGGTGACATTCGCGCTTTCGACTATCTGCTGAGCCTTCAGGATAAAGGTCTTTATCATTGGGATCACGTTCTCATCCAGCATAATTACGTGGATTGGAACCATTCTAAGCTCATAAATGAAAGCAACACTAACTCCAGCTATCTGTACGCTGAGCTCGAAAAACGCAATATACCTGTGTTCGTTATGGAACCACTGTTGGGTGGTCAGCTGGTGAACCTCAATGACCACGCCGTTGAGTTGCTCAAACAGCGCGATCCGCAGGCTTCTGTTGCTTCGTGGGCGTT
>JAGDCN010000091.1 GCA_017958525.1 Bacteroidales bacterium
ATAGGAGCCGTGCAACCCGAAGGTGTATTGAAATCGATGGCTGTTGACCAGTCGCTTTTTTCGTTTTCGCCGCAAATGGAATGAACCTGCAATTCATAGGTGGTTTCGGCAGTCAAGCCGGTGAGCTGGACACTGTTGGTTCTGGCAGTCGTGTATTGCCATGGGCCGTAAGTGTATGTATAATTATATGTGTAAACGCCAAAATCGTCAATGCAAACATAGTCTTTGGCCTCATCCTCGTGGACAAGGGCAATGTAACCTGTTTGTCCGGCATATTTGCTCAAGTCGATGGTGATTTCTTCCCAACCAGCCGAAGACACGGTAGGTTTAGCAACCACCACAAAGGTCAAATTATCAGTGCCTACACACACATCAACATTATCCAACCAAGCAGGGTAATTCTCATTCATATAGAATTTCACGACATTACCCAAGGTCATCGATTTCGTAATGAGCCAGTTTCTGACGCTATGGTCTTCATCTCCGTCAAAACTTCTTGATGAAGCATAATAACTGCCAGTGTAAGCATCGACACCAGAAATACTACGAATACCCCAGTCAGTGGCAGTGGAGCTGTAGAGTTGGTTTTGGGTAGCCCAGTTGCTGGTGCTAAGGGAACTTGAATTAAACTTATCTTCGAAACGAGTATTTGCCAAAGTTGCGGAAGCGATGGTCTTTGTTCTATAGGCCACATTGTATCCGTTGTCGGAATAGTCACCCCAGGTCAAATCGACGGTCTTGGTGGTGATATTGTCGGCTTCGAGGCCTCTGGGCTTGATACAGCCGCCATTGATAGTGATGTCATCCAACAACATATAGGAAGGATCACTGGAAGTACCGGTACGGCCATAGACAGCTATAACGATGTATTTGGTACCTTTCGGGAACACTTCTGTGTATTCCTGATAACTCAAGTTATGGGCAATCTCGATGGGATCCCAGCTTATATTACTGAGATCAGGACCCCAACCCACGTAGAAGAACTGGTCACGGTCTTGGTCTGCAATCCTATAGTAGAACGACATTTCCATGGCCGATTCGCCATCAAATTCAGGGGAGATGAGGAATTGGTCCTGATCGTCGTCGAGACCGTTGAGTCTGAGGCAGTAACTGCCCGTGCGAGCGTTGCTGGTCGACAAAGAAACATCCCTACCACTGTATGTCCAGCAGCCATACTGAGCCTCATTTTCGAAACCGTTGAAGTGAGGCAGATCAGCCACGCCGCAACCAGAATCGTTAGTATTTTCAGTAACGGTGATGTCATCAATATAAAGATTATACATATTGGCAGCAGAGGTGCAGTGGACAACGACCCTTACGCTCTGACCGGCAAGTGCGGTAATCGTGGTGTTTCCTGACACCTGAGCATAGCTCTTATTGGTATAGGAAGCAGAAGCAATGGCGACGTAATGGTTTGCGGAAACAACACTTGCAAGATCGGTTACATCATTTGCCCTGACGAAGAACACCTCAAACGTCTCGGCATAAAGATTGCTACGGACACGCTCATACAAGCTTACGCTGAGTTCAGCCATACTGGAACTCACGCTAAACGGTTCGGAGACCAGATAGCAGTCTGCAGCATTAGAACTATTATACCCATAGACCATGCACATGCTACCACTGTGCGTATAGCTCGAACCAGGCTGGTTAAGATCCCAGTTGTTGCCGCTACCGGCATTGTAGGTGAACCAATCGGTGGCGGAATACTGGTTGTCGTACATCGTCACGTTTTCGAAGTTCTCATTCACCAGCGTATTGACGGCTCTGTCGCCGCCCTTGGAATTAAGCTCGCTCAGCGAGACTCTAGGCATCGAAAAAAGATCGACGTCTTTCTGTTGCACTATGCCCTGTTGGGCATTCATTGCCAGCGGCATGAAGAAAGCCGCAAGCAGCAAGAAGATAGAAATTTTCTTCATTTTTTAATTTTGCTTTTAAATTATTGATTTATAAATACTTATTTTTTGAAATATAGAAAATTGGCTATTTTTTGCGGTGCAAAAATAGGTATTTTTTTTATTGGTGTCCGCTAAAACTATAGGGAGGTGAAAAAAACAGGCTGAAAACTCCGAGGAGGTTCCAGCCTTTTTCGTTA
>JAGDCN010000092.1 GCA_017958525.1 Bacteroidales bacterium
AAGGAGTGCGGGTTAACGTTAGATGGTGCACGTCAGCAACTTAAGAACGACAAGTCGCCTGACAAGAATATGCAGGTGGTGGACACATTGAAAGAATTGAAATATTTCTTGACGCAAGTGAAACAAAATCTGTGATTTCGCGTTATAGTCATAGAATTCCATTTTATTAATAAATAAAACTATCCCATTATGAAAAAAAACTATTTCATTGGCTGTTTGATAGCTGTTATTTTTGCTTTCACATCGTGTGAAGGATTAATTACAAATTTTAACGAGGTCATCGGAGACGATCTTTCAGGAAAAGCATCGGTGCAAATTTCCCGTGAAGGTCAGGATGGAACAATAACTGATTCGTTGAATTTTACATCAAGTATTGTGGATGTATTTAATTTTTCGGATTATGATACTACCTTGAGTGAGGGATATTCGACAATAGCGATAAGTGCCAATGTGGATCTCAGCGCAACAAATGTGGAACTGGATTTCCCGTTTATGTACTATCGATTGAACGATTCTGTCACCGGAGCCTACAACTTAGATACTGTTCTGACATTGCAGATGCTGCAGAATTTCAATTTTGCTTCTTTGATAGATATCCTTGCCAGTCCCGATGGCGGCAATATAATTGTTTTGGCCGAAAACGACAGTTGCTGGTATGTCACTTACAGTGGCCAGTTTGTCGTCACGGAATATCCGACGATGGGACGCATTGTAAAAGGCAACTTCAACAATGTTGAAGCATTGTATGTGACGCAAAACAAAGTGAATGAGTTGAGTGACGATATCGAGAATATGAATTTTGCACATATCAACGATATAAACTATTATTTCCCCAGAGTGACTATTTCGGGCAATGTTTCCAGTCGCCGCTGGAGTGTTATACAGAATATTTACAGGGCTGCATTTATTCAAGGTGGAATTGCATCAAAATAAGGCATTGTCTTACAGCAAGTGTATAACGCTAAGAGTCATCGCAAGATTATTGTAGTTATGGTGGCGTTGCTATATGCAACGCCACTTTTTGCACAATTCGATTTTCCGTCGTTTGGCGGCAGGGGTGCTGCGATGGGCGGCGCATCGGTTGCCCTCGACGATGAGGTGTCGGCTATGTACAATATTTCTGCCCTCAACGGAATAGAAAGCGCAGCTGTTGCAATAAGTGCTCGACAAAGTTTTGTGGTTGACGGAATGGGCGTTTTTTCGCTCGGAGGAATCGTGCCGTTAGGCTTTGGCTCAATGGCAGCTACCGTCGAACATTTTGGTGACAACGACTACAACGAACAGAGGGTTTCGCTGGCGTATGCTCTGCCGCTGGGGCGTACGATGTCGTTTGGGGTGGCGTTTCATTATATGCACTCTGGCACTTCCGACCCCTATTATGAGCCACTGAATAGATTAACCTTCTCAACGGCTTTGCGTTTCAGACCGTCGGACGATTTTACGGTAGCATTCAAGGCGTTCAATCCGTCGGCAGGTATGTCCGACAGCGAGTTGTCGCTGCGCATCCCCGCTGTTTTCAGTCTGGGAGTTTCGTACAGAATTATCGACGAGCTTTTGGCAGTCGGCGAGGTGGAGAAGAATCTTTATGAGCCATCCACGCTGCGGTTTGGACTGGAGTATTTGCTTCAAGAAGGCTGGTTTATCAGGGTGGGAGTGAATACCCGTCCGGCGATATATACGTTCGGTTTAGGTTTGCGACAAGGCAGATTTGGAGCAGACTTAGCAGCCCAATTTCATAATGTGCTGGGTCTTACACCACAATTGTCGCTACAATACAGATTCTGACTATGATGCGACGATTGCTTTTGTTATTGCTTGTTATGTTTGTCGGCGTCGGTTTCCTGTCGGCGCAGAACGACGATGATGCTGTCTGGCGTGAAATGCTGGAACAATGGGCCGAGCAGAACGATAGTGAAAGTGTGCCAGACGACCTGGTTGAACAGCTGCAGGATTTTCGTGATAGCCCTATTAATCTTAACGATACTAATATTGAGTTAGTTGTATTTCTTCCTTTTTTGACCGACTACCATCAAAGGACGATACGTGCCTATATTGACCAAAACGGTGAGATGGTGTCGATGAACGAACTGTACCTGCTCAACGGTTTTGATACTATTACTATGCGCCTATTGTTCTGTTTTGCAAAAGTTGAACACGTTGAAAATGACGATGCCACATTGCGTCAGCTTTTGCGGAAGGGACATAGCAACTTTGTTATCGGTGGCAAGGAATTGACACCTCAAAGTAAAGGATATCAGAATGATGTGTATGAGGGCTCACCGATGCGACTGTATTTCAGGTATTATTTTCGGAGTTCCGATCGCATCAACTTCCAGATTTCTGGCGAGAAAGATGCGGGTGAGTTGTTGTATTTAGGAGACTTGGACGGGATAAAGCGGTATGGATTCGATTATTACAGTTACCATTTGATGCTGAATAATTTTGGTCGTATTAAAAGTGTGATTGCAGGAAAATACCAGCTTCATTTTGGACAGGGATTGACTTTGTGGAGTGGGTCGGCACCTTGGATGTTAGGTTCGACGCCTCTGCGTCGTTACGGGATGGGTATTCGGCCTGCCAGTGCCTTTTGTGAATATGGTTATATGCGAGGAGTGGCAACGACGGTTTCCCTACTTCCATTGTCGATAAATAATACGCTGGAATTGACAGTGTTTTACTCCAATGTTGACCGTGATGCTACAGCGTCAGTGGCAGACACATCAGAAGATTCTGAAATGGTCTTTCAGAGCCTCAGCCAGAATGGTTTGCATAGAACAGTATTGGAAATGCGGAGGAAGGGGCAACTCAACGAGCAACTTTATGGTGGCAGACTGCAGTATCGTACTAGCAAACTTGTTGTTGGAGCTACCGCTTATGCAACAAATATGTCAGACGAGGTGGTGCCAGTCAGAAATGTGTACAACTATTTTGCTTTTAGTGGTAAAGATAATTTTAATTATGGGTTTGATGCCGTTTATGTTGGACGAAAAATCCAGTTGTTTGGTGAGATAGCAGCGTCACCAGGTCTGTTTCATAGTAGTGAAGAAAACGGATGGTTGCCATTGGCAGGAGTGGCGGGGATGCAGATGCAAATGAGTGACAACAATTATTTTTCAATGGCCTATCGTTACGGTTCGCCGACATATAGGAACCTGCATTCGAATATGATTGGTCAAGGTTCTTCGACCAGCAACGAGGAGGGAATGCTGTTCTATTTCAGGACACGATTGCCTGGGTATGTGAATCTTATGACGTCGGCCGATTTCTTTCGCTACCCGTCTTTAAAATACAATATCTATAGTCCTTCAACAGGGGCAGATTATCGTATCAGGATAGATAAAGAGTTGAAACAAAAGGTATTGATTGCTTGCCAATATAGAAATAAAATATCGCAACGCAACAGTGATTCGCAACTCTATAGTGTTGAGACTGTCAGACGTCAACAACTTCAGATGTCGTTGGATTACAAGCCATCTGGAAGTTGGCAGTTCCTTTCACGTGTTGTCTATTCCTGGTTTAGGTGTGACGATCATCAATCGGAACAGGGTTTCTTGATGTCGCAGGATGTCAACTGGAAAGGTCTGCTTGCAGAGCGTCCTTTTTCATTGGGAATGAGGCTGTCATTATTTGATATTTCAGATTATGATGCACGTATATATTTGTATGAGAGTGATTTGTCATACGAATACGGAGTCCCGATGCTGAATGGACGAGGCATTCGTGGTTATCTGGTTTGCCGTTATGAGTTTTCGCAGCAACTTATGCTTTCTATGAAATATGTTATTGCTTATTATCCCGGATTAGAGTCTCTGGGTTCGGGGAATGATAGAGTTGAAGGAAATAAGAAACAGGAAATCAAGCTTCAGCTTCGCTGGCGTTTTTAGGTTGTCCGTTTTCGTTTTTACTGATTCTACCAATTTCAACCAGTTTCTTGTATGTTTTTTCTGCAGCCAGTTGCTCGGCGGCTTTGATGGAGAATTCTATAGCTTTTTCTGCCGGTTCGCCGTCCAGCAGTACTTGTACTTCATATTCTTTGCGACTGGCGTTCTTTTTCCCCTGAAACATAGTGCGAATAACTTCAAAAGAGACTTTACATTTCTCTTTCTGTCCCCAGTCGATAAGCTTGCTCTTGTAGTTCCAGTCTTGTTGCGACAAAGCATCGATATCCAGATGCAGTCTTATAACACGGTCAACGATGACTTTGCGGGTGAAGCGGTAGCCTTTTTCAAGATATATGGCGCCGACAAGAGCCTCGAAGGCATCACCTTCGATTGATTTGAATATTCCTTGCTGCTCCTTGTTGTACTGTATCAGCCGTGTAAGTCCTATTTTGTGTGCCAGTTTGTTAAGATTGGCTCGACTGACGATCTTGGAACGCATAACAGTCAGGAAGCCTTCACCTTCGTAGGGATATTTCTTGTATAAATATTCAGCCACTAAAGCACTTAGAACGGCATCGCCTAAATATTCCAAACGCTCATTATTGATTCTGTGACCTTTAAGGGTTTCGAGCGATTTGGAACGGTGAATAAAAGCCACCTGATATAAATCAGTTCTGCGTGGGGTGAATCCCAAGATGTTTTTAAAGAAATTGTAAAATTCCTCGTTGCCTTTGTACCTGTGGAACAAAACCATATCAGTCAAATTTGCGGAAGGCCAGGCTAACATTGTGGCCACCAAAACCAAAGGCGTTGCTGAGTGCAAAACGAACATCCCTTTTCACCGCTTTGTTGAAAGTGAAATTCAGTGGTTCGATATTGGGATCGTCGGTGAAATGGTTGATGGTTGGAGGAATAATACCCTCCTTGATGGCCAGGATTGTGGCGATGGCCTCTATGCTGCCTGCAGCGCCAAGCAGGTGTCCTGTCATCGATTTTGTCGAATTGAGGTTGATGGACTTTGCGTGATTGCCAAACAGGCGAGCGATAGCCTTTGGCTCGGAGATGTCACCGATAGGTGTTGATGTACCGTGGGTGTTGATGTGGTCAACATCTTCGAGTTTCATTCCAGACTCTTCGATGGCCAGTTTCATAGCGTTGTAAGCACCCACGCCTTCAGGGTGCGAGGCTGTGATGTGAAATGCGTCGGCCGAGAGTCCACAGCCTGTAAGTTCGGCATAGATTTTTGCGCCACGGTTCAGAGCGTGTTCTAATTCTTCAAGGACCAGTGCACCAGCACCTTCACCCAAGACAAATCCATCTCTGTCTTTGTCAAACGGTCGTGAGGCCGTAGCAGGGTCGTCGTTACGGAAGGAGAGAGCCTGCATAGAACCGAATCCACCGATGCTGCACTCTACAACAGCGGCTTCCGATCCACCGGCAATGATTACGTCGGCTTTTCCCAGTCTCAACAGGTTGAATGCGTCACTGATAGCTGCTGCCGACGATGCACAGGCCGCCACAGTGCAGTAGTTGGGCCCGCAAAATCCGTGTTTTATGGAGATAAGTCCTGCACAGATATTGTAAATCATACGGGTGCAGAAAAAGGGGCTGAATCGTGGGATGGCGCCGCCACGTTCGTAATTGCAGACTTCATCCTGGAAACTGACAACGCCGCCATTGCCACTGCCCCAAATGACACCGACTCTCGATTTATCGACGTTGTCGTCATTCAATCCAGAGTCGTTGATAGCCTCTTCCGAGGCTATAAGACCGTATTGAGAGAAGAGGTCTAATTTCTTAATTTCCTTACGGTCAAAATATTTTGTAGGGTCATACCCTTTGACTTCGCACGCGATTTTGCATTTGAAGTTTGTTGGATCAAAGCGAGTAATTGGTCCGGCACCACTTACTCCGTCAAGCATTGCTTGCCAAGTAGAGGCTAAATCGTTACCTATCGGGGTAAGTGATCCCAGACCTGTAACAACTACTCTCTTTAGATTCATAAAGAATCTTTATTTTCCAGCATTTTCGATGAAGGAGATGGCGTCGCCAACGGTGGCAATCTTCTCAGCCTCAGCTTCGGGGATCTGGATATCGAACTCTTTCTCGAGTTCCATAATTAACTCTACGGTATCGAGCGAGTCGGCTCCGAGATCATTTGTGAAACTAGCTTCAGGAGTAACATCTTTTTCATCGACACCAAGCTTATCAACGATGATAGCTTTTACTTTAGTTGCAATTTCAGACATTTTTCTTCGTTTTTATGAATTAAACAGTTTGCAAAGAAACGAAAAAAAAACAATATAGCAACACTTTTTATTAACCGACCACTATGTTAAATATATTAATAATTTGTGGGACAGTATGATATGAATGATAAAATTTTTTAAATAAATTTTCTAGTTATGGCAAAAAATATTATTGATAATCAAGTATATATAATATTATTATATTTGTATTGCTTTGAAAAATAGGGTATTGCGAAATTTGTGCGATTTTTTTGCTAAAAAATCAAAAAAACTTCCTAATTTTGCAAATTCTTTGATGTAAAAAACCAACGTATTAGAGCTCCAAAAAATAACGTTAAAAAAACTATGTCGAAAACCGTCCAACTTGCTATATTCGCTTCGGGTAATGGCACCAATGCGCAGCAAATTACCGAATACTTTGCCGATATTCCGTGTGTCAATATAAATGTAATCATATATAATAAGAAAGATGCATATGTCGCAAAGCGGGCGGAAAGGCTTGGTATTGAGTCGCATTACTTCAATAAGAATTCGTTTCTTGAGACTGACGAAGTGCTGCAGTTCCTTAAGGAACGCTCAATAGACTATATTATTCTTGCCGGCTTCTTGCTTTTGGTACCTGAAAATCTCCTTAAAGCTTATCCTGACCATATTATAAACATCCATCCAGCCTTGTTGCCAAAATACGGTGGGAAAGGTATGTATGGTCACAATGTTCACGAGGCCGTCGTCGCCAACCACGAGAGCGAGACGGGTATTACGATTCACATAGTTGATCATCATTACGATCGCGGAACGACCTTGTTCCAAGCACATTGCAAAGTGGAACCGAACGACAGCGCTGACGATGTTGCAGCGAAAATCCATCTTCTGGAAAAGGAGTATTTTCCAAAAGTAATCGAGTCGGTAGTGCTGAACAAGCCAATGCCAGTGGAGCATAGATAAGGAGGATGGGAATGCGCATTGCTGTCAATACACGTTTATTGCTACCAAACAGACTTGATGGAATTGGTTGGTTTACAGCCGAGACGTTGCAGCGTATTGTCCAGTTACATCCAGAACACGATTTCTATTTCTTCTTCGACCGTCGGCCGGACCCTCAATTCTTATATGGAGTCAATGTGAAGCCAGTGGTGCTTTTTCCACAGGCCAGACACCCACTCTTGTGGCGTATCTTCTTTGGAATCAGCGTAACAAGAGCTTTACGGCGCTACAAGATTGACCTATTCCTTTCGCCTGACGGGTGGATGTCGTTGCGTACAGATGTACCTACTCTGACAGTAATACACGACCTTAACTTTGAACATTCTAATGATTTCCTGCGCCCTTCGCACCAGCGATATATGAAGAGATTCTTTCCCCGTTTTGCACGAAAAGCGACGCGGATAGCTACGGTGTCGGAATTTTCCAAGCAGGATATTGTCAATACATACAATATTGATTCCAAGAAGATTGATGTCGTTTATGACGGAGCACATAACTACTATCGTCCTTGCAACGATGATGAGAAGAGGCAAACGCGCGAGAAATATACAGACGGGAAGCCCTATTTCATATATGTTGGCACCATTTCGCGTCGCAAGAATTTGACTAACATCATTCTGGCTTTCGACCGGTACAAGGAGTCGCATCCATTGTCTGGTATGCAGCTGTTGGTTGTGGGAAGTCGTTACTGGTGGCAGGATGAGTTGGCAGAAGCCTATGACAATATGCGCCACAAGTCCGATGTCCGCTTTATTGGACACGTCGGGTCTGATATTTTGGCACAACTGATGGGTGCCTCAACGGCGCTGGTATATGCATCGTTGTTTGAAGGATTTGGAATACCGATCATAGAAGCGTTCAGCGCAGAGACGGCAGTGATAACCTCCAATGTCACCTCTATGCCTGAAGTGGCTGGTGACGCGGCGTTGCTAGTAGATCCGCTGTCGGTAGAAGATGTTGAAAAGGCGATGTCGGATATCGCTGATGATGAAAATCTGCGAGAGTCATTGATAGAGAAAGGTCGTCAGCGAAAAGACATTTTTACTTGGAAACGCACCGCCACCCTATTGTGGCAGAGTTTGATGAAAACCAGCGAGATGAGATGAAAAAACGATGGATTACACTTTCGGTGGCATTATGCTTGTGGGCGGTGGCGGGAGGACAAAACAGACCTCGCTTGTCACCTAACTTGGTATATAATCCCTCGTTTGAAGAATATCGCGAATGTCCGCGTAAAATCGATGCATTGGGCACATTGACCATAGTAGATGCGTGGTACCAGCCTACTGCCGGTTCGGCCGACTATTATAATGTATGTGGTTCGCGTGATTGTGGAGTGCCCAAAAATAAACTTGGTATTCAGGATGCGCATCTTGGTGACGGCTTCTGTGGAATTTATTGTTCGAAGACAGACTATCGTGAATACTTGCAAACGCAGCTCAAAGAGCCGCTACGAGCAGGTGAGATGTACCGCGTTTCGTTCTATGTCAGCTTGTCCGAATATTCGTCGGGGGCTGTGGCTACTATCGGAGCTCTTTTCACTGATGAGAGGGTGGGAGATACCGTACGCAGCGTATTGATGAATAAAGAGATACGTCTTTTGGCACCCGGAGTGTCGCAAACGGTGGCCTCATATTATGAGCCACAGGTTGTGAACGAATATGAACGTGTGCTGACCGATACGAAGGCGTGGATGCAGATAAGTGGTGTCTTCACTGCCAAAGGAGGCGAGCGTTTTATGACTATTGGTAACTTTTATCCTGCGTCGCAGTCGAATGTAATTGATTTGGATTCATTGACTTATTTGCTTCCAGGTGCGTACTATTATATTGACGACGTGTCGGTTGTTTGTCTTGGATGCAATGAGGTGAGAGGAAATGTTCAGAATACCGATACTGTTCCTGTTGTTGCCGCTGTTGCGGATACTTTCCAGGTCGGTGCCACATTTGTATTGCAAAATGTGTTTTTTGACTACGATAAATCCACCCTTCTGCAGCAGTCGTATAACGAATTGCAGCATCTGCTCAACATATTGCAGTCACATCCTATGATGAAGATAGAGATTGACGGACATACTGACGGACACGGTTCGTTGGATTATAACCAACGCCTATCTGAGAATCGTGCAAAGGCAGTTGTGGAATTCCTTATTTCTAAAGGAATTGATCCCAAGCGACTGCAGTATAAAGGATTTGGAAAAACCCGCCCTATCGACACCAATGTCACCGAAGAAGGAAGAGCCCACAACAGGCGAGTGGAGTTTAAGGTGATTTCAATGTGATTGTGTCAGGTATTACAAGAATGTATAGCTTGATCCTGATCGGTTATAAATAAGAAAAAGCCCGCAATTTGCGGGCTTTTTCTTATTTGAGAGTTGATGTCTCTTATTTGTTTACGCGATAGAAGGAGACGCGACGGTTGATGGCGTTCTTGATGTCGCCAAAGCTCATCGACTTACCCTTGCCGTCGGTAGTGAGGCGATCCTCAGCAACACCGCGTTTTACAAGGAGTTTCTTCACGTATTCAGCACGCTTTTCAGAGAGTTTCTGGTTGTAAGCGTCGCTGCCACTGTAGTCGCAGTAACCAATGATTTCGAAGTTGACATCCTCATTGTCCTTCATAACCTTAGCAATGGCATTGATCTTGCCCATCTGGTCTTCGGAGACAGTGTATTGATCTACATCATAGAGGATTGAGAACGGTAGAGCGTAGAAGTTATGTTTGTTGCTCTCATAGCCTTCGATAACCTTGCGCAGGCTGTCGGCGGTACCGTCATCGGCCTTAACGACCTTGTTGGTGTTGGTGTTGTTCTGGTTAGCCTCAAGTTCGTTGATACGGTTGATAAGCTTAGCCTCGCGGGTCTTAGCGTCGCGGAGATCGTTACGCAGACCGTCGATTTCGTTGCTCATCTTGTCGAAGTTTTCCTGGGTCAGCAGAGCGCGCTGAGCAATCAGGTCGAGGTCGGTCTGAGTGGGACCGAAGTTGTACATCCAACCGAATTTAACCATACCGGTGTTGTCGTGCCACTGGTGGATGGGGTTAGCGATATCAGCGCAGATGTCGTCAGCGATTTCGAAGAAAATTGTCGAGTTCTTGCAGCATTTGTAGCTCCAGCCGAGACCGCCCTGCATATACATACCGACGAAACCGAGTTCAACGTCATCGCGGCTGAGCGAAACGCCGGTTCCAACGAACATATAGAGGTTGCCTCTTCTGTCGGGGTCATAACCTTTGCGGAGACCCTGGAAACTCATCTTGAAATCAACACCGACTTTGCCATAACGGTCATAGTCAATGCCAGAGCGGTCGTAGGCAGGCTGATCGGGACCATCGTTTTTCCAAGCCTTGAAAACACCAGGGGTCTCAGCGATAATACGTGCAGACCAAACCGGGCTCAGTTCTTTCTCAAAGAAAGCGTTGAAACCGAGGTTGCCACCTTCACGCCATTCGAAAATTCCACCGTGCTCATATTCCCAGCTGTACATCACGGAACCACCGATTGACCAGTTGCTCCAGAAGCCAAAATGAGGATACTCAAGCTGGTAGTTTTTTTCTTGGGCGTTTGCATTGTAAGCCACGAACATCAGGCTTGCAAGCATTCCAATTTTAAATAATTTTTTCAACATAGTTTTATTGATTTTTAGTTTTTGTTTTTACACATAAATAACTTTGCAAAAGTACGTAATTTTTTATTATTGCGAAAGTTTTTTTCTTTTGTTTTTTAGTTTTTTTAAGTATTTAGTTTGGTTTTGTGTCCCTGTGTGATTTGTTGAATTTTTGCAATATTTTGATAATTAGGATGGTTAGGTGTTTTTGTATATGAAGTTATCAACAGGTTTTTATTGAAAATTTTTCATATTTTTTTGCCTTTATATACGTTGATGTAGAGGGTTTTGTTTCGTTTTTTTTCGAAATAAAGTATTTTTTATGCTTTTTTTGTTGAAAAAAACTGCCAGTTGCTTATACCTATTTGAAGTTGTTTTGATGTTTTTCGGTTGTTTTTTTGTCCAACGGTTTGCCGGTTCAAATATAATTCGTAAATTTGCATTTTCTTTTTAGTCAGGAAAAAGAGATTGCAAAATGTAATTTTAATTGAATAAAAACTTAATATTTTCAACAATGAACGAACTGCGAATTGATACAGAGCATTTGCGTCAGTATGTTTCTGACGATGAGATTAAACAGATTGCCGGTGATGTGCTTGAAGCAAAAAAGACCCTTCTGGACGGAAACGGCAAAGGCAACGACTTTCTGGGCTGGGTGAATCTGCCTGAAGAGTTGGATCCGCAAATTGTCTCTTCCATCAAGAAGGATGTGGCCCGTTTAGCGCCGAAGATCAAACTTTTTGTAGTTATCGGCATTGGTGGCTCCTATCTCGGAGCCCGTGCCGTTATTGAGGCGTTGCAGTCCGAATTCGCGGCTATGATGCCGGCCCAGCACCCCTACGTGGTATATGCCGGCCACACACTTAGCGAGGATTACTATAAACAGTTGCTGGTATTGCTCGACAACAACGACTATGCCGTTACGGTCATCTCCAAGTCTGGCACAACCACTGAACCAGCCGTTGCATTCCGCATTGTGAAAGCTCATCTTGAGAACAAATATGGCAAGGAAGAAGCATCGCATCGCATCATCGCTGTCACTGATGCCCGTCGCGGTGCACTGCACGAAATTGCTGTCCAGGAGCGCTATCCGATGTACGTCATTCCTGACAATGTGGGTGGTCGCTTCTCTGTGCTCACTCCAGTGGGATTGTTGCCTATAGCGATGGCTGGCTACGACATTGACGCCCTTCTGCAAGGAGCCCGTGATATGCGCTGTCTCTGTATTGACAACGATGATGTTATGCAAAATCCTGCGCTGCTCTATGCTGCCCTTCGCAACATTCTCTATCGCAAGGGCAGGAAAGTCGAGATGCTGGTGAATTTCCTCCCAAATCTCAAATATATTAGTGAATGGTGGAAGCAACTCTACGGCGAGAGTGAAGGCAAGGAAGGCAAAGGCATCTTGCCTCACAGCCTCAGTTTCACCACCGACCTGCACTCGATGGGACAGTATGTTCAGCAGGGTGAGCGCCTGATGTTCGAAACCTTCATCAGCGTCGATAAGCCGTCGTCGAAAGTAGCTATCCCTGCCGATGAGCAGAACCTTGACGGCATCAACTACCTACTTGGTAAGTCACTCAATGACATCAACCACAATGCTGAACTGGGAACGATGATAGCCCATCGCGGTGGTGGAGTGCCTGTACTGAAAATCTGCGTACCCAAAGTTGATGAGTATGTGCTTGGTCAGTTAATCTACTTCTTTGAATTCGCTTGTGGCGTTAGCGGCTATACGTTAGGAGTCAATCCTTTCGATCAGCCAGGTGTCGAGGCCTACAAAAAGAATATGTTCATCCTGCTAGGCAAACCCGGCTACGAGGGACAGGAACTGGTATAAAAAAAGCTGCCATTCGGCAGCTTTTTTTATACCAACTCATTGCTTTCAAAACGGCAGGTCACCGATAGGTTCGGTATCTTCGGTGAGGATGTTGGCAAAGGGGTCGGCGGCCGGAGCCTGCTGTTCGTCGTTGCGGTTGCGGTTACCTAGCACTGTGAAGTTTTCCGCTACAACCTCGGTGGCATAGTGCTTATTGCCCTCGCGGTCTTCCCAACTGCGGTTCTGCAGGCGTCCTTCGACGAAGATCTGCATACCTTTCTTGAGTAGTTTTTCGGCGATGTCGGCCAGTCCGCGCCAGCATACCACGGTGTGCCAGTCGGTCTGTTCCACGCGTTCGCCGTCGCGGTTTTTGCGCAGTTCGGTTGTTGCCAACGGGAATGTTGCTTTGCGCACCACGGGAGCCATCTGGTCGTCGCGGTGTCCGTCTTTGGGGAAAGTTATGATTTCGGGGTTCTTTCCTAAGTTTCCAATCAGTATTACTTTGTTTACTCCTACCATAATTTTAGTTTAAGTTTACAGTCAAAATCTGATGCAAAGATAGCAAATATTCCTATCCTTGCAAGAACAAATTTTCCACATCCTTCCCAATGCTTTGTCTTTCAGCGACGAGAAATGATATTTTTCCTTGTCGCTTTGCGGCAGGACAATAAAAAAAAGGATTCTCTTTGTGAGAAATCCTCTTTTTTTGATGCGTAGTGCTGAACTTTCTTATTTGTCCAATTGCTCTTGGCGCAGTTTCTGGACGTAGATGGCTTTCAGCCTGCGTTCGCGGTTGATGACCGACGGCTTGGTGAATTTCTGACGGTCGCGGAGTTCTTTCACCACACCGGTCTTCTCGAATTTGCGTTTCAGTTTCTTCAGTGCGCGTTCGATGTTGTCACCTTCTTTGATAGGAACTACGATCATTGTAAATACCTCTTTCTTGTTAAGGGATTAATAAAACTAATTGATTATGACAACCAGTTTAGAACTGGAAATGTCCTTCTGCGGCAGCGTCCTTGATGGCATTGAGGACACCCTTCTTGTTGATGATGCGCATACCCTTTGCAGAAACCTTCAGAGTGATCCACATATCCTCTTCGGGAATGTAGAACTTTTTGGTCTGCAGGTTCGGAGAAAATTTTCTCTTGGTATGGATACGCGAATGCGAAACGTTGTTTCCGCTGATAACGTGCTTTCCTGTAATTTCACAAATCTTTGACATCTTATTCTATTATTTAAAGTTTAAATTTTTATTTTTTAAAATCGTTCGTTTTCAAAAATGAAAATCACATTTTTTTTCGAAAACGGAGTGCAAAAGTCGAACAAAAATCCGAACTGACAAAATGTTTTTTCTTCCTAAAGTTTGTTTTTAAATATTTTTAACATTTCGTAAATTGTAAAATGCACAGAAATAGCAAAATACAAAAAAATAAAAAAATGATTTAACATTCTTTTTTCAGTCACTTATGGATGCAAAAAGTATATTTTTTTCAAAATTTCGTTTCGAAAAATGCGATTTTGACTCCTTTTGCGTTACATAGATATGAAGATTGATGTCGCTATAGATGCTTTTATACTGTATATCAGGACAGAACGTCGTCTTTCAGCTCGCACAGTGCGAGCCTATAGCGACACGTTGGCACTTTTTTCAAGCTGGCTCTCCGACACGTGCCAGATTGAGGATATCGGCGAAATGAGCCACCGCGAGATTCGTGAATGGCAGATGCAGCTGGCCGAGCAGGACTACAGCGTCAACACCCAGCGAACTATGCTCACCACCATCCGCACCTTCATAAAATACTGTCGCCGCGAAGGCTGGGTTGATGCCGATCTGATGGCTAAAATCACCACACCGAAGTTGCCCCGTAGGCTGCCCATCTTCTATACCGAACGCGAGACCGCCAGTATCTACGACAATTCGCTGTTTGCTGACGACTTTGAAGGGCGACGCGACCAATTGCTCCTTCAACTGCTCTATGAGACCGGAATGCGACTGTCGGAGGTTGTGGGACTCAAAGAATCGTCGATAGATTTTTTTGCTAACTGCGTGAAAGTCTTGGGAAAACGAGATAAAGAAAGAATAATTCCACTCGAAAATGAACTTTTGCACAATATTGAATGTTATTTTTCGTTAAAAAAAGAGAACAATTACAGTTCTGAGTTCTTTTTTGTACGAGCCGACGGGACGCCGTTCAACAAATATGACGTCAGCAAAACCGTCAAGAAATATATGCTTGGCAAATCGCAGGCCGACCGTGTCAGTCCCCACGTGTTCCGCCACAGTTTTGCAACCCACCTTCTCAACGAGGGTGCCGACATCAACGCCATAAAGGAACTGCTGGGCCACACCGACTTGAGCGCTACCGAGGTCTATACACACGTCTCGCGCCAGCATCTGAAGGATACTTACAAGCATACACACCCGAGGGAACGGAGAACGGGAAACTGAAGCGCGGATGGTGAGTCCACAAATCATATCAACGCAAAACAATAAACATAAAAACATATCAACGCAAAAAAAAGGAGGTAACTTATGAACATCACAATGAATGCCGTGAAATTCAAGGCAGACCCGAAACTGGAAAAATATGTCGAAGAAAAAGTCGGCAAGCTGGCACGCCTGGTCGATAACGTCACAAAGTGCGAGGTGACCCTCAAGGTCGATAAACCCGAAACCGACAACAACAAGATCGCTGAGATATCACTTGCTCTGCCTGGCCAGACCCTCTTCAACAGCAAGCAGGCCAACACCTTCGAAGAGGCCGTCAGCGACTGTATCGACACGATGCGTGTCCAAATCGACAAATACAAAGAACGTTACAAATAAGCGGACTGTCAGGTTTGCAAATCGGAAGTTGGCTGGGGGGAAGTCCCCAGCCAACTTTTTTGTGCTGTCCCCATACTCGCTCCGGCATTTCGACCATACTTTTACCATCGTTTAACCATAAATGTTTGAACTATGGTTAAACTATAGTTAAACGATAGTCGAAATGTCAGTGTTGGTATTATGTGTGTTTTCCTGAAATCGCTTGGTGTCGGGTCGGCTTGCCGGAACCTTCGGAATGAAGCCGGAAAAGGCAACCAGATGCGGCGGTGCGAAAAATATTTTTGCTAATTCAAAAGAAATTCGTAAATTTGCATTCACGTCAAACTATAGAAAAACTATTTAGGCAATTTGTGCCATTTACTGGTTTACTAACTTGAAATCAATCTGTTGAAGCTCTATTGCGGACAGGGGTGGTATGAAGGGATGAAGGGTGAAAAGTGCGTGAATTCTGTTTTTTCCTGGTTGGGGAAGGGGTTTTTATCTTATTTGAAAATGTTATTAAATGTTAAAATATATATAATAAAG
This sequence comes from Bacteroidales bacterium, assembly GCA_017958525.1. Lineage (GTDB taxonomy): Bacteria > Bacteroidota > Bacteroidia > Bacteroidales > P3 > Colimorpha. The sequence continues at coordinate 15,894 of JAGDCN010000092.1, forward strand.
TAAAAAAATACGACTGATAAGATACCAGATATAAAGGTCGCTTGGATTATTCGAAACAAAACAAAAAATCTATAATTCATCAATTTATTAACCAATTCAAAACACAATGAAACGTAAAAGTACTTTTTTGCGAATGTTTGCACTCCTGGCGCTGATGCTGCCGTGGGTTGTGCAGGCACAGAACGCGAAGGTAAGCGAGTATGACGGCGCTGCCGCCACCGCTACCTACAGTTCGATTGCGGGTACCTCGGGAGCCACTGCGTGGACGCAGGGCAGCTACGTTGACGTGTCGATGCCTTTCGCGATGTATTTTGGCGAGAACCAAATCACCGCAGGCAGCACGCTGCGTGTCTATCCCGACGGTAGTGCGTCGTTTACGAATCTTGCCGATTCGAGGATTGCACCGTTGTATTATAGCTCTGGCTATACAACGACGGCCACCTCAATCTACACTCGAGCCACTGCCCAGCAGGTGGTGGTCGAATGGCGCAAGGTCGTCAGCGGCACCAACAGCTACAGCTTCCAGCTGAAGCTCTACCCCACTGGCGACATTGAATTCTGCTATGGTCCTATGACCATCAGTAGCAGCATCAATGTCTTGGTCGGTTTGATGTCGTCGGCTACCGACATTTTCCGTGTCGGCGGTGCCAACAGCACCAACGATTGGTCTGACATCACCCGCTACACTACGGGCACTGCTACCCGTGAACTCTCCAACACCTACTTCCCCGCCTACAACACGGCATCGAGTCAAGGTATGGTATATACCTTCACCCAGCCGGCCTGCGTGAAACCTACCGGCATCACGGCCACCGCCACTGCCTGGAACACCATCGATGTGTCCTGGACCGTGTCGAGCAACGGCAACGGTTATGAGGTGAAATACAGCACTGATTCTGATTTCGATCCCGCTACCGAGGGCACGAGCAAGACCATCAACAATGGTGCCACCCTCACCACCACCATCACCGGCCTTACCGGCAGTACCACCTACTACTTCTATGTGCGCAAGAACTGCAGCGGCGTCCAGTCCGGTTGGACCGAGAAGGCTACCGCCACCACACTGCCCGGCTGCTTCAGCGCCAATATGCCCAGCGTTGCCCCCGACGGTGTGGTGACCTGGACCTCCCCCAACGAGCTGGTGACCAGCTATGATGTGAAGTACGGCCTTGCAGGTTTCGATCCGGAGAGTGCAGGCACCGCCATCAACAACATCAGCGGTCTTACCACTACGCTCCCGGTTGCTTCTATGGCTCCGGCTTCCTCCTTCGATGTCTATATCCGCACACACTGCAGCGCCTCGGGTCTTACTACCGATTGGGTTGGCCCAGTCAGCTTCAACACTCCCTGTGCTGCAATCACGATCAGCGCCACCAGCACCATCAACGAGGGATTTGAAGGATCGACCTGTCCTCCCGCATGCTGGTCTGCGTATGTTCCTTCCTCTGCAAACCCGATAATGCATGTAACGGACAACTATTATAGCGGGGCACAGTCGTTCAGATTCAGCTCGTATAGTTCGGCCGATGAATATGATCAATACCTCATCAGCCCTGAACTGAACAGTGCTAACGCTATGACGGTTGCTTTCAATTATGCCAGATACGGTTCAAGTGACAATATTCAATTAGGCTATTCCTCCACGGGTAATGCCATCACCGACTTCACCTGGATGGATTGGATGACTGAAGGTGAGGGTTCTTGGGCTTCCTACGAAGCTATGGTGCCTGCCAATACCAAGTATATCGCCATCCACTATTACGGAAACTATGCTTACTATGTTTGGGTGGACGACCTGACCATTACTCCTCCTCCAAGCTGCCCCAAACCGTCCGCACTTACCAATGTGTCGCACAGTGGCAACAGTGTGACGCTGTCGTGGACAGAGAACGGCACTGCCACCGCTTGGCAGATTGCCTACGGCCTCTTCACCACCGACGATGACTATACCATTGTCGATGCTACTACCAATCCCTTCACCGTCTCCAACCTCGGTCTCGGCGAATGGCAGTTCTTTGTCCGCAGCAACTGTGCCGCCGATGACAAGAGCGGATGGATTGGTCCCGTGTCGCAAACCTTTGGCTACTGCACTCCTGCTCCCACAAGCCACGATAACAATGGTATTACCAATGTTAGTTTTGGTAACACCCTTGTGGTGAACGATAACAGTGCCACTACCGCAGCAACCCGTTACCAGAATCATAGCGATATGATTGGTGACTTCTTCGCTGGTACCTCTGCCGAGGTGAACATCACTCTCGATGCAGGTTACTCCTATGGTACCAAGGTGTGGGTTGACTGGAACAATGACTTTGAATTCAGCAATGACGAACAGGTCTATTATGAATTGGCTCCCAGTACAAGACCCTACATTGTCAATGCTGTCTTTAGTATTCCTATAAGTGTCCCTCTGGGAGACTACCGTATGCGCATCGGTGCCACCGACAATGATGCCGGTCCCGATCCCTGCTATACTGGTTCTTACGGTGTGATGCGTGACTACACGATTCGCGTGGTTGCCGCCCCCAGTTGCTTCAAGCCCAACAGCCTTGCCGTCAGTGGCGTGACCACCACCGAGGCTACCCTCACATGGGTCGAAGCTGGCCTTTCCACCCAGTGGGAAGTGAAGTACGGCCCTGCTGGCTTTGATATCAATGAGGGAGAGGGCATTTCCGTGATGGTGAACACCACCCCGTCGCTTGCCCTCAATTACCTGGAGCCAGTGAAGAACTACGATGTGTACGTCCGCGCTATTTGCGACCCTGAGGGTCCTACCGAGTGGAGCAACATGGTTGAGTTCAGTACACTGTGTCCCAATAGTAGTGAGACCACAGCCGATGGTACGGTTACCTATACTATGGTTTCGGGAACCAACCCCGACCTCACACTGACCAGTCACGGTGCCATCATCTACGACGATGGCGGTCCCAGTGGTGACTATAGCAGCAGTCAGAATCAATATCTTACCGTATATCCGTCCACCGCTGGCGCAAAAGTACACCTTTATGATCCCAATGCCTCTACAGAAGGAAGTTCGTGGGACTACCTTATTGTCTATAATGGTGTTGGAACCAGTGGCACGCAACTTGGCGAAGTAAGAGGCAGTAACGTCACTCTTGATGTCACCTCTACCGATGCCACTGGTGCTGTGACCATCTACTTCCGTTCGGACGGTTCTGTCGTAAGGAGCGGCTGGGCTATCCAGGCTACGGAGATTGGTTGTGATATGGGTACTTGTGTTGCTCCTCAGGTGGCTATAGCCCTTTCGGATGCTGAGTATGCTGCCACGCTGACCTTCACCGATGCCAATGAGGCGGATAACCCCACTTACGGCATTGTTTGGGGTCCTCAGGGATTCAACCCTGCCACCTCTGGCACCACCGTTGCCCCCATCAGCGCCAATACATATACCATCAGCAACCTGGCTGCAACGACCAGTTATGATGTCTATGTCTACGCCATTTGCGGTAGCGAAAATAGCGACACGGTGCGTTACGGCTTCACCACCCCGTTCATCCCCAACTGCAAAACGCCCAACACCATTGCTGCCAACAACATCACCTACAACACGGCTGACCTGACTTGGAACCAGCCTGGCGATGTGCCGCAGACTTGGACGATTCGTTATGCCACTGCGGACTTCGATCCTGCCACGGCTGCTGCTACCGACTATGAACTGATTGTACCGGGCAGCACCACTCCCGCCGCTCAGCTCACGGGTCTTGTGGCCGGTACTACCTATTATGTATATATCAAGGCCACCTGCGCCACCAGCCCGGTGCTCGACGAGAGCCCCTGGAGCGCTGTGAGCAATGCCAACCCGGCATTCACCTTCACCACTCCCGAGTGCGTCACTCCGACGGCTGTCACCGCCAGCAATGTGACCAACATCACGGCCGACATCGCTTGGACAGGCAATGCTGCTGCCTATACGCTTAAGTACGGTCTGGCTGGTTTCGATCCCGAAACTGCTGGCACCGAGGTGGCTTGCACCACAACCTCGGTTCAGCTGACAGGTCTGGATCAGTATGCTACATACAATGTCTATGTAAAGGCCAACTGCACCGCCACCGACGAGAGTGACTGGAGTGCAGCTGCCACCTTCCGCACCTCCTGCCCCGACGGCGGCGATGCCACTTTAGGAAATGGTACTTACACCAGTGCTTATGTACCGGTACATTACAACTGGGGTAATACCTATTGCCAGCAAATCTTCACTGCCCAAGAATTGACGGAGGCAGGAATGTCCGCAGGTCCAATCCAGGGTATTTCCTTCTCTTGGTACTATCGTTCCAGTTACACAAAAGAGTTTACTATTTACATCGGCACTACTGATAAAGATGAGTTTAACGATAATTCGGACTGGATTACTGTGACCGGCGATCCTGTTTACGGTCCTGCCGAGTTTGCTACATCCGCCGCACAGGAGAACTTTGCTTTCAATACTCCTTTTGTGTGGGATGGTGCAAGCAATATTGTCGTCACCACTATTATGAACCAGTATGGTGGTTCTGGTACTGGTGGCTCGGGTATCACTGCCTATGCATATGACGCAGGGTACAACCGTTCGCTGTACAACTATCGTGATAGCTATGCATTTGTTGTCAACGATCCCGAGACATCGGGCTCTCAGCATAAAGGTATTTCCAACTATCGTGCCAATATTACCTTTATGGCCAACTGCAACACCGATGTCACTTGCTTCGCTCCCATTGTTTCGGCACCTGTGGTTGCCCCCAACAACAATGTTGCTCTGACTTGGACCTCGCGCACCGACCTGCTGCCCGTAGTAAACAACTTCGAGCTGAAGTACGGTCTTGCC
>JAGDCN010000001.1 GCA_017958525.1 Bacteroidales bacterium
GAGGTGCAAGCCAAAGCACCGGCATACGAAGCACCAATAGCCGAGCAAATACCGGCAATCTCGTCCTCAGCCTGGAACACGCGGGCACCAAGCGATTTGTGCTTTGCCAGTTCCACCATAACGTCGGTGGCCGGAGTGATAGGATAGCTACCGAGGAACAGGCGACGGCCGCTGCGCTCGCTGGCAGCCAGAAGACCCCAGGCGGTAGCGACGTTACCTGTGATGTTGCGATAGCGGCCCTTAGGCATCTCGGCGTGAGCAACTTCGACAATCTTCGAGTGGATAAGCTCCAGTTTGTCAGCATATTCATAACCCTCGCTGAGTACAGCCTTGTTCAGCTTCACCACATCGGGTTTCTTGGCAAACTTGCGCTCCAGATAGGCGAAAGTCTTGTCAAGCGTCTTGTGCGTCAGGAAGAAAATCATACCCAGCGCAAACATATTGCGGCACTTCTCAGTGGTCTTCTTGTCGGCACCCTGCTCCTCGCCGATCTTGGCGGTGAAGCTTGTAATAGGCGCACGGACAATGGTATATGCGCGTTCCAGCTCGTCGGTGAACGGATTCTCCTTATAGCCGGCTTTTTCGAGAGCATCCTCGGTGAAGGTGTCCATATCCACAATGACAGTGGCACCCTTCTTGGCCCATTTCAGCTGCGATTTGAAGGCAGCGGGGTTCATAGCGACGAGGATGTCGCACTTGTCGCCAGAACTGTAGATGTGCGAACCCACGTGAACCTGATAGCCGGAAACGCCGGCAACAGTGTTGTGCGGTGCACGTATTTCGGCGGGATAGTCGGGGAAAGTGGCGATGTCGTTGCCCGTCAGGGCACTGGCGTCGGAGAACAGCGTACCGGACAGCTGCATACCGTCGCCCGAGTCACCAGCAAATCGGATAACAAGGTCATCCTTATTAACAATCTGATCTTGTGACATTTTCAAATATTTTTGTTTATAATTTTTAACATTAATGTTTTGCAAAGATACTATTTTTTTGCAAGATAAGGCCCAATTAAAGCAAAATAATAACAACTCTTTTTTGAACTATCCGTTATATATTCGCACAAAAAATTATAATCCAATATATTAAAAGTTATTATCTTTTATCAACACCCTCAAAAGACGGGAATGAACCCTCCCTGTCGCCACATCTCTTTTTCAGATATCCCCCCAAAAAAGTGGGCACGTATTTTTAGCACCTGCCATGTCTGTTCCAAATAGTACTCATTATTGTTTCTTTTAAAACATTAACGATATAGGAGTGGATGGAGCGGTTATAGGGCGAAGATCCACTTCGGAGCAAAAGATAAAATGGGCGACTAAAGGTAGAGTTTCATCGATGGTTCAATCCAATAATGGAACTGCTGGTGTGGCGAGGCAAAGCGTTGTTGCAGTTCGCGCATACAGCCATAGAGGGGTATGCCGTCGCCGACATCGTGCCACAGGTCGGTGAAAACCAAGTCGTAAGGACGTCCATATCGTAGGAAATTAGACTGCTCGGCGTGCAGGAAGGCATCTTGCTGGACAACAGTTATCTTCCGACTTGCATAGACTGGAAATTGCGTCCAGATATTTTTTTTGAATAGAGTAATGACGGCCTCGTCGAAATCAACGATGGTAACACTCTCGACATCGTTCTTAACTGCCACCATATAAGCGAAATATCCAAGGCCAAGGCCGTAGGCCAGCACGTGGCCGTGTGCCGCGTCGATGGCCGACTGCATGGTGCGTATCTCGTTGGGCGTGACGGTCATCCATTCGCGTCCCTCTTTAGTGATGGCTGGATAGCGGAACGACGTGCGGAAAAAACCTAACGGAGCACGCAATTTGCCATTTTCAACGTAAAGGTCGCCACAGGGGAAAGCCTGATACGGCTCGTATTGCATCGTGGTCAGGGCAACATTGTGAAAGGTTGTCTCGTACAAACTGATGTCGCGATAGTAGGCGTTGGTTTCGAATTCAGACGTGTCAAGTGCACGCAGCGACGGAAGCAGGTAGTCATAAACCAGCTGTCGGTCGATGTAGTTTTGGTCGGGATGCAAGCCGAATGCTGACGCCAGCAGCAGTGCAAAGCCCATTTCGTCGCTGACTCCCAACGATGTCATTTCTGCGAGGGCATCGGACGTTACAAGACACGGCTGCTCATTAAGCAACAGCGACTCGAGCCGCAACAACTTTTCGTCCAAATCTTCCTGCATTATTAGTGATTAGTGAATTGTGAATTTACAATGCACTCATCTAAGCTTTCCGTTCTCCGCTTTCCGCTCTCTCAGTCGCCTTCTATTTTGAGGAACGATTTGATGGGGGCTATGGCTTCGAGGCGTGCGTGGTCGTAGAGGTCGGGGAACTCAACGAGGAAGATGAATTCGCGAACCTTGACCTTGTACTCTTTGCCGTCGAGCACAATGACCTCGCGGTTGAGGGCTTCGGCGATGCCTGCAGCGGTGCCGCCAGTGGCAAGGATGTCGTCGATGAAAGTCAGGTAGAACGTGTCGCCTTCGGGCTTGCCGGCAGCGATGTCCGACAGGCGATAATATACGTGGTCGGGACCGTACTCCTTCATAATCTGCACGTCGCGCAGGTCACCCTTGGCAAAAGGCAGCTTGCCTTTCTTGCGGATAGGTATGATGTTCTGCACCAGCTTTGACTGCGAGAGCAGCGGAGCGGCAAACAGAAATCCACGAGCCTCGACGGTAATGACATTTGGGCAATGGACGTTGGCGTCAATGTCGTCCACAATTTGCTTGAAAGCCTCCTTGTTGGAGAGGAACGGAATGATGTCGATGAAGTCGACCCCCGGTTTCGGGAAGTCGGGATAATGGTTTATTACTTCCTTATAGTTCATATAATCAATATTTTCTAATGCAAACACAATTGTTTTACAATACTGCAAATATACGCATTTTTTGCGAATTGCGATTTTAAGAATCAAAAAATAACGTTGATTCAATAATTATTTAGTAAATTTGCAAAAATTTTTCCACATCAAAAAAAATAATGAAGAGACATTTCATCTTGCTGATATTATTGCTGTTGGGTTGCACCTGTAGCTACGCCGGTCCTACGGGCATCACCGATACTGTGAAGCTTGACTCGTCGGCCTATGCAAGTATTCTTACATGCGGTCCCGGCGACGAGTTCTACGAGACGTTCGGCCACAGCGCCCTGCGCATCTGCGACACCGCCAACGATGTCGACATCGTTTTCAACTACGGTATGTTCTCTTTCGACGAGCCACATTTCTACCTGAAATTTGCCGGCGGCCAGCTCAACTATTATGTCTCGAAACAGAAGTTCGAAAATTTCATTCTTGAATACCACTATTATGGCCGCTGGGTTATGGAGCAGCGGTTGCGGCTGACGCCCACGGAACTGCAGACACTCTATGATGCGCTGACCACCAACGCATTGCCTGAGAATAAATACTATCTTTACGACTTCTTCCGCGACAATTGCGCCACACGTATCCGCGACAAGATCGACGAAGCACTTGATGGACGCTCGATACTGGACAACAGTTATACCACACCCGAAGCCAGCTATCGCAATCTAATCTATAAATACACCAACGGCACCCTGCTGTGGTGGCGGCTTGGGGTGGATCTGCTGCTGGGTTCGCGATGCGACAAGCCGATGACGAAAAGTCAATATATGTACATTCCGATGGAGATGATGACGCAGCTGGACACTATGCACCTCGCTGACGGAAATACTCTGTCCGAGCCTATCGTGCAGCTGTTGACTGACAAACGCGTGCCGATGAAGAAAAGCATATCGCCAACATTCTGTTTCTGGATCCTTTTCGCCGTCATTTTGCTACTAACGCTGTTGGCACACCGCAACAAATGGAAACTATATTGGCTGGACGGCATTCTTTTTACTGTCGTTAGCCTCGTTTCACTACTGCTTGCCTATATGTGGTTCGGCAGCAACCACTGGTGCACTAAAGCCAACCCAAACCTACTGTGGGCCAACCCCCTGTTCCTAATCCTGCTATTCCGTCTGCGCCACCGCAACACCGCCGTCACCATTGTTACAGCCTGCTTTCTGCTGGCCGCATTGCTCGGATGGGTTTTACTGCCAATACAGCTAAACAGTGCTGTTCTGCCAATAGTATTGATGCTTTTGGTCAGACTGGCCGACCGCATATTCAAACAAAAAGAATCGCAGACTAAAACACCTGCACACAAGAATTAAAGAAAAGATATATTATAATAAATGAAAAAAATTATCATCCTGCTTTGCGCTATGATGGCCATTACCGCCAACACTAGCGCCCAAAACAAAGAAAACATAACAGAACCCAAGAAATACAGGGACTGTCACACCATTACCCACTTCGACTCGACAAAGGTCTTTATGGAAGAATCGGGTCTGAGCCGTGTGGAGTATCACAAGCGAATATCGATGCTTGATTATCAAGGCTGTAAGGAGAACAGTGTTGTTAAGATGGACTACGATCCGCTGTCTGCATATGTCGAAATTCGCCAAGTGCTGGTTCACCGCAACTATAGTGGCGAAACCGACACCATCGTTGCCAACGGCAAAGGCACTGTCTATGACTATGTCGCACCGGCACGCCTTATCTACTGGGGTGCCTCGCAAAAGATGGTTGAAGTAGGACATCTGGATCCATACGATGAAGTGGAAATATGGTCGTTCCGTAAGGGCTACACTTACGCGTTATTGAACGGAAAACGGAAAACGGAAAACGGAGAACAGGCTGACGCGTCAAATTTTTCCGCTCTCAGTTCTCAGTTCCCTGAAGACGACAGCCGCTATATTCCGCCGATGCGAGGCCATTTTTACGACATTGTCCCTTTCTGGAGTGACCAGCCGATAACCGACAAAGTATATATCGTCAATGTTCTGACTTCCAAAAAACTGCGCTTCAGTTTTTATAATGATACGACGGGTGTGACAATGGACTCGGTGCAAGAAGGCGACCGTACTATCTACACTTTCCGTCGCCACGACATTATGCCCCTCAAGCACGAGCCTTCGGCACTGGCCGACAACGACATACAATGCAAATTGCTACTCAGCACCGCCCCAAACTGGGAGTCGAAGTCGATGTGGTTCTATGGCGTCAATGAGGACTACGGCAGTTTCAAATCGACACCTGAAGTCACCGCCAAGGTGCGTGAACTACTTGTTCCTGCAAAGACAGAGCAGGACAGCATCAGCATCCTGACTCACTGGGTGGCCGACAATATCCGCTACTGCGGCATATCGATGGGCGAAGGCGAGGGCTACACGCTGCACAACGCCCAGATGAACTTCACCGACCGCTGCGGCGTGTGCAAGGACAAGGCCGGTATGCTGGTTGCAATGCTGCGCGCCGCCGGTTTCAAGAGCTATGCAGCTATGACAATGGCCCACGAGCGCATCGACCGCATCCCCGCCGACCAGTTCAACCATAGCGTCTGTGTTGTGCAGCACCGCAACGGACTGTATGAGTTGCTCGACCCAACTTGGGTGCCGGGCGTTCGCGAGCTGTGGAGCAGCGCCGAGCAACAGCAGGGCTACCTGATGGGCTTGCCCAACGGTGCCGACCTGATGGAGACACCTGTGTCGCCAGCCGAACGCCACTATGTGCGTATTACCGGCACTTCAAAGATTAAGAAAAACGGCACCCTTGTAGGTACTTTCACCATCACCGCCGAGGGACAGAGCGACGCATCAGTGCGCGGCGTCTTCAAGGCCCGCCAGAGCGAATGGCAGCGCAATTTGGAGATGGAGCTGCTGCGCATCGCCCCCAACGCCGTCATCAAGAAAGTGACCTATACCGACGAGGACAGCTATCTGGAGCATCCCGTCAGTATAACATATAAATATAGCATTCCCGACTACGCCATCGTTGACGGCGACAACCTCGTTTTCATTCCTCTGACCGCACGCAACCTCTACAGCCGTGCTATGGGGCATCTCTATTTTGACACCACCGCCACAGAGCGCACACAGCCTTTCAGCGACCGCTGCTCACGACTGGTGGAGATAAGCGAGACCATCACTCTGCCAGGCAAATACCAGACAATGGATTACAACGCCCACATCGACGGTGTCGTCTCGCCGGCAGCCAACTACGGATGCGGTTTCAAACTGGATGGCAAAACGCTGACCTTCGGCGAGAGCGCTATGTTCAACAAGCGCGTTTACGATGCCGCCGACTGGCCCGCATTCCGCCAAGCCGTGCGCAACCAGAAAGTAGTGGCTGCCACACCGGTAGTGCTGCATAAATAACCTTAACCTTGACCTTAACTTTAACTTCAGATAGAAATGAATAGAATCTTTAGAATATTAACCGCAGTAGTGCTGTTCTCCGTTTTCAGTTCTCCGTTCTCCGTTTCTTATGCCCAGGACGCCGAATACAACCTTATCCGCCGCACCTATAAGATTAACAGCGACGGTACAATGGACATCAGTTACCGCAAGGAAATCAAGCTGCTGCGCAACCGCGCCATCACCGCCTACGCCGACAAGGGCGAGACCTTCATACTCTACAATCCCGCCATCGATGAACTGAGGATAAACGAGAGCTACACCATCCGCAAGGACGGCAGCCGTGTACAGACACCTGCCAACGCCTTCATCGACCAGCTGCCGAGCCAGTGCGA
>JAGDCN010000093.1 GCA_017958525.1 Bacteroidales bacterium
CTGATATGTTGATACGTTGTCAGGCGAACCTTATCAACGGATAAACTTATCAACTTATCAACGGTTAAATAATATGTTTTTCCTTGAGCTTGTTGACAATCAGTTCAACAGCCTCCTCGGGCGACACTTCGAAAGTCTGGCCTGCGGGTTTGAGCTGTTTGGGGAACGACTTGAACACGCTGGTGGGTGATCCAGCTTTACCGATATGGTCCTCGGGAACATTGATTCGGTCAACACCCCACACTTCAACTTCCTTGTCAGAGGCAGTAACTATGCCGCTGACTGTCATATAGCGGGGTTGCACTGCGCTGGCCAATGCGGTAACCACGCACGGAGCCTGCATTTCGAGGATTTGATAGCCGTCTTCAAGCTGTTTCTTGACGGTAAATGTCTTGGTGGTATCGTCATACTGAAGGTCTGCCATATAGGAAACCTGAGGCAGGTCGAGATGCTCGGCAATCTGCGGTCCCACCTGAGCGGTGTCGCCATCGATGGCCTGACGGCCGGTAATGACGAGGTCGAAATCCATCGTGCGCAGCGCACCGGCAATGGCGCTACTGGTGGCGAGGGTATCGGCACCGCCAAGCTTGCGGTCGGTGAGCAGGATTGCACGATCAACACCCATAGCAAGAGCCTCACGGAGAATAGCCTCTGCCTGAGGAAGACCCATTGTGATAACCGTCACGTGTGCGCCATATTTGTCCTTAAGCTGAAGGGCGAACTCGAGACCGCCCTTGTCGTCAGGATTCATAATTGAGGGAACACCCTCACGAATAAGGGTACCAGTTACGGGGTTGATTTTAACCTCGGTAGTGTCTGGTACTTGCTTTATACAAACTACTATGTTCATTTTCTTTTTTGTTGATACGTTGATGTGTTGATGTGTTGATATGTTGTATCTGTTGATGTGTTGTCGGTCAGACCTTGTCAACGGATAAACCTATCAACTTATCAACTATTTAAACAATTTTCCAGCAATAACCATACGCTGGACTTCGCTTGTGCCTTCATAGATTTCAGTAATCTTGGCATCGCGCATCATTCGCTCGACGGGATATTCGCGGGTATAGCCATATCCTCCGTGGAACTGGACAGCCTTGGTGGTGACTTCCATTGCGGTCTCTGCTGCGAAAAGCTTTGCCATTGCTGCGTCGGCGCTGTAAGGAATACCGTGGTCTTTCTTGTAGTGAGCTGAACGACAGAGCAAACGGGCTGCTTGAACCTTGGTCTCAAGGTCGGCCATCTGGAACTGGGTGTTCTGGAATTGGCTAATCGAACGACCGAACTGTTTGCGTTCTTTGGTATATTTAATAGTCTCGTCCATAGCACCTTGAGCTATACCAAGAGCCTGGCAAGCGATACCGATACGGCCACCATCGAGGGTCTTCATAGCAAGACCGAAGCCCTTGCCGAGCTGACCTAACTGACGATCCTTCGGTATGCGGCAGTCTTCAAAAATAAGCTCCGTTGTGGCGCTGCCGCGGATACCCATTTTCTTCTCCTTCTTGCCAACGCTGAAGCCCGGATCGGTCTTCTCGACGATGAAGGCGCTGATACCCTTGGTACCCAAGCTCTTGTCAGTCATAGCAATGATGATAAAGACATCGGCATACGAGCCGTTGGTAATAAAGATTTTGCTGCCGTTGAGCACCCAGCTGTCACCGTCCTCGACGGCGATAGTCTGCTGACCTGCAGCGTCGGTACCGTCATTGGGCTCGGTGAGACCGAAAGCTCCAATCCATTCACCGCTGGCAAGCTTGGGCAGATATTTCACCTTCTGTTCCTCTGTACCAGCCTCAAGAATGGGGGCACAGCAAAGGCTGGTGTGGGCTGAAACGATAACGCCAGTGGTGGCGCATACGCGGCTCAGTTCTTCAACAGCCATACCATACATAATGTTGGTACCGCCGGCACCGCCATACTGGGTGGGAATAGGAATGCCCATAAGGCCGATTTTGGCCATTTTCTTGACCGTCTCCATCGGGAAACGCTCCTCTTCGTCCACCTCGGCGGCGAGAGGTTTCACCTCTTTCTCTGCAAATTCGCGAATCATCTGCAGGAAGAGCTCTTCTTGTTTTGTGAAGCTAAAATCCATTATATTGCTGTTTTATTTTTCGTTATAACGTTAAACGTAATCACGTTATTTATTTTACTGCTATCGTTTCAATTTCAACCAAGACGCCCATCGGCAGCCCCTTGACGGCAAAAGCGGCACGTGCAGGACAGTCGGTGCTGTAGTACTTGGCATAAACCTCGTTCATCGGCTTGAAATACTCCATATCCGCAAGGAGACAGGTGCTCTTAACCACATCCTGAAAAGTGAATCCAGCCTCGTCAAGAATGGCTTTGATGTTCTGCATAACTTGCTCGGTCTGAGCCGTAATGCCTTCCGGAACTTCCTTAGTGGCGGGATTGATGGGAATCTGTCCCGAAATGTAGAGCGTGTTTCCGGCCAAAACCGCCTGGCTATAGGGGCCGATAGCTGCCGGAGCATTGGAAGTGTTGATTATCTTCTTCATTTTTAATTGTATTTATTTATTTTAATATTATTTTTCTTAATAAAAACGAATTTGCAAAGATAGTCATTTTTTTTGAAACAATAATCCATTCAGCAAAAAAATCTATTATGAATGCAAAAAAAATCGTATTTTTGCATTCTGAAATGAAACGCTTTCTGCGACATATTACCCTCTTTCTGGCCGTCGGAACGCTGCTCTATCTGCCAGCCGTATGGATCATCGGGCACGCTGGTCTTCAGGCAAATGTAAAATACATCCCCGGCAACTACGGTATGATGGGGCTGCGAATGGACGAACTCAACAAGTTGTGTTTGCACAACACTCCCGACTTGCTTTTCATCGGCTCTTCGCATTGCTACCGCACCTTTGACACCCGCGTGTATGACTCCGCAGGTTACCACAGTTTCAACCTCGGAAGCAGTAACCAAACTCCAAAACAAACATTCGCTCTTTTAAGTCTCTACCTGCAGCATTTCAGTCCTGACCTTGTCGTCATAGAAGTGCACCCCGACATTATGGAGAACAGCGGCGACGAGTCGGCAATAGACATCGTTTCCAATACCAAATTATTTGCGCCAATACGTGATATGGCTCTGAGCCAGAAAAGCTTGCGCGTCTTCAACACTATGTGTTGCAGTTTTGTTGAACGTGTGCTGCATAACGGAACCATCCATCCCGGCGACAGCATTGTCAACGTCGGGACCCAAAGCGGCGACACAACGGTATTTGTTGATTTCAAATACATCAAGGGTGGATTTGTCGAGGTCTCACCGTATTGCTACAAGCCCATTCCATTAAAGCCCAAGACCATAGAAGTTCGTGACGACCAAATGGAATACCTCAAGTTGTGTCTCTGGCTACTTGACTACCATAGCACACCCTATATGCTTGTCGAGGTACCCTGCACACGCAACCTTTATCAGTCTTATACCAACCACGTTGATTTTGAGAAAAAAATGCGTTCGCTGGTCTATCTTGATTCGGAATATCTGAACCTCAACGAGGATCAGCGACTGACTTCGCTGCTCGACGACACCACTTGCTTTTTCGATGATGACCACCTAAACCCAAAAGGTGTCTCAATATTTAATAAATTCTTCATCCAATGTATATTATCGGACTAATGTCGGGTACTTCGCTCGACGGACTTAACATCGCATATTGCGAATTTATTGACGACCACAATTTCAACCTCATTGCAGCCGAAACCATTCCCTACCCTGCTGCTTGGCAAAAGCGGTTGGCCGAACTGCCTTTGGCTTCGGCCGAGGAATACGCATTGGCTGATGTTGAGTTGGGACATTATTTTGGCGAAAAAATCAATGAATTCAGAAGCAAATACGAAGGTCGCGTTGACTGCATAGCTTCGCACGGCCACACTATTTTCCACCAGCCTGAACGCCGGCTGACCTCACAAATTGGCGACGGCAATGCCATCAGCGCCATCACTGGACTGCCAGTAATATACGATTTCCGACGCCTTGACGTTGCTCTTGGCGGACAAGGGGCTCCGCTGGTACCCATCGGCGACAGGCTGCTTTTTGGCGAATACGACTGCTGTATCAACCTCGGCGGCATCGCCAACATTTCATACGAAATTGATGGTCAACGTATAGCATACGACATTTCGCCTTGCAATATGGCTCTGAACTATCTTGCCGGGAAACAAGGGCTTACCTACGACCGCAATGGCGAGACCGCAAGCCAAGGCGAAGTCATCACATCTGTTCTGGCGCGTCTCGAAACACTTGAATACTACCGTGTTCCCACTCCGAAAACACTTGGAAAAGAATGGTTTGAACAGAGATTTCTACCCGAACTTACTCCCTTTGAAAGCCAGTCACTGCCGAACTTGCTTCGTACTGTCACCGAACACATTGCAATCCGCCTTGCCGATGCCATCCTGCACAGTGGCACGACAATACACAAAGTGCTTATAACTGGCGGCGGCGCCAATAACCAGTTTTTGCTTGAACTACTAAAAGAAAAAATCGGCAACATCGAAATAGTGAGCACCGACCCGCGCATTGTAGATTTCAAGGAAGCCATCATTTTCGCTCTGCTTGCTTATCTGCGTCTGAATCACAAAATCAACACATTGGCATCCGTTACGGGTGCTTCACGCGACAGCATCGGCGGCGTCATCTGCGGCTAAAGGTACTTTATATCATACAAACAACCTGGCGGCAATGCCGTCGGCCTTAAGCAGTCCCTCTGTCGTTGGGCGATAGTGGGTATGAGTCTCTTCCACCAAACCTTCTTTCAACGCAAACTGGATTGATTTCGAAAGCACTGACCGATATTCTTCGGGCACCATGGCCTTGTCGATGCCTTCAATAGTCCTCAACGCAGTCATAACATATTCATTATAAGCATCAGCAGCAGACAAAATCTCCTCTTCATAAGGGATATCTCCAACTTTAGCACCAGCTATATAACGCTCAATGTCAGAAACATTCCATCGACGAGAAAGTCCTTCAAACGAATGAGCGGCAGCACCAGCGCCTATATATGGCGTACGGTTCCAATAGCGGCTATTATGGCGCGAACGCCATCCCGGCTGACAATAATTTGACACCTCGTATTGCTCAAAACCTCTCGTTTTGCACCATTCCCTTAACACCTCATAATCAGACACAACTATTTCATCATTAGGCATTATCAGTCTGCCCATTTGCAGTTGTCTGTCGAGTATTGTACCCTGCTCAACAGTCAGCTCGTAGCACGAAAGATGCCTTATGACACCCAGTGGCAACAGTTCATCCAAAACCGTCAAACTATTCTGCAAACCAACTCGATATGGGAGTGGAAGACCCATTATTAAATCAATCGAGACATTGGTGAAACCGGCATTTGCAGCGCTACGGATCGCATCGGAGGCTTGCTGCCTGCTATGCACACGATTCAGCATCTTCAATTCTACATCAACAAACGACTGAACGCCAACACTTAACCGATTGAACAAACCAAACCTGGCAATCTCATCAAGATACTGTGGTGTAAGATTCTCCGGATTTGCCTCAAGTGTCACCTCCTCCAACTGCGAAAGATTATAATTATCTCGGATTGTGAGAATTATTTGCTCCAGTTGCCTAACGGGGAGCAAAGAGGGTGTACCTCCACCAAAATAAATGGTTTTCAAAGGTTTGTCTGTTCTACGAATCTTCAGTTCACAACACAATGCATCGACATAGTCCTGCGTATCGCGGTGTCCGGCAACAGAATAAAAGCCGCAATAGGAGCATTTGTGATGACAATATGGAATGTGGACGTAAAGCATAAAAAAAGCGGTTCCGTCTTGTGGAACCACTCTGTTTGGTAGCGGGGATGAGAATTGAACTCATGACCTCCGGGTTATGAATCCGACGCTCTAACCAGCTGAGCTACCCCGCCTTGAAATCGGGTGCAAAAGTACACATTTTTTGATACGTGACAAAATTTTTTCAAAAAAATCTTATCTTTGTAGTCGGATACCAAAACCAAATTTATATACAATAAACTAAGATTCAAAAGACTATGATGGACGAGCAGGATAAAAAAACATATTCAAATTTTGATTATGACAGCGCGCTAAACGTGGTCGAAGGGGTAAAACAGCCTGAACAAATCAGCAATTTTTACCTTGAGAATATGCGCAAAAAAAGGCATTCCGAGCCCTCGGTCAACGAACTTGTCGATGGCATTCTGCACGGCGATCGCGTAATGCTGTCGCGCGCCATTACGCTCGTCGAAAGTTCACGATTCGACCATCGTCGCAAATCGCAAGAAATCATCGAACGATGCATTCCATATTCTGGCAAATCCATCCGCATTGGCATCACTGGGGTCCCAGGGGCAGGCAAAAGCACCACAATTGAGGCTCTCGGCAAAATGCTCACCAACTTGAACCATAAAGTTGCTGTGCTGGCCATCGACCCCAGCAGCGAACGCTCAAAGGGAAGCATCTTGGGCGACAAGACGCGTATGGAGGAGCTCTCGACCGACCCCAACGCTTTCATTCGTCCTTCTCCATCAGCAGGTTCTCTTGGCGGCGTAGCGCGCAAAACACGCGAAATCATCACCTTATGCGAAGCAGCAGGTTTCGACACCGTTATTGTAGAGACTGTCGGCGTGGGGCAGTCAGAAGTGGCAGCACACTCAATGGTAGATTTCTTTCTACTACTTCAGCTGGCCAACACTGGTGATGAGTTGCAGGGTATCAAACGCGGCATTATGGAGATGGCCGATATGATTGCCATCAACAAGAGCGATATCGACATCGAAAAGTCACAACTGGCGGCACAACAGTTCCGCAATGCACTGCATCTATTCCCAATGCCTGATTCCCAATGGACTGTACCCGTTATTCTCTGCTCGGCATACAGCAAACTCGGACTGCAGGAAATATGGAATAACATACTTGAATATGTGGCATTTACGAAAAGTAACGGCTATTTCTACCACAAACGTCAGCAGCAAAGTCTGCGCATCCTTGACGAAACGATTGAAAACACGCTGAAAGAACGTTTCTATAACACTCCAGGTATGGAGGAAAGAATTGATGCCGTTAAAAAAGAAATACTTGAAAACAAGGTAAGTGCATACACAGCTGCCGAACGGCTGATAAGCGAAAGCTCCAAACCTTGAACACTCTGACTTCAACACAAAACATATAAATTTAACAACTCAATGAAAAACAAATCGTTTATAACTATAGTTGCCGCTGTGTTGCTCTTTGCATCCTGCAACAGACCCTACGATACCGTTTATTCCACCTACAAGGATGGCTCTCCCAAGCTGGTCTTCACCGTTATCGACGGCAAAGGAGGCGAAGTGACACGGCTGGGTGAAAAAATGTATTATGAGAATGGTAAACTAATGTACGACAAACATTTTGACGGTAATAAGCCCTGCGGCATCTGGAAGTTCTACTACGAGAACGGCCAACTGCACGCCGAAGGCAGTTTCGACAAAAACGATTCCATAGGTAGCGACTGGAAGCTCTTCAAAGACAACGGAGAAGATTTTTATACTGAACAATATGACTCAATGGTCGTGCTGGCTGTCACCGCCGACCACCGCCCGCTGTCGGTATCCTACTTCAAAGACAACACTGAGATGCGATTCCAGTTTAACGAAAACTACACCATTAACACCCGTGGTCTGGTTAAAAACGGACTAAAAGAGGGACGCTGGGAGTTCTTCTACGCCAATGGCCAGAAAATGCTGGAAGCCAACTACTCCAAAGGTATCGAGAACGGTGCATACAATTCCTACCGCGACAATGGAATACCTTATTTCAGAGGCTTTTACATTAATGGACAGCGTGCCAACATCTGGGAATTTTACGATGAAGCTGGCAACTTGGCCGGACGCCAAGACTTCGACACTCACTAAAGTCTCACATTCATCCTGAACACAACACAATGGACGTCATCTTAAATCATCCAATATATAACATTATCAGCGACGTGGCCGACCGTATGGGACTCGAGACCTACGCTGTCGGAGGCGTGGTGCGCGACTATTTCTTGCAACGCCCCTGCTCAGACATTGACGTCGTCTGCGTTGGCAGTGGCATAGCTTTAGCTGAAGAGGTGGCAAAGCAAATCAGCGACCAAACTGAAGTGCA
Source organism: Bacteroidales bacterium (assembly GCA_017958525.1). Classification (GTDB taxonomy): domain Bacteria; phylum Bacteroidota; class Bacteroidia; order Bacteroidales; family P3; genus Colimorpha. The sequence continues at coordinate 8,131 of JAGDCN010000093.1, forward strand.
CATTTATCGCAATTTCGGCACCGCACAAATACATCACCACGACGGCAACACTGACTGGGAAGTGGAATTTGTCGGCGCACGGCGCGAATCGTACAGCCGTGACAGTCGCAAACCCATCGTCGAAGACGGCACACTTGAAGATGACCAGAACCGCAGAGACTTCACAATCAACGCAATGGCTGTATGTCTGAACAAGGCTCGCTTCGGCGAACTCGTCGATCCTTTTGGTGGTATCCGCGACCTCGACAACGGCATTCTGCGCACCCCACTTGAGCCAAGCATTACATTCAGCGATGACCCGCTGCGTATGATGCGAGCCGTACGCTTCGCCTCACAGCTGGGCTTCACCATCGAAGAACACTGCTTTCAAGCCATCTGCGACAACGCCGAACGCTTGAAAATCATATCACAAGAACGCATCATTACGGAGTTAAACAAGATACTCCTTTCACCGCGTCCGTCGATAGGATTGAAACTGCTGCAGAAATCAGGCCTGATGCAAATTTTCTTCCCCGAATTCTCTCGATTGAAAGGCGTTGAAACCATCGACGGACGAAGCCACAAAGATAACTTCTACCACACTTTGGAAGTCGTTGACAATGTGGCAGAAAAAAGCGACGATCTATGGCTACGATGGGCCGCAATGCTACACGATATCGGCAAACCGGCAACAAAACGCTACGACGAGAAATTAGGATGGACATTCCACGGTCACGAGGCAAAAGGGGCTCAAATGGTCAAACGTATCTTCAAACGTCTGCGACTGCCATTAGATGCAAAAATGAGATATGTCGAAAAGCTTGTTTTACTGCATCTTAGACCTATTGTCATTTCCGAAGATGTGGTGACAGACTCGGCCGTCAGACGACTGCTCTTCGAAGCCGGTGACGACATCGACGACTTGATGATACTCTGCGAGGCCGACATAACCTCAAAAAAAGAAGAGAAAAAAGAACGATTCCGCAAGAACTACCAACTTGTAAGACAAAAACTTGTGGAACTCGAAGAGAAAGACCGCATCCGCAACTTCCAACCGCCGGTCAGCGGATTAGACATAATGCAGACATTCGGACTTAAACCTTGCCACGAGATTGGCATCATTAAAGACGCTATCAAGGATGCAATCCTCGACGGAAAAATCCCAAACGACCGCGATGCAGCGTGGAAAATGATGCTGGAAATGGGTGATAAATTGGGACTTAAACAGGTATGAAACGCCTCGTCGTCATAGTAGGCCCAACGGCGATAGGCAAAACCGCCGTAGCAATACGTCTGGCACAACATCTTGACACGGAAATCATATCCTGCGATTCACGGCAATTTTACCGCGAACTTAATATCGGTGTGGCTCGACCAAGCCCCGAAGAACTGTCGGCAGCAAAGCATCATTTCATCGCTTGCCGCTCGGTTTCAAAGCCATACAATGTATTTGAATACGAACAGGATGCGCTATCAGTTATAAACCTTCTCTTTAAGTCACACGACAACGTCATTGCTGTGGGCGGATCTGGACTTTACATCGACGCCATCTGTCAGGGAATAAACATTATGCCCGACCCCACACCAGAACTACGCACTGCATTGAGTTCCAAAATCAAAGAAGGCAGATTGGATGATCTGCTCAACGAACTAAAAAAGCTTGACCCAGATTATTACGACATCGTAGATCGCAAAAACCCGATTCGCATACAACGGGCGCTTGAAGTAATATACACCTCAGGAGAGAAATACAGCAAGCTGATAGACAAAACATTACCACCACGACAGTTCAAAATAACCAAAATAGGCCTGCATTGCGAACGTGACGAATTAAAAAAAAGAATCTACAGCCGCGTCGATGCAATGATTGCAACGGGACTCGTAGAAGAAGCGAGGTCCCTCCTGCCCTTCCGCAACCTCAACACACTCAACACGGTAGGCTACAAAGAGTTGTTCTACTGTTTCGACGGCAAAAAAAGATTGGAAACATCCATAACGGAAATCAAAAACCACACTTGGCAGTATGCCAAAAAACAAATGACGTGGCTAAATCGCTACAAAGAAATTAATTGGGCGGAAAGAAATAATTTTCAAAACATTTTGCAAGTTTTAGGGCAATAGACATACTAAACTATTGTTTGTTATTTTGTCAAAAAGGGGACCTCGGTTCCCTTCGGTTCGAAAAGTCCGAAGAATTGCGCCGGGACTTCCGAATAGCAGCACGGCGATACACAAACATTTATTCCTTTCGTGCATCGCTTGGCTATTCAGAAGCCCCTTTTTGTTTCGATCACCGGCACTTAATCCAATAGAAGTAAAAAACCTTGCCGCATATCAGCAAGGTTTATTTTCAGAGTCAAACTTAACCCTATCAAAATCTGTAAACAGACGAACACTCAAGCCATTAGGCGATCAAGCATCTTCCAGAAATCGGGGAATGACTTGGCCACCACATCAGGTTCAGTAACCTGCAAATCAGGGTTGACAACCCTCAAGGCTCCAAATGCCATTGCGATACGATGGTCACCGTGCGAATCGACGGCTGCTTTGCCAGAAAGGCTCTCCTTTGAGAACGGCTCACCGGCAGGAATAGTCATAACACCGTCGGCAACAGTCACTTCGCGACCTAGTTTCTTCAGTTCTTCCGAAATGCTTTCAAGTCTGTTACTCTCTTTGTAACGCAGGGTTTCCACGCCAGTCAGACTTGCACTGATACCAAGAGCTGCGCAGGTCACAGCTACAGCCGGAACCAAGTCAGGTGTACCGGTGAAATCCCATTCCAGACAAGTCACGGCATTCTTTCCACGTTTCAGCTCTACAGATTGATCCCCTTGATTCACAGCAAGTCCCAATTTCGAATATATAGTGCGAAGTACCTGATCGCCCTGCAAACTTTCTCGGCACAAGCCAGGCAGACGAACCGATACATTCGACATCAGCGCGGCTGCCTCAAAAAAGTATGAAGCCGAAGTCCAATCCTTTTCAATCGAGACAACATCGCACTGTGGAATCGAATGCTCCACGTGGTATGTGGGAGGATTACCTTTCAAACACCATTGCACATTAGCCTGCTCCATAACCTTTAGAGTCATTTCAATATAAGGCTCCGATACGGGCGCCCCGACCAACTCAACCATACCGCCCTGCGGCATAGTGGCCGAGGCAAGAAGAAGGGCTGATGCAAACTGGCTGGAGATATTGCAGTCAATGACAATACGTTGCGCAGCAGGGATAGCACCTTCTATCTTGACAGGAAGGAAGCCCTCCTCGCCAGTGCAGGTAATCGAACACCCTGCAGCTCGAAGTGCGTCAATCAGCTGACCCATAGGACGGCGGCACAGCTGCTCTGAACCGGTAAGTGTGTGTGTGCCAGGTGTAATAGCAAGCAGAGCCAGCATAAAACGCGCCACTGTGGCAGCGTCGCGACAGTCGAAATTGTGTCTGCGACTGGCCTTCAGTTGATGAAGCAAACGCGAAAGTTGCTGAGTATCATTGGATGTTGAAATATTCTTAATCTTAATGCCGGTGCGCGACATATAGTCCAACATCAGCCAACGGTTCGAAAGGCTCTTTGACGAAGGTAACGTAATCTGAATGGTTTCCTGCTCCATTTTAAAGTCTTATTCTAAATTATATATCTAATTATTAACCGTTTAATAAATTTTTACCCTTTAAAAATCAGATGCAAAATTACTAAAAAAAATTCACAATCGACATACACCTTGCAAAAAAATCCCACACATTGCCAACAGCATCAACAATTCTGTCGTCTCTGGTGTCACACTTCGATACCGTACTCTTTGATTTTTCTGTATAGCGTGCGCTCCGAAATACCCAGTTCCATAGCCGCAGGACGCCTACGTCCGCGATGGTGCTCCAAGGCCTTTATGATAGCCATTTTCTCACGGTCGAAAAGTGACACAAGTTCATTTTCTACAACTTCAGAATCTTGAAACTCAACTTCTTCAGCATTGTCAATATGCGTATGAGGCTGGTGGAAAACAGCTCCGCCCGACGGAACACCGCCGGTCGTAGCCTGACCGTTGTCAAGCTGGTAGTACTTGTCCCCGTCGATATACGCAGGCTCATCAGCAACGCCCTGAATTGCAACGCCTTGATGTGCCATCGAAGTAATTATTTGCTTCAGATTGTTGATTTCGGCGCGCATCTCGTTGATCATCTGGCCCATCGACAACGCTTTAAGGAGCAGCTCCCTGTCAGAGATGGTATTACCCGATGGAGAGTCCTGATGAAATAGAACGGGCAGTTTCTCGTCAGGCACATAATGGATATAGTTTGAGAGTATGTCACGCGTAATCAGCCGCTCGCTTTCAACAACTGCGATCTGCTCCGTAACATTCTTCAACTCACGCACATTGCCATACCACGGATAATCCATCAGAAATTGTTTGCCGTCATCGGAAAGACGCAGCAAAGGCATCTTGTACTTTTCAGCCACATCCGAAGCAAACTTGCGGAACAGCAACACTATGTCCTCCTTACGTTCACGAAGTGGAGGAATTGCAATAGATATCTGATTCAGACGGTAATACAAATCCTCTCTATAGTGTCCCTTCCTGATTGCCGCCAGAAGGTCAACATTCGTCGCAGCAATCACACGCACATTGATTTTCCGGGCATTGGATGAACCGACAGGGATTATCTCTCCGTTCTCAAGCACACGCAACAGCTTGACTTGCATCGACAAAGGCAATTCACCTACCTCATCAAGAAAAATAGTTCCACCTTCGGCCTCCTCGAAATAGCCTTTCCTGTCTTTGTCAGCACCTGTAAAGGAACCTTTTATATGACCGAACAACTCGCTTTCGATAGTTCCTTCGGGAATAGCGCCACAGTTAACCGAAACAAGCTTCTTGTGCTTGCGTGTAGAGTTGTCGTGAATCATTTTAGCAAAGACCTCCTTGCCGACACCGCTTTCTCCAGTTACAAGAATAGACAAATCAGTGGGAGCCACTTGAATAGCCTTATTGATTGCAAGTATCAGTTTAGGGTTGTTTCCTATAATGTCATATCTGTTTTTTATTGCCTGAACATCCATTTTCTATTATTAGAGATTCGTTTATTTTTCATTTTTAGTGCATCAACTAATGACCCTGTTGAGCGCAGCACCAAGCTGTTGACGGATTTTAATCAGCGCCATTTTCTGCGATATCAGCATCAAACGCTCCTCGTCATCGGCAAGGTATGAAAACTGACGATCAATATCGTCGATTTTGATATCCAACTTCTTGAGTTTAAATGTCAAAAGCGATTCTTCGACATCAGTGCGCACACGTTCCTGACGTGTAGGAACATAGATGTGCTTTTCCTGCCATTTATCACTTACGTGATAGTCGTCGATCATCATCGACACAGCAAAGTCGCGTATATGCTCATTTTCTGAGGTTACAAACATCTGTGTATCAATATTTACAACACCATTATTAATACACTCGGCATATTTGTTGAAAATCTCCTGACAGACAGGATCCACAAAAGTCAGCTGGTCACCCAGCAAATCGCCTACAACAACCTGTGCCACAGTATAGTTCTCCTTAACGACCTGTCCATTCTCGCCCTGCGACACGACCTCAATTATCTCGTTACCGTAATTCAGCAACAGACTGATTATCTTGCGTTCTTGACTCTGAGCCGGGTTGATTGCAAAGGGAACTACAGGATTCTGGACAGGTTGCTGTACCTGTTCCTGCACTTCACCCTGCTGACCATCTTGTGCATCGCCTTCTTTGATGTCTTTGTCGTTCTCGTCCGGCTTGTGATTCAAAGACTCATAAAGCTTGCGATTCAAAGTTTTAGCCAACTCATTTTGAAGTGTTTCTTCAGGTACGCGAAGCAGCGAGGCACATTGCGTAACATACTCCGTCCGTTCCATCAAATCAGGCACCAAAGCGATAGTGCGCACTATGTCGCCAAGCACTTCGGCCTTGCGGATAGGATCACCCTTGATGTCGGCAGCCAATATCTTGGTTTTAAAGAGAATGAAATTCGACTCATTATCGCGCAAATACTCCTGCAGCTGCGTCGAGCCATACTTCTGAGCATAGCTGTCGGGGTCGTCGCCGTCGGGGAAGAGCACCACACGCACGTGCATACCCTCTTCAAAGAGCATATTCACAGCGCGGAAGGCCGCCTTGATACCGGCAGAGTCACCGTCGTAGAGAACAGTGACATTCTTGGTATAACGACGCATAAGACGCACTTGCTCGATGGTCAGCGACGTGCCGCACGAAGCCACAGTATTCTCAACACCAGACTGATACATCGAAATCACATCAATATTGCCTTCCACCAGATAACACTTGTCCTGGCGCGTGATGGCGTTTTTTGCCTGATAGAGGCCATAGAGGATATGGCTTTTGTTGTATATCTCAGAATCAGGCGAATTGACATATTTTGCCACCTGCTTTTCCTTAGAAAGCACACGACCGGAAAAGCCCAGCACACGACCTGACACACTGTAGATCGGGAACATAACGCGACCACGGAAACGGTCGTAAAACTTGCCGTCATCCTTGAAGACAGTCAGTCCCGTTTTCTGCAACACATTGTCGCTGTAACCGTTAGCACGGGCATGACGTGTGAAATTGTCCCATTCTTCAAGACAATATCCCAAACCGAAGTCCTTGATAACCTTGTCGGTAAGTCCGCGACCGTGGAAATAAGAAAGACCTATGGCAACACCCATCTCGTTGTCATAAAGTATCGAGGCGAAGTACTTCTGCGCAAACTCCGACACGTGGAACAGTGCGTCGCGTTCGTTGTTGCGCTCTATCTGCTCATCGGTAAGCTTCTCCTCCTCCACTTCGATGTTGTATTTCTTTGCAAGCCAGCGCAATGCCTCCGGATAGGTATAGTGCTCGTGCTTCATCAGGAAACCAACGGCATTGCCACTTTCGCCGCAGCCAAAGCATTTGTATATGCCTTTGGAGGGCGAAACATTGAAGGATGGCGTCTTTTCATTGTGGAAGGGGCAACAGCCGATATGGTTGGTTCCACGCTTTTTAAGCGACACGAACTCACCAATCACTTCCTCTATACGAGTCGCATCCATAATGCGTTGTATGGTTTCCTGATTGATCATAACAAGATGCAAAATTACACATTTATTTTCGAACAGAGAAAAATATTTTCGTTTTAAAGCTCATTTTTCTGCCAAAATGGCAGATTTTCACCCTAAATATGACACAATTCTGCCACAATACATACTGAACAAGTGCAAACATAGTAAATTACAAATTAAAAAAATTAAAGTGACAAATAATACATTATAATCAAAAGTTTTTCGTAATTTTGCACTCGTGAAAACAACGTTCCAAAAAAGCATACAAGCAGTATTATTTCTTACAATATTACTGTTTGTCAATCTATTGCAAGCACACAACACGCGCGACACAATAGGCATTGGAGCACGTATTCTTTTTTCGGAGAACAAGGGGCAGTGGGACAGCCGCGTCCTTTTCCGCTCGCAGATGCACAGTTCAACGCTGTTTGTGGAGCGTGACTGCTTCACCCTCGTAGTGCAACATCCCGACAACGACAATCTGAAACACTTCCCTTGCGACTACACACAGAAGGGGCGCTACCGCCAGCACGCCTATCGCATTCGTTTTGAAGGCAGCAATACAAGCCAAGTAGAAGGACTGGACCGCGAGGAGTGCCGCGAAAACTATTTCATAGGTCGCGACCACAGCCGTTGGGCTACAGATGTGCGTGTGTTCCAATCAGTTCTATATCACAATCTTTACGACGACATCGACCTCAAAGTTTATACCGCCAGCAACGCGATGAAGTACGACTTCATTGTGAATCCCGGCGCACGCCCGTCCGACATCGTCATCGGATACGAGGGGGTTGAAGGCCTACGTATCCAAAACGGCAACCTGATTGTACGCACATCGGTGGCCGATATTGTCGAACTACGACCCTATGCCTATCAGCTGGATAATAAACAAAAGATTGAAGTAAAAGCCGAATATCAATTAAAAAACAATAAGATAACATTCAAACTAGGCAACTACGATACCACACTGCCGCTCATCATCGATCCCTATCTGCACTTTTCGACCTACACAGGTTCTACGGCCGACAACTGGGGCACAACTGCCTGCTACGATTCGGAGAAAAACACCTACACCGCCGGTGTTGTTTTCGGCTCTGGCTACCCCACCTCTTTGGGAGCCTACGATGGCACGTACAACGGCAACTGCGACATCGGTATCTTCAAATTCGACCCTTCCGGAAGCACCCGCCTGTTTGCCACTTATCTTGGTGGTACATACGCTGATATGCCGCATAGTATGTATGTAAATTCATACAACGAATTACTTATTTTCGGCACTACAGGCTCTTCAGACTTCCCAGTAACGGAAGGGGCTTACGACACCAGTTTCAACGGTGGGACTGCATTTCAGTATGAAGGCAGCACAACAATTAATTTCCCCAACGGATCTGATATTTTCATTTGCCGATTCAGCACCAATGGCGACGAACTGCAGGCTTCCACTTTCGTCGGTGGCAGCGGCAACGACGGGTTGAACTATCGTAATTCATTTGACTACAACGTAATTATGATGGGTAACGATTCGCTCTATTACAATTATGGTGATGGTGCCCGCGGTGAATTGATAACCGACGACCAGAACAATATCTATGTCGGTTCGACCACTTTTTCCACTAACTTCCCCGTGACTGAAGGTTGCATACAACCCAACAACCACGGCCGACAAGAGGGTATAGTCCTCAAAATAGACCACAACTTGCGGCGATTGATTTGGAGCACCTATCTCGGTGGAAACAAAGACGATGCAATCTATTCCATCGACTGCGACAAAGATTACAACGTGGTTGTTTGCGGAGGCACAAACTCCTACAACTTCCCCACAACACCAAGTGCCTACCGCACCTATTATAGCGGCGGTTCGGCCGACGGTTTTATTGCAAAGATTTCCTATTATGGCAACCAACTGATGGCCAGCACACAATTCGGCTCCTCAGCATACGACCAATGCTATTTCGTGCGCTGCTCCAAGAACAACGACGTCTTCATTTTCGGACAGACAAAAGCTGTAGGCAGCACATTGATACACAATGCCAATTACAACACACCCAACAGCGGCCAATTATTGGCACGCTTTAAGCCTGGTTTAGACACTCTGGTATGGAGTACCGTCTTTGGTACCGGCGACGTAACAACCAATGGGCCAAACATTTCGCCAACTGCCTTCGCCGTCGATATCTGCAATCGCATTTATTTGAGCGGATGGGGGCGCATCTTCCTGGGCAGGACATTCGATGGTGTGAATTACCCTTGGAATCAGCGCGGTACAACAGGCCTCACCGTTACCGCAGATGCCTACCAAAGCAGCACCGACGGCCAGGATTTCTACATTATGGCCGTTGACATCAATGCCAACCAGCTTGTCTATGCCACTTTTTTCGGTGAACAACACACCTCCGGCACCGGATACTACAGCGGTGGCGACCACGTCGATGGCGGCACCAGCCGCTTCGATCGCCACGGAACTCTCTATCAGTCGGTCTGCGCCAGTTGTAGCGGCGGTGACGAATTCCCCGTCACTACCGGAGCCTACGGACAGCACAATAACAGCAGCAATTGCAACAACGCTATTTTCCGTCTTAACCTCACCGACGACTTCCCTGTGGCCGACTTTTCACAGCCCGTTCCACTTTGCGCACCGACAAACAGCGAAGGATTGGCAAACCTGGGTCGCGGCGACCATTTCAAATGGATTTTCGGCGACGGCACTGAATACGAGACCACTACGACACAAAGCGTAACCCACAGCTACCCTACCCCCGGTCTATACCAAATCACCCTCGTGGCATATATGGACAACGGCTGCAAGGCAAGCGACACAATGACTCAAAACCTGATGGTCTTCGGTCGTGGCAGCTACAGTCTTGACACGCTGTCAACCTGCCCGGGAATACCGCTTCAAATCGGTCTTCCTCCAACTCCATACACCAACTACCATTGGATTGGAGGCAATGTAAGCGACAGCACAATTGCAAATCCCATTGTGAACCAAAGTGGGGTTTACACACTGATTGTCAGCAGCGAGTATGCCGACGGCCCCAATTGTCGCGACACAGTGACACAAGTGGTGCTTGTCGGAGAAGCCGACGCCACCATTGTAGGCGACACTCTCAGCTGTTCAATACCTACAGTATTGGATGTCAGTGCTCCAGGCAACCACGTAACATATCAGTGGTCAAGCAACGGGCTTTTCAGCGATACATTGAACAACGATATGTCACAGAGCCTGTTCAGTTTCACACCGGACAGTGACCAATGGATATATGTGCACGTCGAGGACGATCTGAGATGCGTAAAGGAAGACAGCATACATATCCGATTCTATAAGGTCGTTGACAGCCTTATTGTCACCGATCCACTATGTCCGAACTACTGTACCGGTGCTGTCCGGGTAGTGCCGTCAACGGCCAACTCTGCTCCTCCGCGCCAATACAACTGGGGTAACGGCTGGAATAATGTCAATATGCAAGAAGGTTTTTGTGCGGGGGATGGTACTGTCTTGTTCCGCGACGGTAACGGATGCCTGGTTACCAACGAATTCACCATTACATCACCCCCGATGCCCACCATCAGCGACTCGGTGACACACATCCGCTGTCTGGAATCCTGTACCGGTGCAATCAGCGTCGATGTAAACGGTCCATCAGTGTATTCGCTGCTGTGGCTCGACGATAGTTCCACAACAGCCACACGTACAGACCTTTGCGCCGGCAACTACATCCTGCAGGTCAGCGACAGCAACGGATGCCTGTTTTACGACACAATAACCATATTGGAAAATGTAGATATGAGCGTTGAAATCAGTGACATACAAAACAGCTGTTCCAACGCTTGCAGCGGTATAGCCACCGCACTGGCCACAGGAGGCTATGCTCCATACACATACGTTTGGAGTTCAGGTGAGCAGACTGCCACAGCCACAGAACTTTGCGCCGGCACAGTCTTCGTCGTCGCCACCGACCAGTTCGGCTGCGAAGTGCGCGACAGCATCGTCATCAACGAGCAACACTCGTTCGACAGCATTCACGTTTGGGCCGATGCCGACTATGTCTTTGCAGGACAGAGCGCTATGCTGCACGTAACCCCCATTCCCGGCGGCAGCTACTACTGGATGCCGTCCAACCTGCTCGACAATCCCACCTCGCCAAACACGCGCGCCACGGTCGAAGACACCACAGTGTTTGTTGTAACAGTGACCGATTCAATCGGTTGCACTTACTCCGATTCCGTCAAGCTCAACTGCGTCACCGTCAACTGTGGCGAACCCAACATATTTATTCCCAACGCTTTTACCCCCAACGACGACGGCAAGAACGACCGCCTTTGCTTCAGTGGCGAATGGGTGCAGGAGTTCCACATCGCCATCTTCACCCGCTGGGGCGAAAAAATTTATGAGAGCGACAACATCAACGATTGCTGGGACGGGCGCTACAAGAACAACTGGTGTATGCCAGGTGTTTATGTCTATCACTGCCGTATCAAGTGCGAGGACGGCCAGGTGTCGCAGTTCAAGGGCGACGTAACGCTGATTAGATGAGAATAACGATGTATGATGTTTGAAAGTTGAAATTATGGAAAAAAAAGAGAAAAAAGACCAGTTTGTAATTGCCTATATCGCTGATTTCGAACAGACAGACACGGTGCTGAGCTATGCCGTCCATATGGCACAGATGCTACAGAAAGGGATGATACTGTTGCACATCTGCGACCCAAAGTACAGTTCCCTGTCGCCCGATGAAGCGGAGCCCAAGCTACAACAGCTTCGCGACAAAACGATTTCATTTTTCAATTTTCATTTTTCAATTTCCTATGCCGCCCTGAAAGGCGAAACGGCCAAAGTCATCGACGCACTGCCAACATTGCTCGGTGCCGTAGTGATTGTCGCCCAAGCCGATGCGCACGCCCGTCGCAGCAACGCACTGAGCAGCCGTGCAATACTGAAAAACTTTAGTGGCAGCAAGACCGCTTTCCTGGTGGCACAGGAACCTCTCAACGACCCGTCACGAATGAAAGAGATTGCGATGAGCCTCGATTTCAAGAAAGAAAGCAAGGATAAGTTCATCTGGTCCAGCTACTTCCCACGTTTCGGCGGCAGCCGGATGAACGTGCTTTATTACGATTACAAAGACGAGTTTCTGCGCAGCAAGTGGTACGCCAATATGACCCAGCTACACAAACTGTATAATGGATTGAATATCAGTTTTGAGCCACATATCATCGAATCAAAATCGACATATATGGATGTCAATGCCCTGCGCTATGCCTCCGAAAAGGGTTACGGAATGCTTATCGCCGTGACCACCAAGGAAAAGGACGGTTTGGAGTTCTTCGTCGGCGTTCAGGAGGAGCGCACCATCGTCAACAAAGAGCGCATCCCTATCCTCTTCCTCAACCCACGCGAAGACCTCTATGTGCTCTGCGACTAAAGATTTTTTCAAGAAAACACGATACCAACCATCTAAAAAACAAAAAAGATAAATGCTGCATTAGCTATTAAAAGGAAGCCCCTACGGGGCAAAATAGGAGAAAACCAATTTGCCACGTAGGGGCTTCCTCTTAATAGACATCAATATTATCCAAAACCCCAATGCCCCGTAGGGGCTTCCTCTTAATAGACATCAATATTATCCAAAACCCCAATGCCCCGTAGGGGCTTCCTCTTAATAGACCTCAATATTATTCAAAACCCAATGCCCCGCAGGGGCTTCCTCTTAATAA
>JAGDCN010000094.1 GCA_017958525.1 Bacteroidales bacterium
AAGAGGATGCCTGTGCTGGCATCCTCTTTGCGTATGTGTGTATTTCAAAGATGTATTTCGGGCGGTGCGGTTCAATCGGGCAGGTCGGTAAGGAAGGAGATGCCGGTCGAGATAGAACCGTCGAGGTTGATGCGTTTGCGAGCAGCGTCGCTTTCGGCCGAATGAGGTGTCTGGTAGATAGGCTCGCTTGTCAGTTCGCTGGTGGTCATATCCTCGATCTGCTTGGGACCGTTGGGGTCGTTGTGCAGCAGGTCGTTCATACGGCGGATGCGCTCGGCACGCTGGCGCAGCTTGGCGTCGTTGAGGTCTTCGCTGGGTTGGAATGCCTGTTCGACTTGGCGCTCGACGATGGTTTCTGGTTGGAAAGTGGTTTCACTGTCGGTTGTGACTGCATCAACGTGTGCCGGTTCGGGTTCGGGCTCTTCGGCCAGTGCCACGGTGGGCTCGATGTGGAAAACGGGTTCGGCGGGAGCAACGCTTTCTGTCTTGGGTTGGGGTGTGGGGCGCGAGATGACGCGTATTTCGTCGAGGAGGCTGCCTGTAGTAGCGATGACCGGAGCGACTGTTTCGGCGACGGGCTCTTTTTCCTCTTCCTTCTCTTCGGTTTCAGCGACGGGAGTGTCGAGGACGAAGATGCGACGGCCGTTCATTTCGGCAGTAGGTTTGGGCAGGCTGTTGTCGATGGCGTCGGTTGGTTGCTGTTCCTCTGTGGTTGCTTTTGCTGTCTCTTCCGTTGTCTCTTCCGTGTTGTCGGTGGGTTTAATGACAATGGCGGGTTTGTCGGAGGGCAAGTCGGATTCTTTCAGTTCGAGTGTGTGAACCGTGGGACCGGGACGCTGTTCGAAGCCGGTGGCAATAAGGGTGATGCGGAGTTCGTCGTTGAGACTGTCGTCGTCGCCGGCACCCCAGATGACGTTGGTGTCCTTGTCGCCTGTGAGCTCAGTGAGATAGTCTGTAACCTCGCCGAGTTCATCCATAGTAATCTGGTGGCTAGGCGAGTAGGAGAAATAAAGGAGTATGTTCTTTGCTCCGCGGATATCGTTGTCGTCGAGCAGCACGGAGGTCGTAGCCTCTTTGATGGCTATGCTTGCACGGTTTTCGCCGCGTCCTTCGCCGGCGCCCATCAGTGCGGTGCCGCTCTTTTCCATAACGGTATTGACATCGCGGAAGTCAATGTTGACGTATGCCGAGACGGTGATGATTTCAGCTATGCCCTTTGCAGCGGTAAGCAGCACATCGTCGGCCTGGCTGAAAGCTTGGTTGAGAGGCAGGTTGCCACCCACAAGACGTAGTTTGTCGTTGTTGATGACGAGGATGGCGTCAACGTGTTTCTTGAGTTCCTCGATACCGGCAGCTGCCTGTTCTTTGCGGCGTTTACCCTCGAACGAGAAGGGCATAGTGACGATAGCAACGACGAGGATGCGTGGTACCATATCGTCATCAATTTCAATGCTTTTAGCTATTTCGGCGATGACAGGTGCAGCTCCCGTTCCAGTGCCGCCGCCCATACCGGCGGTAATGAAAAGCATCTGCGTGTCGTCGCTGATGGCGGCTCGTATTTCGTCCTTGTGTTCGATAGCTGCCTTGCGAGCGTGTTCGGGGATATTGCCTGCTCCGAGTTTGCCCAATTCAATCTTGTTGGGTACGGGGCTTGCTGCCAGAGCTTTTGCGTCGGTGTTGCAGACTATGAAGTCAACGCCGCGGATGCCTTGGCGGAACATATGGTTGACGGCATTGCCGCCGCCACCGCCAACACCGATGACTTTGATTTTGGCCGGCTGCTGGCGCAGAGGCTCAAATTCCATAGTCATTCCTGTCATTAAACCATTGTTTTGTTGGGTCTGATTGTCCTCGTTCATTGAAAATGTGCTGTCGTTCATATCCTTATTTCTTTTGCAGATGTTTGATTTGTAGTTTATTACGCCGTAATTGCGTATGCTGCAAAACTTTGTAAAAGTACTTGTTTTATTGCAGAATACGATTTGTTTTACTTTTTTGTTTTCAACAAGTTATCAACCTTTTTGAAAGGTGTTTAGGTTGTGACTACAGTTCGTGTTCCTCCTGACCTTCGTTACGGATTGTGTCGTCACCGAAAACGCGTCCGAAATACTGGTCGATGTACTTCATAAACTGTGTGCCGAAATTGGGTCTCGTTTTCTTTCCTGTATTGGATTTTTTCTTGTTTTCGGGTTTGGGTTCTTCTTTTTCGACTTCTTTGCTGGTCTCGATTTCGGGTTGTTGTTCGGGAAGCTCTGCAAACACGTCGTTTTCGCTGGCTGTTGTTTCTTCGGGCTCGGTGGTTTCTTCGTCGGTGTTATTGTCATTGAATTCCTCGTTGTGCCGTCTCATTTCGTCGAGTTCGCGGAAGCCGTAAAGGACAAGTCCGATACCAGTGGCATACATAGTGTTGATGATTTCGGGGTCGGTGTCTTTGTCGAGATGTTCGTCAGGCAGTCCGATACGTGTGTCGATGCCTGTGGTGAACTCGGTCAGGTCTTTGATGTGACGCAGCTGTGCACCGCCGCCGGTGAGGACGATGCCTGCAAAGATGTGCTTTTCGAGATGTGATTTCTTTATTTCGTAGTCAACCTGTTCAAGTATGGTTTCGGTGCGAGCCTTGATGATGCCGGCCAATGTGCGCATACTGATTTCGCGCGGTGGCTGTGTGCGGAGACCTGGGATGGAGATGATGTCGTTCTCGCTGACGTTCTGCGGTAGGCAGGAACCGAAGCGTGTTTTGAGGGTTTCGGCCTGTTCGCGCAATATTTTGCAGCCTTCCTTGATGTCGGTGGTGATGGCGTTTCCGGCCAGTGGCAGCACGGTGGTGTGGCGAATCACTCCTTCGTGGAAGATGGCGATGTCGGTGGTGCCACCACCGATATCCACCAGCGCTACACCGGCGGTGCGGTCGGTGTTGTCGAGAACGGCGTATGCCGAAGCGATAGGTTCTAGGACTACACCTTTGATGGTCAGTCCTGCACGTTCTACGCTGTCGTGTATGTTGATGAGGTTCATCGTGTTGCCAGTCACGATGTGGAAGTTGGATTTGAGCTGTCGGCCGGCAACGCCAACGGGCTCTACGTCGGGGCTTAATTCCTCGCCGTCAACGACGTAGTTCTGCGGGAAGATATGTATGATGTCTTCGCCAGGGTTGAGCATAATGTTGTGCTGCTGATCAATCAGACGATCAACATCCTCTTGCTCGATGTATTTGTGCTCGGGTGGAATGACAACAGTACCCATATTCTGGATGCTCTTGATGTGCTGTCCGGCAATGCCCACATAGACTTCTTTAACAGCTATGCCGGCTTGTTCGGAAGCCATATTCACAGCCTTCTCGATTGAAGCAGCGGTGTCCTTGATGTTTTTCACCACGCCGCGCTCGACGCCTTTCGAGGGTGTCTTACCGAAGCCTATGATTTTAATTTTGTCGTTGTCAGCACGTTTGCCGATGAAACAGGCTATTTTGGTTGTGCCGATGTCCAAGCCTACGATGATGTCATTTTCGTTATTCATAAAGATATATTTTTGTGATTTGTTTTTCGTGGTATTTGTTATTTCTTTGTGCCTACTACCTGTCCTTTGAATTTGAGGCTGATTGAAGAGTAGGTGTCCCATCCTACCTGGCTTATGCCTTGGTCGAAGAACGACCACAGGTTGTTGAATTTTTTATCCAGTTGGCTTGTGTCGCCCACGTTGATTGTCAGTTCACCCAGTTTGGGAACGAGAAAGAGGTCACCCTTGTCGCCAACATAGACCTGATCAAATATTGCACCGTATTTGGTATTGTCGTACAGAAACGAAGCCAGTTTCCATATCTTCAGGGGTGATGATGGCTGGTGGTGGTTGGATGTGTCGGCAAGGTTCATCCGTGTTGGGTGGGCCAGCAAGGGCTCCTCCTGCGAGGTGCTTCCCACCAGCAGATGGCAGTAGTGTTTGGCCGACAGAGGCATACAGGTACCCTGTCGCGAGATGTAGTATTCGTTGCCCTGATAAAACATTCGTACAACCGGCTGGTGTTGTCTTATATCGACAAGCAGTTTGCCTCCGGTGGTGACGTGCGCTTTTGCTTCGGCGACATAAGGATGCTTCAGCAGACTGTTCACCACGGCTTTGCGGTCGATGTCTTTGATGTCTGTCTTCAGCATTTGTGGGAAACTTGACAGTATCAGACTATCGACATCGTGTGGCGTAAGCAGTACATTCCTGCTGTCGGTGGCGACGGAGCACTCCATACCGCGCATTGTGGAGTTCCTTCTGACGATGTGGAAGGTCGCCACAATTGCAGCAACAAGCACGACAATGATAGTATTTCTCAGGGTGGGTTTCATTGGTGGTTATTCTTCTTTCAGTCGTTGTTCAAGGATGGGAACAATACGGTCGATGTCGCCGGCACCCATTGTCAGCACCACATCGGGACAGAGAGCCTCGACCAAATCGGGCACCTGTTCGGCGCTGCACAGGTATTTGTTCATCGTTTCCATCTTCCGCAGTATCATTCCCGACGAAACTCCAGGTATAGGCTTTTCGCGAGCGGGGTAAATGGGCATAAGTATCACTTCGTCAAGCGGCTTCAGTGCCTCCACAAATTCATCGGCCAGATCGCGTGTGCGGGAGTAGAGATGCGGCTGGAAGATGCCGACAATGCGCTTGCCGGGATAGAGATATTTGACCGATTCTATTGTGGCGGCGATTTCTTTTGGATGATGCGCATAGTCGTCGATATAGACGATGTCTTTTGTCTTTACGTGCACATCGAAACGGCGCCGTGTTCCCTGAAAGGTTTTCAGCCCATAGCGCAGCTGGTACTCGTCCAATCCGCAGTTCAGAGCCACGGCAGCAGCCGCTACGGCGTTTTCGACATTGTAGAGGCAGGAGTTCTGCAATTCGATGTCATACAGCACCTTGTCGGGAGTGCGCAGGTCGAAGAAAATATTTCCGTTGTAATTGCGCACATTGATGGCATAGTAGTCGCTCTCGATCGAGCGCGCCGAATAGGAATAATGCTTTATCTCTTCGCCGATATGTAGGTGATGATCGTGCTCCTCCTCTTCCTCTTCTTCGTGATGGTGGTTGTGTTCGGCAAGACCTTCTTTCAGGAACAGAGCTCCTTCGGGGTTGGTCTGGTTGGCATATTGCTGGAAAGCGGCAATCAGGTTTTCGTGAGTGCCGTAGATGTCAAGATGGTCGGGATCGGTGGCGGTAATCACCGAATAGTAGGGGTGCAACTGCAGGAACGAGCGGTCGTATTCGTCGGCTTCGACAACAACGTATTCGCTGTCGTTGTTAACAATCAGGTTGCTGTCGAAATTTTTGGCTATTCCACCCAGAAAGGCGCTGCAGCCTTTGTCTGTTTTGCTTAACAGGTAGGCTATCATTGCCGAAGTGGTTGTTTTTCCGTGCGATCCGGCGACTCCGATGCACTTCTTTCCACGGGTCAGTTCGCCAAGCACCTGCGAGCGTTTTTCCATTGGGATGCCTTTCTGCTCAATATATTGGAACTCAAGTGTCTCTTTGGGAACAGCTGGAGTGTATATTACTAAGTCGATATCGTCGGGCACCAAATCGGGATTGTCGTCGTAGTGTATGGCAATACCTTCGCTTTCAAGCTGTTTTGTTAGCGGACTTTCGGTGCGGTCGTATCCGCTGACTGTATGTCCACCCAGCTTGAAAAAGCGCGCCAGTGCGCTCATTCCTATGCCTCCGATGCCTAAAAAGTAGTATTTCATTTTCTAATTATCTTTTCTATTTCGTCAACAATACTTTCGGCAGCCTTGCGACGTGCCAGTTTCTTGATATTCTTGCTCATTGTGGCCATTTTCTCGTTGTCGTTCAACAGCGTGAGCAGTTCGCCGAGCCCTTTCTCGTGACAATCACTGTCGCGTACCATCACAGCCGCGCCTTTCTCTACCAGCGCCATAGCGTTCTTGGTCTGATGATCCTCGGAAACGTTGGGTGAGGGAATCAGAATAACCGGCTTGGCCACGATGCAGAGTTCGCTGATGGCGATTGCTCCGGCGCGCGATATGATGACATCGGCGGCACGGTAGGCCATATCCATCTCATTGATAAACTGATGTATTTTGACCCACTGGCCATAGTTGCCCTTTTCCACATTCCGGTGTGCCTCTTCGTACATCCCTTTTCCAGTTTGCCAAATAATCTGTATGTCGTTGTCTTTAAAGAAATTCAGGTTGTCGAGTATCATTCTGTTGATAGAACCGGCTCCGAGGCTGCCGCCAACCGACAGGACTGTACGCTTGTTGCTGTCCAGTCCGAAATGTTCCAGTCCTTTCTGTCTCGAATCGCTACGGTCTTCAATGGCGGTTTTTGCATCGGCCAGCGTGCCCTCGAAACGTTTGGCGACATTACTTTCATATATTTTCTCAATCACCTCGCGCACCGGATTGCCCGTAAAAACAATCTTCTCTTTCGGAAAGAAACGCTCCATTCCATCGTAGGCCACACAGATGGTCCTTGCCCCCTGTGCCAGCATTTTGTTGGTCAGACCGGCATATGAGTTCTGTTCCTGCAGCAGGGTAGGGTAGCCCATCTTGGCGGCGGTCTTCAACGTCGGCTCGCTGGCGAACCCGCCCACACCTACAACGATATCGGGCTGGAAGGCGCGGATTATTTTTTTGACTTTTCGTCTGCTTTTCAGCATTTTGAATGGCAGCTGCAAGTTCTTTATTATGTTGGCAATAGTTATCTTGCGTTGCAGACCGGCAATAGGCAGGCCCTTGATGGTATAGCCCGCTGCCGGCACCTTCTCCATCTCCATACGTCCCTCGGCACCGACAAAAAGTATTTCGGCATCGGGATAACGTTTTTTCAATGCATTGGCAATGGCGATGGCAGGGAATATGTGTCCGCCGGTGCCGCCGCCGCTTATTATCGCTTTCATATCTTTACCTCCTCCTTTTCATTTTCTTTTTCTTGAATGCTGTCTGCCGGCGCCGTTGCGGTCGTTTGTGCCGCCACTTTCGCCCGCTTTTCTTTCGCCTCGTTCACATTGACATCGTATGCCACCGACTGGATTATGCCCAGTGCCAATCCCATACACATATATGCTGTTCCTCCGCTGCTGATGAGAGGAAGGGTCTGACCCGTAACTGGCAATGCTCCTACCGAAACACCCATATGTATTGCAGCCTGCAGGAATATCAGCGTGCCCAGCCCTATTACCGTCATCCTTCCAAAATCGCCCTTGCATCTCAATGCAATATTGATACATCGCACATATAGGAAAAAATACAGCAGGAAGACGAGTATGCCGCCAAACATTCCGGTTTCTTCTATGATGATGGCATAGATAAGGTCGTTGTTGGCCTGCGTCATCAGGCGTGCCTGGATGGTCGATCCAATACCCACACCGAAGAATTTTCCTGAAGCCACTGCCATACGTGTCATCGACTCCTGCGAACGTTCGGTGGGATCGACATTCATCCATTTGTCTATTCGGCTGCTCCACGTCTCAGAACGTGCGAGGAAGGGAATATCCAGTTTGTTGCCGATAAACAGTGCCAAAGCACCAACAACAATGAGTCCTAAGATGGTGAGCCTCCAATGGTTGACATTGATGGGTGTCAGCCTTATCATTGCGAAGCATACAAAGAAGACTATCAACGCTGTCGATAGGTTCTCGCTTACCACAAGTACCACCAGGATAAACACGGGAATAAGGATGTTGCGGAAAGTGGTCCATTCTTTCAGGTTGTTCTTCTCCTGTGTCAGCAGTCGGGCCAGATAGACGACAATGACAATTTTCGCCAGTTCCGAGGGCTGGAAACGGCCTATCAGAGGCAGTTGAAGCCATCGGCTCATACCCGAACCGGCATCGTTGCTCTTGTGACCTACCACCAACACCGCCACTAGCAAACCCAGCGAGAGCAGGTAGCCGAACCACGAAAGACTTGAAAAACGCCTGTAGTTGAAATTAGATAGCAGGATTACCACCACAAAAGTGGTGACGACAAAAAGCAAATGGCGCAAAAAGACCTGTTCAGGGGTCTTGCCGGATATGGCTGCTGAATAGCCTATAGAGCTGAACACCGACACCAGCGATGTGATGGCCAGCACAAGGAAGATAAACCAAATGGCCCTGTCTCCCTTGAAGGGGTTAAGCAGTTTGCGCGATATGTTGTCTTTTGTCGATGTCATCACTACAATTCGTTGACTTCGTGTTTGAACGATTCGCCTTGCTCTTCGTATGAAATGCCGTTTTCGTACGATGGTGAGAAGAGCACCTTCATATTCTCTTCACAACCGTAGAATGCCTTTGTGACGGCTTCGGCCATCGTGTTGACCTCGGTGATATCTTTGACGACATCACCGAATATGGTTTGATACAATGCCTTGTTTCCAAGACAGATAATGCGTTCAACTTTGCTTTCGGCCAAAGCCCTCAGGCGTCTGTACTCCGATGCTCTTTGCATAGAGTTGGCGCCGTTGGCAATCCACACCACGCGGCCTTCCACGGTTTCGAGCGCATACCAGGTCGTCATAGGACTGCGCGACGCAGCGTCGTCAATGAACGACACTCCCTTGATGCGAGCCACAAACTCCAACTTGTGGCGCATCTCGTCAATCAGGCTGAAGCAGGCTTTCAGATGATCGCTGCGCAGAGCCTTCAGTTTCGAGCTGTCGATGCCCGCCAGTCCGGTGTGGACTTTTTCTTTTGTTTGTGTTGCTATTGTTTCGTACATATTTCAAAGATGTTATTTTAATGTTGATGTTTTCTGTTATCTCAATTTCAGTGTCACTATGCTTATGATTGCCAGCAGGATGCCAATCAGATAGAACCTTGTGACTATCTTTTCCTCTTTGATGCCCTTCTTCTGGTAGTGGTGGTGCAGCGGGGCCATCAGGAATACACGCCTGCCTTCGCCATATTTTATTCTTGTGCGTTTGAAATGTGTCCTCTGTATTATCACCGACAGGCTCTCAATCAAGAAGATGCCGCACAGAACAGGCAGCAGCAGCTCCTTGCGGATCAGCAGTGCAAACACCGCGATGATGCCGCCGATGGCCAGCGAACCGGTGTCGCCCATAAATATCTCGGCGGGATGGGTGTTGTACCACAGAAAGCCCAGCGTGGCTCCCACAAAGGCTGTGATGAATATGGCCAGTTCTCCGATGTTGGGTAGGAACATTATGTTCAAGTAGTTGGCAAAGATGATGTTGCCCGACACCCACGCCAGTATGGCCAGCGTGGCACCGATTATGGCCGACGTCCCCGTCGCCAGTCCGTCGATGCCGTCGGTCAGGTTGGCTCCGTTCGAGGTGGCAGTAACTACCAATATGACTATCAGCACATAGACCAGCCATACCCAGTTCTTCGCCCAGTCGCCCATCCAAGTGATAATCTTGGCATAGTCCAACTCGTTGCTTTTTACGAACGGTATGGTCGTTTTGGTCGATTTTACAGGGTCTTTCGCAAATTCACTCTTTGCACGCTGATAGTTGCCGTCGATGTTTACATTGTGCGATGCAATGTATGTTTCCACCGATGCGGTTTCCTTGATGGTGATGTCGGGATGATACATAATCAGCAGTCCCACAACCAATCCCAGCGTCACTTGGCCGATGATTTTGTATTTGCCGCGCAATCCCTCTTTGTGTTTTCTGAACACCTTTATGTAATCATCCAGAAAACCGATCAATCCCAACCACAACGTGGTGCCCAGCATTATCAGTATGTAGATATTGTCAAGCTTGGCAAATAGCAGTGTGGGTATGACGATAGCGGCTAGTATCAGTATTCCGCCCATTGTCGGTGTGCCTTCTTTCTCTTTCTGGCCCTCAAGGTTTAGGTCGCGGACGGTCTCGCCAATCTGCTTCTTGTGAAGCCATTTGATGAATGGTTTGCCCAATATGAGCATTATCACCAGCGATGTGATTACTGACATAGCCGCACGAAACGAGATGTATTGGAATACACCTGCTCCCGGAAAGTTGAAGGCCTTGTCCAGCCAATTGAATAGATAGTATAGCATTGTTTAAAGTTTTATCGTTGTTTTTGTTTCAATTATCTATTTTCAGTAGTTTTCTCACTTCTTCGCGGTCGTCGAAATGATGACGCACTCCGTTGATTTCCTGATAAGGCTCGTGACCTTTGCCGGCAATAAGGATTATGTCTCCTTCGCGCGACATCATCACTGCTGTTCTTATGGCTTGACGGCGGTCGCTGATGCGGACAGCGTTCGAGCGTTGCTCGGCTGTCAATCCTGCCTCCATCTGGTCGAGGATGCTCTCCGGGTTCTCCGTGCGCGGATTGTCGGAGGTCAGTATCAGGTGGTCGCATCTCTCGGCTGCTATTTGAGCCATTATCGGACGTTTCAGCGGGTCGCGGTCACCGCCGCATCCTACCACTACTGTCAGGTTTTGTGCTGTCGTCCGCACCTCGTTGATGGTCTCTATCACATTCTGCAGCGCGTCGGGCGTGTGGGCGTAATCCACAATCGCAGTGATTCCGTTGCCGTGTATGTATTGGAAACGGCCGGGGGCGGCGGTCAGTTTGCTGGCCACTCGCAGCACCTCGTCGATGTCGAATCCGCACAACACTGCTGTCGCTGTTATCGCTGTGATATTGTATGCGTTGAAGCGCCCCACCAGCGGTGTCCAGTATTCTTTGCGGCCACTTGCGGCACCGATGTTGCAACTCATCTCTAGATGCTGGCCGTGAATGCTGCTTTCCAGTATTTTGCAGCGAAAATCGGCCACCGTTTGAAGACTGTAGCTCTTCACTCGCGCCTTGCAGTTCTGCACCATCACGCGACCGTTCTTGTCGTCGATGTTGGTCAGCGCAAAGGCCTCTTCCGGCAAATTGTCGAACAAGGCTTTCTTCGCGGCTATGTAGTTGGCCATTGTCTTGTGGAAATCCAGATGGTCGTGGGTGATATTGCTGAATATGGCTCCGGCGAAACGCAGCCCGGCAATGCGGTTCTGGACTATGGCGTGCGAACTGACTTCCATAAAGCAATACTCGCAACTGCCTTCTACCATCTTCGACAGCAGTCTGTTCAGTTCCACGGCATCGGGTGTGGTGTGCGTGGCAGCGACCTCTTCGTCGTTTATGCGGTTCACTATTGTCGAAATCAATCCTGCTTTGACTCCCATCTCGCGCATCATCCTGTGCAACAGCGTCACCGTTGTCGTCTTTCCGTTGGTGCCAGTGATGCCTACCAGTTGCAGCTTGTGTGACGGATTGCCGTAAAAGTTGCCTGTGGCAATGCCAAGTGCTATATCGCTGTTCTCCACCTGTATGAAGACAACACCATCGGGCTGTTCTGCAGGCAGATCCTGACAGACAATCACGCTCGCGCCCTTCTCGATGGCCGTTCTGATGTAGCTGTGGCCATCGACGTGCACTCCCTTCTGGGCTACAAAGAGCGTTCCTTCCTCGACCTTGCGCGAGTCGAAGGTTACCGCCGTCACTTCGCAGCTCTCCGCCTTGCAGGCTTTGCCGCCACAAAAGGCTTTGTATTCTATCCCTTTCAGTATCTCCGTCAGTTTCATTATATATATTGTATATTGTTCGTAATTGTAATAATCATTTTTCGGCTTTCAATTTCAGATGCACTTTCATTCCTCTTTTAATGGGCGTCCCACGTTTGGGCTCCTGCGAAACAACTTTTCCGTAGCCCTCGAAAGAGACGTCCAGACCGGCACTTCGGCACAACAGCAAGGCGTCCTTCACCGTCATACCGTAGCAGTTGGGCACCTGCATCCGCGGCGATTCGTATTTCACGTAGGCGGCTCCCTGGCCCAAACTGTCTATCGGCTCGCGAAATGTGCACCATTTCGACTGCATCGTGATGTTGCTGTAGTCCAATCCCAGCCGCTTGTGCACTAACCGCACTTCGGCTTGGGGCGCTTTCGTCACCGTCGGCAGCGCATAGACCATTCTGCCCTTGCCTTTCTGGTTGCGCTTTATCTCGGCCAGTTTCTTAATCGTCGGGCGACACTCCAAATCCTTGTCCAGTGACACAACACAATCGGCAATGTCCTGAAACACAGGTGCTGCGTTACGGCCGAAACTTCTGATGCTCTCCATCATCACCAGGCAGGTGTATTTGGGATTGTCGGCTGGGAAAAAGCCTACGAAGGTGGCGTTGCTTGTCGGTGCATTGGGCGATGTGACGGCGGTGCCGGTCTTTCCAGCAATACTGTAGGTGTCGTTCTTGATGTTGTCGCCAGTGCCGCCCTCAACGACTCCCACCAGCATATCGCGCAGCGTCAGCGCCGTCTCCTCCGAGCAGATGTGCTCGTTCAGCACTTGCACCGGCAACTCTTCCATCTCGCCGTCGATGATGAAGCCTTTGCAGAAGCGGGGTTTCACCATTCTTCCCTTGTTGGCTATCGCGTTGTAGAATGTTGCCATCCTCAGCGGCGACACCGAACTGGTGTATCCATAGCAGAAACGCAGAAAGTCGTTGTCGTATGTCAGCTTGTGCGTCAAACTTTTGTATTCCTCGACCGAAATATCGACTCCAATCTTCGGGAACGGGAATATGCGTGCCACCTGCGCAAACAGCGAGTCGCGACGATTGTTGTAGTATCTCCACGCCAACTCGCAGAATGCCACGTTCGACGAAACGGCCACTGCCTTCCACAGTGGAAACTGTCCGTTGGCAATGCCGTGGTCTTCAACCACCTTGCTGTTCATACTGAACCGTTTCTTTCCCACGGGCAGCAGCATCGCAGTGTCCAGTTTGAAACTCGGGTCGTTGTACATCGCTGTCAGCAATACTGGCTTGAAAATCGAACCGGGCTCGTACAGGTCGGTCAGTGCCACGTTGCGGTACGGTATCTCTCTGTATTTGCCTGTTGTGTCCAGTATCAGGCTCGAATTCACCAGCACATTGCCTGTCGCCGTCTCTATAAGTATCGCACAGCCGGCGGTGCTGCCGTATCTGCGCAGTGCCATCTCGAGCGAATAGTGCGCAATGTCCTGAAGCCTGGTGTCAATAGTCGAAACTATGCTTTGGCCGTTGATGACAGGAAAGCCCGGAATCGAGTCTATCATCAGGCTGTCGTTTTCCGAAACGGCCTCAATCGAACCCTGGCGCACCGGAATCCACGAACCGCGCGTCAGTCGGCGGCACAGCACCTTGCCGTCGCGACCCCGCAATATCGAGTCGTAGTAGCCGTCCAGGCCTGTATAGCTTTCCTCAAGGTGGTATTTGCGGAATCCTATAGTGCTTTCGGCCATATTGCCATAGGTGTGGAATCGCTTGTTGTGGATTACCGACTGCAACGTGTCTCTGCCATCCTCGGTCTTGTAGGTCACTTCCTTGACCACCGCGCGGTTCCAGCCGGGGAATCCGCGTATGCGGTCCCAGTCGGCATACGGTATCTGGCGTTTGATAAGCACACAGGCTCGCGGATACTTCGCGTTGCGCTTGCTATCTATCAGCCTGTGGAACGACGCTGCCGACGAGTCGGGAAACGCCTTGTGAAGTATCATACACACCGTGTCGATATATTTGTCGTAGTTCGAATCGATTATAGTCTTCAAAAATACCGTGTCGCGCGTGCCTTCCTTATATTTTACATTGCCCTGCTTGTCGTAGGCCGGTCGCAGTTTGAAGTCCAAATAAAGGTCGCACTCCAGCACTGTCGTTGCCAGTATTTGGCCGTCCGACGATAAAATGTTGCCTCTCCGCGCTTTCATCGGCATATAGTCCTTGCTCAGGTTGTCGGCCTGTTCGCGCCACATATCGCCATCCACCCACGTCACCTTTATGCCCGACCACAGTATCGCCACCCCGAACCCTACGGTCAGGACCAGGAACAGCACCCCTGCCTTCATTCTCGTCGTTATGCGGTCGTTGTTTGCCATAATTCTTTTATCGTTTAATTGTTTAAAGGTTTAAAAGCTTAAATGTTGGTATGTTTTAAGGTTTAAATGTTGATTCTGAAGTTAAAGTTAGGGTTGAAATTAAATTTTCAACTCAAACGGCGGCCCTGCAACAAGTCCCACGCCGATGGTGTCAAGCTCTCTGTCGATGCGCGATATGCGTATCGACTCCTGATACTGCTTCTGCATCTGCACCCGCTGTTCGCGCAGGTAGTTCACCTCTTTCTGCAGACGGTCCTTCTCCTTGTTCAGCGACTCCACCTTATAGCGCACCTTCACCATCAGCAGGCATCCGCCCAGCACCATCAGCAACAGTGGTATCTGGCGCAGCACAAAGTGCGACCCCAGCATATCGCCGCCCAGCACCTGCGCCAGGCTGCCCCGTTTCTTATTTTCTCCCCTTTTTTTCAATTATGTGGTTTGTAATTTTCAATTTTCAATTTTCAATTCTCAATTCCCAATTTCCACCTTCTCTGCCACTCTCAGCTTCGCGCTCCTCGCGCGGTTGTTTCTCATCAACTCCTCCTCGCCGGCGGTTATCGGATGGCGGGTCACCACCTTCAGCGACACCTGCGGAACACCGTAAAAGTCTTTCTCCACCTTGCCTTCGAAATTGCCTGCACGGAAGAAATTCTTCACCAGCCTGTCCTCAAGCGAGTGATACGACATCACACACAGCCGTCCTCCTGGATTCATTATCTCGACAGCCTGCTCCAGCATCTCGCGCAGCGCATCCAACTCGCCGTTCACTTCTATGCGCAGTGCCTGGAACAGCATCGCCAGTGTCTTGTTCTCGCGACCGCGAGGCAGCAGGTGTTCCACAGCCTCTTTCAAATCGCCGGTAGTCCAAATGCCCGTCCGCTCCCCGCTTTCCGCTCCCAACACTTCGCTTCCCGCTTCCCGTTTTCCGCTTTCCGCTCTCCGCTCAACAATGGCTCTCGCCATCTGGCGCGAATTGGGAAGCTCGCCGTACAAGCGCAGTATTCGCTCCAGTTCGCTCTCCTCGGCAGCATTTACCAAATCGGCCGCAGTCGTCCCCTCGCGACGGTCCATTCGCAAATCCAGCGGACCGTCCATACGCGTCGAAAAACCGCGCGCACCCTCGTCCAGCTGGTGGCTCGACACGCCCAGATCGGCCAGCAAACCATCTATGCGGTGCACTCCATACAGGCGCAGAAATCGCTTCAGATGGCGGAAATTCTCACCAATCAAGCAGAAACGCGCATCGTCGATGGCGTTGCAACGGGCATCGGCGTCGCGGTCGAAGGCATACAGACGACCCTCGGAGCCAAGTTGCTCCAAAATGGCACGCGAATGACCGCCGCCGCCGAAGGTGGCATCGACATAAATCCCGTCGCGACGGATGTTCAGCCCATCAAGGCATTCTTCCACCATCACGGGCTGGTGATATGTCCGCTCTACGCTATGATTCTGCTGCATTGCTGATCCTCCCTAATCGTTCATCGACTTTCTCGGCATAACCGGTCGCTTCGTTGTTCATTCGGGCATAGGTGTCGCGATCCCAGATCTCCATAAACTTGCCTGTTGACAATAGCACCAGTTCTTTCGACCTCTTGATAACATCGCGCTGTTCGGCGGGTATCACTATACGGTCGTTCGTGTCCATCTCCACAATGTTGCCGGCGCTCAGCACGCGCAGCATCTTGCGGTCTTCGATTGAGTAGGGGTTCAGTTCTTTCTGGAGTTGTGCAATTTCCGCTTCAAAACTGGCGTATGTCCACAGTTCTAGGCAGTTGGCATAGATGCTCGGACGGATCACAAAACGGCAGTCATCGCCCTCCAATTGCTTTTTTATCGCAATTGGAAGCTTGAATCGACCGTTGCTGTCAAGCTTAAAGTTTTCTATACCAATCAATAACGACATTTTTGCCTAAATTGTTTCAAAGTGTAAAAATACAAACTTTTTTCCAAAAAAAACCATTCAGCTCCAAAAAATGTTTAAAAAATCCATTTTTCTTTTTTCAATTCCACTTTTACGCATTTCCCTTCCAAAGGTTTCACTTGCTGAAATATTGTTTGCAACTCATTGACAACAAGCGTTATAATTAGTTTTTTCATAGCCGGTCTTCCGGATGTTTCGCCACCTTTTCGCTCGCCTCCGACCTGTTGATAACTTTTTCAAAAAACAAAATTTTTCCAATCCCCTGCTCCTCTTCTTTTCACCACACCCCCTCCTGTTTTTCGTTCCAACCCCTCCCTTTTTTCGTTCCAACCCCTCCTGGTTTTGTTGCAACCTCTCAGGGTTTTCGTTGTAACCCCTTCTTTTTTCGTTCCAACCTCTCCGGTTTTTCGTTGCAACCCTTCCTGGTAGGCTCAAGGATTTTTTTTGTCGGATTTTGCCTAGAAGACAGACGTAAAAATTTTAACATTTAAATGTTAAACCTTGTTAATAAATGTTAAAATCACGCCCCAGAATGCTCTTTTGCAACTACCTGATTTCCATATACCATCTTCTTACCAAATTCTACTCAAATTCTTATCAAATTTTAGTTAAA
>JAGDCN010000095.1 GCA_017958525.1 Bacteroidales bacterium
GTAGTGCACCTGATGAGCGACACGACATTCACCGCCATCTTCCAAAATACCCAGCAGTTCAACCTGCAGGTCACAGCAAATGACGCAACGATGGGCACCGTCACAGGCGGCGGCACCTACTACGCCTCGGATGTCACCATTACCGCCACGCCCAACCCTGGTCACAGATTTAACTACTGGAGCAGCGGTGACGGCTCGACAGTAATTGCCACCAATCCTTTAACGGTCCATCTCGTCAGCGACACCGCCTTTGTCGCCGTCTTTGAGGATGTCAGTGAACAAACGTTCACGCTTCAGGTCTCGTCTGCCAATGCCGCGATGGGCACCGTTACCGGTGACGGCAGCTACCCCGGCGGCACCAGCCACACCATCACCGCAGTACCCACAGAGAATAGATTTGGCTTCACGCATTGGAGCACAGCCGCTGGCGACAGCCTTACCGACAATCCCCTCACGATATACCTCACCTGCGACACCGCCTTTGTGGCCCACTTCGTCGAGTTGCCGCAGTATTACTTGGTGGCAGCAAGCAACAACAGCGAATGGGGTACCGTCACCGGCGAAGGGATGTACTATGAGGGCCAGCAGGCCACCCTGACTGCCGTTCCCGCTGAAACCTATGTGTTCGAAAGCTGGTCGGACGGCAATGAGGAATCGCCCCGCACGGTCACCGTAACACAGGACACGGTGTTCGAAGCCATTTTCGCTGCCGACCCGACAATAGGCATCAATCAAGTCGCCACGCTGGAGTTCTCCGTCTCACCCAACCCCACAACAGGACGGCTGACAGTGCAGACGAACCTGCAGGAGCCGTATGAGATCACAATCTACGACGTAAACGGCAAGACCGTAATGACCAGAAAAAGTGAAAATCAGCTGACCGAAATCGACATCAGTCCGCTCACGGCAGCACAATACCTCCTCGTGGTACGCACCAAAGAAGGCTACGGCGTGAAGACAGTTATCAAGAACTAACAAACGCAAATACAACACATTTGCGCACACCCGAATTACATTTGCAACAAAAAGCTGTCCCCACAAAGGATGGCTTTTTTTTAATATTAACAACGTCGAACTTTCATATAAAAAAAGTTTGTATCTTTGCACTACAAAAGCTGTTGAGCATTCCTGCTTTTTTTGCAGTAATATTTTGTATCACAACGAGTAACAATTAAGCATAAATGAAGAAAACAATCTTAGCCATCAGCATTCTGTGGTTATTCACCTTGGCCAGCTGCGTGAAAGCAGGCGACCCCATATCACAGACCTTCAGCACTAAAGGCGACTACAACGAACTCCGCATCGAGGACGCTTTTGACGTCATTGTAAGCGACACGGTGGACCAAATAGTAATAACGGCCGGCGAAAACGTGATGCCGTATGTCATAGTCAAAGAAAATGGCAAGACATTGAATATCTACCTCAAAGGATGGCACAGCAACCGCAATAGCGAAATGAAAGTCATACTGCCTTATAATGCCTCGGTGACGAAAGTGGACCTCTCCGGTGCTTCGGATTTCCACACCGACTTCGGCCTTGCTGGTACGAAGGTGGAACTGGACCTTTCGGGTGCCTCCGGTTTCTATGGCAACATCGTGGCCGACGAAATCGACATTGAACTTTCCGGCTCGGCCGATTTCAAGGGCAACGTGACGGCCACCGAACTGGAACTGAATTTCAGCGGTTCTTCCGATGCCACCATCGAAGGACAGGTCTCGGAATTGGACATCGACCTCTCGGGTGCCAGCACCATTGCCAAAACAGTTAATGGCAACCAATATGCCTTGTCCTGCCAAACGTGCGAAGGCGATATGTCAGGTTCCAGCGATGCCTATATCCATTGCGACGGCAGCATCTCCGTTGATCTCTCCGGCAGCAGCGACCTGTACTATACGGGAAGAGCCTCTACCAGAGGCTGCAGCACCTCGGGCAGCTCGAACGTCATCCACGACAGTCTGTAATAGACCCATCGGCAATAACAGAATCAACGCCCTGCAATAGACAATACTATTGCAGGGCGTTTTCTTTGCTCACGCTAAAGTATAGAAAAAACCATTCTCTTTGCTCAGATGAAAAAAAGTTTGTACTTTTGCAGCCTGTTTAGAAACAATTAAAACATACTAAAATATCTAAAAAACAAAACTTTATGAATAAGGTACTGAGTATTCTCGCAACCAAAAAATTCTGGATCGAACTCATTATAATGACGCTCGGTATGACTGTCACGGCTGCGGCAGTCTATTACTTCCTGGTTCCCAGCAAGCTGATTATCGGCACGATATCCGGTCTCTCGATTGTGCTGAGCAACATTTTTACCGACGGTCAAGGCCTTGGCATCTGGATTATGAGCATAAACATAGTGCTGCTTATCCTTGCCTTCCTGCTGATAGGTCAGGAGTTCGGCTTCAAGACGGTCTATACCGCACTGATTCTCGGTCCGTTGACCGACTTCTGGGCCAAGGTGTTCCCCTGGGAGAACATTGCAAATCCCAATCCTGTTACCGGCACACCGTCAGTGATGGGCGACCCATGGCTTGA
The DNA here is from genome assembly GCA_017958525.1 of Bacteroidales bacterium. Lineage (GTDB taxonomy): Bacteria > Bacteroidota > Bacteroidia > Bacteroidales > P3 > Colimorpha. Next base: position 2,539 of record JAGDCN010000095.1, read on the forward strand.
CCTCTGCTGCTTCGTGCTGCTGCTCAGTGCCGCACAGGCGCTGATGTTCAGCATCAACGCCTCGACTGGCGGACTGGACATCCTGGCCAAGATAGTGAACAAATACCTCCACTTCGACATCGGTGCCTCGGTGTCGGTGGCTGGAGCCGTGATTTGCTGCACTGCCTTCGCCATCAACCCGTTCCGTATGGTCATCATCGGCCTTATCGGCACTTGGATCAACGGTCTTGTGGTCGATTATTTCACCGCCACGCTCAACAACAAAAAACGCGTTTGCATCGTGTCGAAAGACTACGACCGCCTGCGCCGATTCATCATCGACGACCTGCAGCGCGGATGCACGCTCTATGAGGTCACCGGTGGCTACAGCGGCGAAAAGAGCATCGAGCTGGAGGCTCTGCTCAACAAAGACGAGTTCTCCAAACTGATGGATTACATCAACAAGAACGAAATCAGTGCCTTCACCACTGCCGGCAATGTCAGCGAGGTCTATGGCTTCTGGCACAAGAACAAGAAGTCAAGCAAAAAACACGCCGAATTGAGATAGCAAAAAAAAGCAGGCCGAATGGCCTGCTTTTTTTTCTATAATTGTTTTCTATTCTGTCAATTCTTTTTCGTGTCCTTCGGGAAGTTCGACTTTGGAATTATTGTCGGGGATAATGACAGCTGCCAGAATACCCACAATAGCAGCGCAGGCCAGGCCCGAAATACCAATGCTGCCGAAATGCAGCGCACCACCATCGCAGCCATAGCTGATACCGACGGCAAGAGTGATGGTGAGGGCCGTGATGATAAGATTGCGCGACTCGGTCAGATCAACCTTATTCTCGACAAGGCTGCGGATACCCACCGACGAAATCATACCGTATAGAATCAGCGACACTCCACCGATAGTGGCTGCCGGCATTGCATATATCAATGCTGCAAACTTGGGCGAGAAACTGAGAATCATAGCAATGACAGCAGCAATGCGGATAACACGCGGGTCGAAAACACGCGTCAAGTTAAGCACACCGGTGTTTTCGCCGTATGTGGTGTTGGCCGGAGCGCCAAACAGCGAAGCCAGGATTGTGGCGGCGCCGTCTCCCATCAGGGTGCGGTGCAAACCGGGGTCTTCCAGATAGTTGCGGTTGGTTGTCGAGCCGATGGCGCAAATGTCGCCTATATGTTCAATCATTGTGGCCAGAGCGATGGGCATAATGGCAATGACAGCCGTCAGCAGAAAGTCCCAGCGACCGCCGCCGAAAGCAGCCAAGCCTGTGTCAGCCCACTGGAAAGGCACACCGATCCAAGCCGCCTCGCGGATAGTTGTCCCGTCAACCTGACCGGCACAGGCCGCAACGATATAACTGACCAAAACGCCAAGCAGAATGGGAATAATCTTTATCATACCCCTTCCCCAGATATTGCAGATTACAACAACGAGAATGGCAATCAGGGCCACCCACCAGCAACTGAGGATGCTTTTAACCGCCGTACCGGCCAGAATCAGACCTATCGAGATGACGATAGGTCCTGTGACGACAGGTGGAAACAATTTCATAACGCGGTGAATGCCAAAGGCCTTGATGCATCCGGCAAGAACAAAATAAAGCAAACCGGCGGCGGCGACACCCACACAGGCATACGGCAAGGCCTCGGCCTGGCTCATACCCAGTTCGGAACCCATAGCCACCACGGTTGCATAGCCGCCCAAGAAGGCAAAACTCGAACCGAGGAATGCCGGCACCTTCATCTTGGTAAACCAATGGAACAGAAGCGTTCCAAAGCCAGCGAACAGCAACGTCGCCGACACAGACAAACCTGTGATGGTAGGCACCAGGATAGTGGCGCCAAACATTGCAAAAAGATGCTGGAAACCAAGCACCAGCATACGGCCCTTGCCCAGTTCGCGGGCATCATAGACGGCCTCGATTTTTTTGTTATTGTCCATAATTTAATGTTTAAATGGTTAATTATTTCTGTTGACTATTGCATCCACTACGCCGTGTCATATCTTTGTGCCGAAAATACGGTCGCCGGCATCACCCAAACCCGGAACGATATAGGCATTCTCGTTCAGGCAAGTGTCGAGGGCTGCAGTATATATCTCCACATCGGGATGCTCCGTCTGCAGTCGTCTGACACCCTCAGGTGCGGCCACCAGACACATCATTCGGATATTTAGATAGCCGTCGGCTTTCAAACGCCGGACAGCATCGCAAGCACTGCCGCCCGTGGCAAGCATCGGGTCGGTAAGGATAACGGTACGGTCCTTGCCGCCAGGCATTCTATAATAATAGAACACCGGCTCGTGCGTCTTTTCATCGCGGTACATACCAATGTGACCGACACGCGCCGAGGGGATAATGGTAAGCAGACCTTCAACCATACCCAGTCCGGCGCGCAATATGGGAACCACAACTACCTTGCGGCCGGCAATGTCCTTGGCTATCATTTTGGTAATAGGAGTTTCAATTTCAACGTCTTCGAGCGGAAAATCGCTTGTCACTTCATAACCCATCAGCATTCCGATTTCCTTCAGTAACTCTCTGAAATCGTGAGTGGAAGTTTCTTTTTTACGCATCAGTGTCAGTTTGTGCTGCACCAATGGGTGGTTAACAATATGTAAAGCCATAGTCTTAAATAATATTTGATTGATAAATTGATTTATAATTTTTTGCACATTGAAGCGAGCTTTTTGTGGCCGCTTTTCAAACACTGCAAAGATACAAAATATATACAACACGGCAAAAAAATTATCTAAATTTTTGTTAAATAAAACAAGTCGTCTGCCATCCGAATCGTAGGTGCAGAACGACACAAATGTTAAAACGCACCCTGACAGGTCAAGGCTATTAACTTAAAAAATCTTAATTAAAGCCTAATCAAATACCACCGGAGTGAACTTTGACTAAACTTTGATAGAACTTTGATAGGAGTTTGATAAGGGAAATGTATAGGGCAGGACCCTGGTAAAAGGGTTGTGTTTCAGTCTATTCAATATAATTTAACGGATTTTATGTTAATTTTTTGAAGTTTTGGAAACTGAAATGTTAAAATCGGCCTTTCCTTTAAGGATGTCTCTTGTCAAAAAAGGAAGAATGTCTTTTATCAAAAAGGAAGAATGTCTCTTGTCAAAAAAGGAATAATGTCGTTTGTCAAAAAAGAAGGATGTCTCTTGTCAAAAAAGGAATAATGTCGTTTGTCAAAAAGGAAGGATGTCTTTTGTCAAAAAAGGACGAATGTCTTTTGTCAAAAAAGGACGAATGTCTTTTGTCAAAAAGGAAGAATGTCTCTTGCAAAAAAAGGAAGAATGACTTTTGTCAAAAAAAGGATGAAACCGGAATTGGGGTTTTGCGTCAACGATGAAGAGTATTTTTGCCAGATATTATTTTTTTCACATACTGGGCGACGACAAGTGAATATTTATTTGTATTTTTGCAAATCATAAAAACGACGACATAATACTATTAAGAATGAGTAAATTATTACTTGCATTTTGGCTGATTGGCTGTTTTTGCGGCACTTTTCTGACAAGTGGGAACATTAAGAATTATCAATGCAGCAAATGTGCGACGGTTGTGAAATCGGAGCGCACCCCATCGTCACTCAACTGTCGTGCGGGCGGCTCTCACCAGTGGCACAATCTGGGTGAAGTCGGTATGGAGAACTATAACTGCAAGAAGTGCGGCACGCCGTTGGAAAGCAAACGCACACCCAGCTCGCTTGGCTGTCCGGCCAAAGGTTCACACCAGTGGAGCCGGCTCGGTCGCGTGGGAAACAATACATACCAATGCAAAAAATGCGGCATCACCGTCAACAACGACCGCACCCCCTCATCGCTGGGATGTTCCCAAGGTAGTTCACACCAATGGAACAGGCTCAACAGATGACAATACGACAGGACGATAAAGCAAAAACAGTTTTTTTACCTTATTTCATTATGATTAAATACATTGCCGACAAAGACCATTATTACGAAGTCCTTTTGCGCTGCGAGAAGGTCAAGCACGACCTGTGGATAGGCACGGCAGACCTCAAGGATTTGTATGCGGGTAGCGGAAATGATGTCGTTCCGTTCCTTGCTATCCTCGACAAACTGATAAAACGCGGTGTCGAAGTCCGGCTTCTTCACGCCAAGGAACCGGGCGAAAACTTCCGCGCCGACTTTGACAAATACCCAGGGCTGTGGACAAAACTGGAGCGAAGACTATGTCCGCGTGTACACTTCAAAATATTGATATTCGACTGCTCGGTGGCCTATATCGGCTCCGCCAACCTTACGGGAGCCGGTATCGGTATGAAAGGCGATGACAACCGCAATTTCGAGGCCGGAATACTGACCGACGAGCTGGCTCTGGTTGACGCTGCCGCCGACCATATCGATTCCGTCTGGCAGGGGATGCACTGTGCCAGATGCAGGCGCAAGGAGTTCTGTGGGGACAGGATATCTTGATTTCGGATGTTGTTTTGTTTCTGCAATGCCCCTTCAAAAATGCCTTAGGCGGCCTTGCGAAGTCTCGTTCCAATAGTCTTCGCCAGATATTCGGGATGCACGAACTGCACTCGCGGCCCGAATCCCGACAAATACGCATTTGGCAACATTTTCGCCACAAAGCATTGCCATATTAAATAAAATATGTATATTTGCATTTTACAAAAACTCGACAGAAAACATATAATATACTGATAATGAGACCCAACTTTTCAAATGTTGATTTCAAGGCACGAGGCGAAAAACAAGAAAGCTTCGAGCAATGGGAGAAAGAAAACCATATTGAGAAAAACTGGACCACTCCCGAACAGATTGACGTGAAACCCGTCTACGGCAAGGAAGACCTTGCTGGAATGGAGCATCTCAACTATGCCGCCGGTATCGCGCCTTTCCTGCGCGGACCTTACAGCACGATGTATGTGATGCGTCCTTGGACTGTGCGCCAGTATGCCGGTTTCTCTACCGCCGAGGAGTCCAACGCTTTCTACCGCCGCAACATCGCCGCCGGCCAGAAAGGACTTAGCTGCGCCTTTGACCTTGCCACCCACCGTGGATACGACAGCGACCACGAGCGTGTTGTTGGCGACGTAGGTAAAGCCGGTGTTGCCATCGACAGCATCCTTGATATGAAAATCCTCTTCGACCAGATTGATTTGGGCAAGATGTCCGTCTCTATGACTATGAACGGCGCCGTGCTGCCCATCCTGGCATTCTACATCAGTGCCGCCGAAGAGCAGGGCGTTCCGCAGGATCAGCTGCAGGGTACCATCCAGAACGACATCCTGAAGGAGTTTATGGTGCGTAACACTTACATCTATCCTCCACTGCCGTCAATGAAAATCATTGCCGACATCTTTGAGTACACCTCGAAGAATATGCCTAAATTCAACAGCATTTCGATTTCGGGATACCATATGCAGGAGGCCGGTGCCACAGCCGACATTGAGCTGGCCTACACGCTGGCCGACGGTCTTGAGTATCTGCGCGCAGGTATCAATGCCGGTATGAGCATCGACGATTTTGCTCCGCGTCTGTCATTCTTCTGGGGCGTAGGTATGAACCACTTTATGGAAATCGCCAAGATGCGCGCCGCACGTATGCTCTGGGCCAAGATTGTCAACCAGTTCAACCCCAAGAACCCGAAATCCCTCGCACTGCGTACTCACAGCCAGACCTCCGGATGGTCGCTGACCGAGCAGGATCCTTTCAACAACGTTGCCCGCACCTGCATCGAAGCTATGGGCGCCGCCCTGGGCCACACCCAGTCGCTGCACACCAACGCACTTGACGAGGCCATCGCACTGCCTACCGACTTCAGCGCACGTATCGCCCGCAACACGCAGCTCTACATTCAGGAAGAGACCAATATCTGCCGTGTCGTAGACCCGTGGGCAGGCA
>JAGDCN010000096.1 GCA_017958525.1 Bacteroidales bacterium
GAGGATGTGAAGGATCAAGAGGCACGTGCCCACAAGCTTGGATATCAAAAAGTAAGTCAGTTGAAGTTGGCAGTGTGTCACAAAATACGCGACTTTGTGATGGGCGGCGGGTTCCTCTTCGCAATGTGCTCGGCACCAGACAGCTACGACATAGCGCTGGCTGCTGAGAATGTCGATATCTGCGATGTGATGTTCGACGGCGACCCGATGCAGCCCAATGCACAGGAGTTGCTCGACTATTCGAAATGCTTTGCTTTCAAGGACTTCCGCATCAGCACCAACCCGTCAGAATACGAGGTTTCGACCATCGACATCGATGATCGCAGCCGTATGCGCAACGTCAACGAGAAGAACGATTTTTTCACGCTTTTCGAGTTCTCGGCCAAATGGGACTGGGTGCCGACGATGCTGACGCAAAACCACACACGCATCATCCACGGCTTTATGGGCCAGACTACAGCTTTCCGCCGCGAGACGGTGAAAAGCAGTGCCCTGATTATGGCTGAAAACAAAGAACTGGGCGAAGTGCGCTACCTGCACGGCGAGTACGGCAAAGGCACCTGGACTTTCCTAGGCGGCCACGACCCTGAGGACTACCGCCATTTTGTGGGCGACCCACCAACCGACCTGTCGCTTCACCCCAATTCGCCAGGATACCGCCTGATACTGAACAATATTCTTTTCCCGGCAGCAAAAAAGGAGAAGCATAAGACCTGAGAGAACTAAAACTAAAACCAAAACTAAAACTAAAACCAACACGAAAATTAACTTTAACCTTGACTTTAACTTTAACTTCAGATTCAAATACTATTGTCCCTTAACTCCCCTTTAACTCCCCTTACACTCCTTAATCAAAGAAATATTACCCACATATATATCAATGAATAAAGCATTTAGATCATTTCTTATATTGGTTCTGTTTTCAGTTCTCACATCTCCGTTCTCCGTTGTCCGTTCCCAGAGCTGGACGCGGTTCACGATGCAGAACTCGGAGCTGGGCAACTCGGTGCTGGCTATGGTGTCGGACAAAAAGAACAACAAATGGTTCGGCACGGAGCTGGGTATGGCACGCCTGACGGGCAAGACGTGGACCGACTTTGCAATGTTCAACGAGAAGCTTAAAGGCCAGTATGTCAACTGCCTGACCGTCGATGGCAACAATATGCTATGGATTGGCACCGACGACTATGGCGTCATCGAGTTCGACGGGTCGCGCTGGACTGAGCACAAGGAGGAGATGAAGCGTCTGCAAATGAAGTTCATATCGAAGATTGCCATCGACAAGAACGATGTGAAGTGGATTGGTGTGACCTTGGGCGGCTTGGTGCGCTACGACGGGCGCGAGTGGACAAAATACACGTCAAGCGACTCGCAGCTGCTGAGCGACTTCATTCTGTGCGTTGCCGTCGATCGCGCCAACCGCAAATGGATAGGCACCAACGACGGCCTGTCGGTCTTCGACGAGCGCCGCTGGGTGTCATATACAACCAAAAATTCGCGGCTGCCGCACAACATTGTGCCTGCCATAATCATTGACAAAGAAAATGTTAAATGGATTGCCACGCTGGGTGGCCTGGTACGGCTGAGCGGCGAGGAGTGGACTGTGTGGGACACCGAAAACAGTCCGCTGCCCTGCGACCAGATCAACGACCTGGCTTTCGACCCGTCGGGGGCCATCTGGATGGTTACCGACAAAGGTGCCGCCCTCTTTGACGGCAAAGACAGCTGGCACGTCTATAACTCCAAAACGACCGTCCTGCCCGGAGATATCCACCGCCGTGTGATGGTCGATGGCCAGGGGTCGAAGTGGTTTGGCAGCAATATGCAGGGACTGACGCGCTTCAGCGGCCATCCCGTTATGGGCCGTGTTGTTGACGAAAAAGGTATGCCTGTAGCCGGAGTGAAGATTGTTTGCGGCAACGACGAGGCGGTGACCGACGCGGGCGGCGAGTACTACCTTGAGGTGGCGACGAATGCGACGGTGACGCTGACGCCCGGCGACGAGGGCCGCACCTTCGAGCCCGAGAACCGCAAGCTGCAAACGGTGAGCGGTGCTATGTTCCATCAAGATTTTGTGGCTTCGTCGGGTATGGTGGCCGAAGGCACCTCGACCGAGCGAGTGGTGGTCAACCCCTACCTGGAGCAGGGCTACATCACCATCACAATGGAGAGCCCCGTTGCCGAGGTCGAGTTTGTCAACGCCAAGGGCGAGAGCATCCGCACCATACCGCAGTACAAGAACGAGGCGCGCATCACCATCAGCCGTATGCCCAAGTCGAACTACACGCTCTTCATCCGCACCGCCAAAGGCGAGAAACGGCTGCAGTTCAATCTGAAATAGTAGATGGAAATAAAAAAGCCGTCCTTTCGGGCGGCTATTCTTTTCAGAATAATAAGATTAGAGTGTGACTGTGCAATCGACACCAGCCTTGAAACCGCCGATTTCAATGACGTTGTTCATATCGCTGCACTTCTTGATGTCGAGGTTGTACTTTTCGTTGAGTTCATCGATTGAATACTCTACTTCAGTAGAAGTATTGTTCGCATAATAAACACAATTGCATTTCTTGTTGCAGCTGCTGAAGCAGGCCACGGTGGCTATAACAGCCAAAGTCAATAGAATTTTTTTCATTTTTATGAGTTTGAGTAATAGTGGTAGGTAAAAAAAACAGCATCTGTGAAAGATGCCGTTTTATTAAATATTAAACATTATTCGCAAGCCCATCCGGTTTCGAGAGAAATACCTTCGGCTTCCCAAGTGATAGGATCGCTGCATTTATCAATTTCTTTAAAACCAGCTTGTTTCAATGCGCTGTTAAGGTCATCGAGTTTGTACTCAACTGTACCGGCAGGAGTTTTGCAGGTGCAGGTCTTGTTGCAGCTGCTGA
>JAGDCN010000097.1 GCA_017958525.1 Bacteroidales bacterium
AATGTCCGCACACTGACAGACCAAAAATCGCAGGCGATGGTGCCTGCGTACCACCAGAGGCGGAGCCCGCAAGGCTCCGCCTCTGTTTTATTCCCAGTTTGTCCCCAACTGCTATGCCCTCGCCCTCCACCAATTGCAATGTACTCGCCCTCCACCAACACCGTCATTTCAACAATACTTCAACGATACTTCAACCATATTTCGACCATTACTAATGGTTAAACGATAGTTGAACGATGGTTAAACGATGGTCGAAATGCCAGTGTTGGTATCTTGAAAATATGTTATATGTATGTTTAAATGTAATTAGCTTGTTCTGTCGCTAACTTACAATATGATAAAAAAAACAGGCAGCCTTTCCGGGGATGCCTGTTTCCATTATTAATCCATAAAACTAAATAACAACCAATTATTTACCAATTGAAATGGCGAGTAATTTTCTTTTTGTTTCTGATTGCAAAAATACTGCCATATTATAAAGTGGAGCCTCACGATTTTTAACCAAAAATGCTGCTTGGAGTCATCATAATTAGTGATTGTGCACCGAAACACATTGATTGTCAACGCAAATAAAAATAAAAAAGAGGCTCAAAATGCCTCTTTCTGTGGAGTAGATGGGACTCGAACCCACTACCTTTTGATTGCGAACCAAATGCTCTACCAGATGAGCTACTACCCCAAAAACGAGGTGCAAAATTACAAATATTATTCCAAATAGATAACAATTGTCTTCAAAAAAAGCCATTCATATCACGCGCAGCCTGAAAGTCAATTTCTTTCCATATTTACACCTTTCAATCGCTCCAATGGATAAGCTTTGTAAAGAAACGCTATTCCCGAATTATTATCTTTTTTTAGTTTAGGATCAATCAGAAAATTCGAATTATATCCGTCGCGAAAGCCATCGCTTATTGCTCGGTTTCGATAAGATGTAAGGAAAACAATATACGAAAAAAGGGTCTTGTCCAAGACCCTTCTGTGGAGTATATGAGAGTCGAACTCATGACCTTTTGACTGCCAGTCAAACGCTCTAGCCACCTGAGCTAATACCCCTTTTTTGCGAGTGCAAAAGTACAAACTTTTTTGAAACTACCAAAAAAAATTTTTATTTCATTGAATTTATGCCCGTTAAAAAACAAACTTGACAAAAAAAGCGAAAATATGGTGTGTTATATCACCAAAATCAACTCTGTTTTTTTACCTTAATAACGACGGTGTTGCCGCTTTGCTAAAATTCCTCAAAGCCCACTTTATACATTCCAATTGATATCCTTGAAGGCATCATCCTGTGTCGGCGGTGTTTGCGACTGGTTGCCATTATAAAAGCCACCGGTATTAATCTCTTCTTCCTGCTGTTGTTTCGACAACTGCTGCAGTTCTTTAAGACGTTTCATACCGATCTTCCACAGCTTGATGTCGAAGTAGATGAAAACAACGAAAAGAACACCTGCAAAGAGGTTGCTATCCATCCCCATAGCTTCGGGAACCATCAGCAGTGCATCGAACGTGCCGTGCAGCAGCATTGGGTATAAGAACGCTTTGAAGCGGTTTTCTCTACGAGTTTCGGGCTGGAATTTGGCCAGCGCGAAATAGTAGCCCATCACAACACCGAACAGGAAATGACCCGGAACAGACAACAAGGCTCGCATACCGCCTGTCATTAACGCCTCTTCAAATGCACCCTGCTGGAATACATACATAATATTCTCCAATCCTGCAAAACCAAGCGACACAAAGGCTGCATAGACGATGCCGTCAAAATATTCGTTGAAATCACGCGACTTCCACACCGCCCAGGTCAGCAGCAACAGTTTGCAGAGCTCTTCGCTGCATCCAGCAACGATATAGCCGTTGTACAGCCCAGAGAAAAAACCAGGCAGGAAATTGCCGCCAACAAAAGAGTAAAAGGCCGACAGGAGTAATTCAAGGAATATGGCCGGAATGGCCGAAAGACATCCAAAAAGGAAGGCTTTTACAAGCATCTTTAGCGGTTCTTTCTCAAATTTGTCTTTGCGATAGACAAAGAAAGCCAAAACAAAGACTGGCAGGATAGCCAGCAACAAGAGCAGCGTATTTTCGTTCATTGGTGTGAGGTGTTAAAATTCTTTAACGCGAAAAAAAAACTTTTATTGTACTGGTGTCAATTTGTTAATGGAATTTGATTGACAGAAAACAATATGGATGGTATTGTTGCTTCTCTTCCAAATGCCAAAAGAGTGCCGGCGGCCAAAACCAACACTGCACCCTGTTTGTGTGATATTATTGATTTTATGCTTTATACAAACTTAAGATTCATACTTAAAACCGGAACTGGTGAACCAGTCCTTGAACTCGGAATTGCGGGCACGCGAAACGATGATTTTTTCTGGCGTGGGTACGCAGAGGGTAATGTGTAACTTGCTGAGCGGCCAGACCGATATATCTTTGACTGCGCGGTGCGAGATTATATACTGCCTGTTGGCACGAAAGAAACGAGCGGGATCAAGCTGTGAATATAAAGCGTCGAGCGGCTTGTCGAGCGAAAAAGACTGTCCGTCGATGGTGACAACCCGCGTTATTTTCTCGTCGAGGTAAATATAGGCTATCTCGCTGACTGGCAGCGGCACCAATTTGTCGCGCAACGGCATAAGAAAGTGCGATTTGTATTTGCGATGCTGCATCATTTCCATCATTGTGGCAATGACATCGGGTGCAAGAGTTTCTTTCTGCCTGCTCTTTTCGTCACCGGGATTGACGAACTGCCTCACTTTGTTGATGGCCCGTTCAAGTTCGTCCTTGCTGATAGGTTTCAGAAGATAGTCGATACTGTTGACCTTGAAGGCGTCGAGGGCATACTGGTCGTAGGCGGTAGTGAAAATAATCGGGCACTGGATAGTTACGCTGTCGAAGATGTGAAACGCCAATCCGTCGGCCAAATGGATGTCCAGAAAGACAATATCGGGATAGCTTTCATCGGATTTGGACAATTCGGTTTCGAAGGCAGAAAAGTATTCCACTGTCTCCTCGACGCTCTGAAAAGTGGCGGTAACATTGATGTCGGAAGATACCTCGCCGAGCAAGCGCTTAAGACTTTGCACAGCAATTTGCTCATCTTCAATTATTATGGCATTCATATCCTGTTGTTTTCTGTTGTCATTGTTGCTATGATGTTTGCTGCTTGCGCAGGCTCGATAAGAGGAATCTCGACGGAGAAGGTGCCGTCGGCATCGCTGATAACAATGTCCTGATGACACAGCATCTTGTAGCGTTTGCTGAGATTGGCAAGTCCCAAACCGCTGTTTGTCTCTTCCTGCTTCAGATTTATCGGATTGCTGACCCTTAAATGAGCGTGAATGGTCGTCGCAATATTGATTGTCAGTGGGTAACGATCGCTGACAATGTTGTGCTTCAGCGCATTCTCAATCAGCAACTGAAGGCTTATGGGAATCACTTGATAATGCAGGTAACGGCTGTCGATATTACGTTCGATAACAAGATTGTCGCCGTATCGAATCTGCATCATCTGGCAGTAGGAATCGACGAAAGCCAGTTCGTCATCGAGCGCCACCAACCGTTTGCCCTGCATAATGTAACGATAGGTCGATGCAAGCTGCTGCAGGTACTGCTGTGCTTTGCTGTCATCACTGCCAATAAGGCCGCTAAGAGTATTGAGCGAATTGAACAGAAAGTGCGGGTCCATCTGGTTTTCCAATGCCTCGAAGCGCACCATCAAGTTCTCGGTCTCAAGCTTCTCTTTTTCGAGACTGATTTGCTGCCGACGCGTAAGACTGTATAACACTATTGAAATCAAAACTGCAAAGATGGCCACCACGATGTCGCGCATCAGATTGACACTGTCGGGGTCGGAGAGGCGGATATTGTCGTAAAGTATGCGGTGCAACCACCCGGCCAGTAACGAGAATAGTCCAGCAACAACAAGCGAAGCGACAATTGCCAAGATATATTTCCAGCGAACAGTAAGCGTGCTTCTGACAATCCTGAAATTAACAATCAAAATCAAAAAAAGCAGGAGAAAATTGACCGTAAATGAATATGCGATGTGGAAGTCTGACTCCAGCGACCAGTCTTTCTGCACGTGCGCCAACAGTGAAACTGTGGTCAGCAGCAGTCCTCCGACAACTGCTATCCAGAATGCATTGACGGCTCGAAAGGTGCGTCGCACGTTCGAAATCTGTAGTACCGGTTTTGTAATATGCTGTTTTTTCATAGTGTTTTTGTTTCCGTTTTTGTTATAGTTTCGTTCGTTCTGTCGGTTTCTGCCAGCGGATTTTCAGTTAGTACTCCAACACCTTCAAATCGCACTCGTCGCAAATTGTGAGTCAGTATGTTTTGGCGACGACGGATAAAGGTCTGTATGCCCAGTGTCAGCGTAGCGACGGCGAAATAGACGGCGGCTTGTATCCATAAGACCATATATTCGGTACGAACTTCCGACAGTTGTGCCCCCATCGAGGAAATCTTGACGTAACCTTGCACACCGGGGGTGGATGGGAACAGGTAGCTGAACAGGAGCCAGAAACGTGGCAGACTTTCCTGAGGCCAGACCATTCCTGTGATGAAAAAGAGCACCAAACTGAAAAAAACAAAACAGAGCATTGGTGAAATCTTCTGACGTACAACGAGGTTGCCGACAGCCATTCCAAAGAAAATGACAGCCAAAATGAAAGGCAACAGGAAGATTAGTATTGTGTATAAATTGCCCAATTGCGGCAAGTTGAACCATCGTGGTATGAACCAAAGATCCAAGATGCAGATGGGGACATAGATGATAAGATAGCAGAGCGAACGTCCGAAAGTGACACGATGTATGCTCCCTCGACGCAGATGAGGTGGAATGAGTTTAAGCGATTTGCGGTTTTCGCGAGCGTCGCCGGACAGGATACAAATGCCCAAAAACAGCGTCTGATGTATAACGAGCATCATCAAACAAGGCAGGAAGAAACTACCGTAACCGCCAGTCGGATTAAACAGGGTGCTATTTTCCATCACCACGGGCTGCATCTGTATCTGCGCCTCCTCGTTGCCCAGTCCGGCACGTTCGTAGCGTTCCATTTCAATCTGGTGCATCTCGTCAATCAGGACGGCATTGCCTCCCGTCAGCGCGGCCTTGTAGAAGTAGAATGAACTCATATCGCTGAAAACCACTACTCTTGCTGTGCGCAACTCAGCCAGACGCGAGGAAAAATCCTTTGGGAAATAAAACACACTCCGAACATCGTGATTGTCCATAAGCCAACGGGCTTCTCCCAGATTGCTGCAGCGGTAGGAAACGGTCAGTTCGGGAGTTGCATCGAGCTTGTGGATAAAGCGTTTGCTCTCCTCGCACTGGGCTTCATCGACAACGGCAATGGACATATTCTCAACGTTCTCGTTGTGATAGATGAAACAGAAAATGAAAGGGTATAGCAAGGGTGCCAAAAAGAAAATCAGCAACACCATACGGTCGCCAAAAACGCGACGCACCTCGATGCTGAACACCGTCCATATATCTTTCAGTGTGTTAATCATACGGCATCGCGTTTATATTGTTGAACTGCGAGGCGCTTTTCCCTATTCACCTGCCACTGCATCATCAATGCACCTGCCACTATCAGCACACCGAACGCCAACAATGCGCAGAAACGTGGCCAGCAATGGCTGAAGCCATTGCCGAAAATGGCTATGTCGCAGAAATTCTGATAGTAGTGCCGTATTGGATAAAGCCAAGCGAAACTGTAAAGGAATGTCGGCATACTCTCGACGGGGAAGGAAAAACCGCTCAGCGAGAAGCTCATAGCACTGTATATTGCACTGATTCCCATTGCCAGCGGAGGGTCGGGGATGCTACCGGCAATAAAACAGCCTGCACTCTGGGCTGCAAAAATAAGCAGTATGCTGTTCAGCACCATAAGCATCCAGCTGCCTTCCAACGGGAAACCCATAAAACCAAACATTATCAGATTGGCAAGAAGACACAGGAATACATACCAAACAGTATATGGCAACATCTTTCCTATCAGAGCGTAAAAAGGATTGCCATTTGCTCTCGACAGCCAATTTTTCAAAGTCTTCTCCTGCCGTTCGCGCGAGATAATGTAGGAGGTATGCATCAACACAATGAAAGCAATAACCGCTGGGATCAGGGTGGTCATCAGGTAGTTGCCATAGTTTATCCACGGATTGCCGATATTGCGGGTGTCATATTCCACAGGTTGAATCAAACCCATTATCTGCTCGTCTTTGTAGCCTTTCTTGCGGTACACCTCGCGCTGAACGGCACCTGTGGCCAGCATTCCCATCGTGGCCAACTGCTTGTAGCTTAGGGTTCCAGCAAGCATATAGGCAGAATTGACATAGAGCACAAAATGCGGCGAGCGGAACTGTAGCAGGTCGTTGTAGGTGCCTTTCGGGATTTCGTAGAAAGCAAATATTTCACCTCTCTGCATCGCCTTGCGAGCCTCACTGTGGTTGTTATAGACGGCTTTAACGCTGACGCCCTGCGTGGCTTCCATCTCGTGACAGATGCGGCGAGAAAGGTACGACCCATCCATATCGACCACTGCCACCGAGAGCTTTGTCGGCTGACCCTCTCTGGTCACTGTCGCAAAGAATACGAAAGTGAACACCACTCCCAGCGTCATCAAAATAAAGTAGCGCGGATTTCGCCAGATGCGGTGCAACTCACGAAGCAAAACGCGATATATGCCTTTTCTATTCACCCAGTTATATTTACTTTTCAACGAGTATAGCTGTCATTCCCGGTCGCAAGCCTTCAATCTCTTCTTGTGGAACAATCTTTACATCGAAACTTTTAACATCATATTGTCCCAAGGTCTTAGTGGCTCGCCAGGTGGCATAACTGGCCATCACCTTTATATTGCGCACCGTGCAGGGATAGGTCTGTTCACCCAAAGCGGGAATGCGCACATTGACCGTCTGTCCGCTCTTGATTTCTTTTAGCAAATCCTCACGTATGCTGAAATTAAACCAGTTGTCGCTCATATCCAATATTGAAACCACGGGCGCTCCAGTGCCAACCAAATCGCCGAGTTTAACGTAAACTTCAACAACTTCACCGTCGCAAGGAGCAATAATGTAGCTGTCGTCCAGATAACTCTGCACTTCTGCTACAGCGCCACCTGCCTGGTTCACCAATGCCGATGCCGCTGCAATATCCTCACTCTGTGCACCCTCTTTGGCCATCAAATACTGTTGCTCCGCTGCGGCACAGTCGGCCTGCGCTGCCTTGTATTTGGCATCGACTTCGTCGAACTGCTGGGCTGAAACCACCCCCTTTTCATACAGTCCCTTCACGCGATCATACGATTTCTTATAGACCTCTTCGGCAGCTTTAGCCTTCTGCCACACTTGATAGGCCATCTGCACCTGCTGTTGACGGGCTCCGCCTTTGGCCTTGCGGCTCTGGGCACTGGCGGCACTGCGGGCTGCTTTTGCTTGCATCATTTTTGCATCGACCTGACGACTGCCTATGTGTGCCAGAGTGTCGCCAGCCTTCACGTGGTCGCCTTCGGCAACAAAAATCTGGTCAATATGACCTGGGACCATATTCGAAATCCTATATTCTGTTGCATCGGCCTCGCCCAGCAGCATCTCTTTCTGCGGATGAATGGCGAACAGACCCACAAGTGCTACAATACCTACAGCACTCAGCACTGCCACAAGTCCTGCAATCAATGTCTTGTTGTTTTCTTTCATTATGTATTAATATTTTCAATTATCATTTTCCCATAGCCTGACGCAGATAGACACTGTTTATCTCTATCTCTATTTCTGCATCCAGGATGTCGCTTTTTGCTGATATCCAAGCTGTCTGTGCAGCCATCAAGTCGCTGCTGCTGCACATTCCGGCTTTGAAACTCTCATCGGCAAGCCGCAGATTCTCCTCAGCCTGCACCATATTGCTATGCGCCTGGTCAAGTTTCTTATATGCCAATTCAAGTTCATAGTTGAGCTTGTTGACTTGCAGCTCTATCATCTCCTGTGCCTCTTCGATTTGGTAGGCTATCTCACGCTTTTTGGCCTTTGCAGCTTTCACAGAATATATGCCACCAGGATGAAGAATAGGTATATTTACCACCACTCCGGCCATCAGCGTGCCTCCGAATTCATTCTGGAAGCCGTTGAACAGATTGGGGTTGGAGAAAAGGTAACCACCTGTGAAGGCAATGTTTGGCTTCAGCGTCGATGCTGCAATGCGGACACCTTGCGACGCTATGCTGTCGCTGATGTGCAGCATCTGCATTTCTCTGCGGTTATGCAACACGCTGTCCATATTTATGCTTTGCTTTGCAGTGAGTTCCAACACAGGGTTATGGTCCGAAACGTCGAATTCGCTGTCAAGAGGCATTCCGCAACGTTGCGCCAGCAACATCTTGGCCAGCGCCAATCCATTGGTGGCCTTTGTAAGATTCATCCGCGCCTCGTTCAGTTTCACACGAACTTTAGCCAAATCACCCTTTGTGGCCATCTCGGCATCAACGAGCTGTTCAACATTCCTGTTCAGGGTGTCTAACAAAGCGGCATAGTTTTCGGCTAATTCTTTTTTTTGCTTTACACTGACCACTTGCCAGTAGGCCTCGTCTATGGCAATCAAGGTCTCCTCGCGCTTTTTGTCGTACTCGATACCTGACAACTGATTCAGCAATCCTGCTGTTTTGTACAATGCAATTAGCTTGCCTCCCAAATAGATTGGCTGTGTTAGGGTTACGACGCCAAATGCCGTGTTGCGTGTGTCGGTTTCAAGCGCATCGGTGATATCCTGGCCTACATTGTTCAGCGAGGAACTCAAACTGGAATTGGCAATCAGGTTGGTGACGATATTTCCAATTATGTCGCCACCAAGAGGCAAGTCGCCCAGCTGTTCGCGCAAACTGGTTGTCAATTCGTCCTGTACATTGTCGCCCAGATGGTTGATGCGGTCCTGCTGTTCGTTACTAAGCAGATTGACACTCTTGTCCATCCACATATAGCCGCCCGTTGCACCTACTTTCGGAAGCATCTGCCACAGAGCCACTTTCTGAAGGTTCTCGGTCTCTATCTTTTTCTCCTCCGACATCTTCAACCCTTTGTTCGAATTCAACGCCCGTTCTCTGCATTGTTCCAAGGTCAGCACCTGCTGTGCTACACACGTATATGACAGCAGCAATATTAGTATTAAAACTATTGTTTTGTTTTTCATTTTCAATTTGCAGTAATTTTTTGGTTCTGTTACTGGTAAATAGTCGCGGCATTTTTATAAATCCTGATTCTACCACCGACTGAAATTTACCGGCGGCGCTGACAGCGCCGCCGGTAGTTCAGTCATCACAATCAAACACTTAACTAATCCAGTTATAACCAATTTACAATTGCAAAATTATTCTATTTTTGGTTCTATGGGATAAACTTTCTCGCCTAAATAGCGAAAACATATTCCGAAATGTTAAAATCTTAGTCTCAACTTCTTTCGAAACGTGCCATCCAGTCGAAGTCATTTGCGTGGTTCACGCCCTCTTCGTTCCACTGATCAGGATCGACATATACCTCTAACAGCTTTGCCGGACCTTCACTGTACAACTCAACGCTTTCGGCGACAGCGGGTACCAGGACGCATTCTCCGGCGTGAATAGGACAGATGGTGTCAAGTGACTTTACCGCAGCAATGCCGTCTGTGCATAGATAGATGACGAAAGAATCCAAATGCTCGAAATTCTTGCGTATTGGCTTGTCCATCGCGATCAGGTTAGTTGTGAAATATGGACATTCCGCCAGTTGCACGGTACCGTTTTTCTGGTAGTTGTAATGAGTGCATCCATCTGCAGTGGGAGTGAAATCAATCGCATCAAGGGCTTCGGCGGTATGCAGTTCGCGCAATTTGCCGTTGGCATCGGGACGATTATAGTCATATATGCGGTAGGTGGTATCCGACGACTGCTGTATTTCGGCCAGCAGCAATCCTTTGCCCAGCGCGTGAACACGACCGGCAGGGATAAAGAACACATCACCCTGTTGCGGACGCTCTACGTGCAGCAGGTCTTCAAGATGGCCCAATTCCAGAAATTTCTGATACTCCTCGCGTGTCACCTCTTTCTCGAAACCATCGACGATCTCGGCTCCTTCTTCGGCTTCAATGATATACCACATCTCTGTTTTGCCGTTCTCCATACCGCGTTCACGTGCCAATGCGTTGTCTGGATGTACCTGTATTGACAAACGGTCGTTGGCGTCAATTATCTTAATCAGCAACGGAAACTCGGTTCCAAAATGCTGGAAATTCTTTTCACCTATAAGGTCGCCCATATAAATCTCCACAACCTCATCGAGCATGTTGCCCTCAAGAAAACCGTTTGAAATCACCGACTCGTTGTCCTTGACTGCCGACAAAGCCCACAGCTCTCCGCAGTTCGGCAGAGGATCGTAATCGAATCCTAACGATTTGATCTTGTTACCTCCCCATACCTTGTTTTTATACAACGGCATAAATTTCAACGGGTATAGCGTAGTTTCCATATTTTATTATGATAGTTTTATTCTGTTATTGTTTATGTATTATGCGTTTTATTTCCCAAAATCTGACATCTCTTGCCTCGATCTTCTTCTCTTTATCCAGAATCATCAGATATGGTATATGATCTATGTCCAGCTGCTTCATCAAAGGCGAATCCCAGCCACTGGATAAGCTATCGACATTTAGAGTGACCATATTGACATCTGGAAAATTCTCTTTCACCTCTTTCTTTATATTGTCACACTGGCGACAGTATGATGCCCCTATGAGCAAGATATTCCATTTGCCTTCGACAAAAAGTGTGTCTGTGTTCAGACGGCGGTTGTCTTGGTCGGCAAACTCTATCAATGGCAGCGGTTTGCCTACTGACAACGATGATTGTATCTTCAATCGTGAGCCGAGTCGCTTGAAATGATAGGCCTTTTGTGCTTCGCCCGACAACATTCCATACAAACGTTGGATGGTTTCATAGTCGCTTTGCGCAGCAATGTATCTGTCTAAAATGTATGGTGACACCGCTGCCGACGGGTTTTCAGCCACAAAGCGACTCAAACACTCAACATCCGACACGCCACACTGCTCCAACTGATAACGCAAAACGCTGTTCGCTCGCGAGCCCGTTATCGGTGACGCTTCGGGGTCGTCAGCATTGTAATTAATGGTTATGTCAGCATTCTCAATAAAAAAAGGCAGCGGACGCACCATATTATTGTGTCGTAATTCAGCATACGATGTACCGTTTATCTTTCCCACAAAAACCAACGGACCTTTTTTGCTTTTAGTCTTTATCACTTGTGACAAGGTATCGCTGTCATACAGCCACAACTCAAAATCCCTTCCCAGTCGGGAAGGGGAATTGACACTGACGCGGAACGACTGTGCAACAACCGTTCCCGCCATAGAAACAAGCAGGACGTATAACAACAACCTTTTTATCACCGCTGAACAATCCTTGAACAAGGACATCAATAAGTGTGATACGTCGAACTGTTGCGCTGGTTGTTGCCGCGAACCTTGTAGTTGCGGTTAATCTTCTTCGATGTCTTTTTCTTGGTGCTATACATCGACTCGGACGACGATTTGCACGATGTCACCGTGCCGCAAACTCCAGCCAATCCGAACACCAAAAGCAGGGTCATCACTATGCGCATTAACTTTTTCATAATTCTGCGTATTGATATTTCTGTCTATTTTTCAGTTATTTAAACGCCATTTCCGCCTCAATTGTCTCCCACTCGCAAAAAGCAAAATAACGAAAAAAAAATCTCTTACGCAAATTTTTTTTCACTTTACCTAGTTAATTATATATTTTTTGTAATTTTGCATATCGATAATTGATCAAATTATGTCTCGCGGTAAGAAGATTTGCAATCAATTGAAGGCTGTGCGTCAGCAGATTGCCGACGAAAACGGCATACCGTTCACTGTCGAGGAATGCTCCCACGAGGGCGACTGCCGCGGCACCTGTCCGCGCTGCGAGGCCGAGGTGCGCTACCTTGAGCAGGCTTTGACGAGCCGCATCACCAAAGGCCGTACCGCAACGGTGGCTGGCCTCACGCTTTCGCTTGCTGCCTGCGGCGGCGCCGGCGAGCCGACGCTGCGGGTCGATACGCCGTTGCCAGACACCGTACCGATACCGTTGTGCGACAGCATTGTAACCGACGTAAAAACAGATTCCGAGCCCGAAACGGATCTTATTGTTTGCGGTATGGACGATGAGGATTTTTTATGCGAAAACTTTGACTCCCAAACTATTGACAGTATTCCTGAGCCACCTGCCTTGTCCGATGACGATGATGAGATGATTTTGGGTATGATTAACGAGACCTACCCTGTTTTTCCAGGCGGCGAAGAAGCTTTGTATAAATACCTGGAAGACAACATTGTGTTTCCAGAAAATAACGGCTGCGCCGACATCTCGGGTGTGGTGGTAGTCGTATTCACCATAGAAAAGGATGGCTCGGTGACAGGCGCAAGGATTATGCGCGACATCTGCGAGGGCTGTGGCGAGGCTGTCCTTAAAGCCGTCAACACGATGCCGAAATGGAAACCCGGCGAAGTGGACGGCAAGCCTGTAAGGATGCAATTTTCACTGCCCGTCCAGTTCGATTTGAAGAGCGAAGATTAGGAATCGATTGAGCTGTATCCC
>JAGDCN010000002.1 GCA_017958525.1 Bacteroidales bacterium
GTAGCTGTATGTCTTGTCTTCGCTCTAAGCAACGATAACAGTCTCACCGAAGTTTTTGGCCTCTTTGGCAGCTTTCTTTGCCCAAACACCGGTCTGCAGGTAGGCAGCCTTCTTGTTGAGCAGGTTGGCAGGTACATCCATAAAGCCGGTGCTGGCACCACCACCGAGGAAAAGGATTTCATACTCAGCAGGGATGTTCAGCAGGTCGCGCCACAGCTGGCGGGTTTCTTCCATAGTACGTTCCCAACCGGGGGTACGGTGCGAAATCTCGAGCAGACCGATACCGGTATTGTCGAAATCGCGGATGGCATTGATGGTAGATTCAATGGCCTCTTTGGGCAGGACACAGGGACCTGCATTGAAATTATAAGCTGTTTTCATCTTTGATTTTTGTTTTAAAATGGTTATATACAATTATTTATTTGATATTTTCCAGTCAATAAGGAATTACAAAGTTACGCTTTTTTTTATTATAAATGTATTAATTCATTATTATTTTTCAACAATAATATATATAAACTATAACGTCGCATTATTCTGTTGTCTTCCCTTGAGAAAAAAAAAACAAAAAAATAAATTTTTTCGCGAAGGGAAAAAGTTCACATTTGGTTCATAAAAACACAAAGACAATGACAATCTGACAAGTAGCAAATATGATAAAATATAGATAATCAGACAATCAATTTATTACACTATATTTTTGATTGACTGTTATTTACAAAACAAAATTCCATATCAAATTACAAAACAACATTTTAAAAATGAACATAAAAAAGTGCAAAAAAGACGTAATTTTTTTTAGAATTTTTTTTTTGATTTTATGAAAAGTTGTATATTAATAGGCCCGAAAAATGCTAATGAATATTTAAATAATTGTCAGATAAGAAATTTTGAAGACAATACATTTTTTAAACAATATTGCCGCGAAATGGTTTAATAAAAATAGTTGAATTGTGCAAATTTATTTTTCAATTTCCAGAAAAAAAATTAGTGAGAAATTTGCATCACAAACAAACAAAGAGCATTTTTAGCATAAGTCGTATAAAATCACACCGTAAGAATCATCAAAATGATGCAAAACTATAAAACCGTATGGGCAAACTGCCTAAAAATAATCAAAGAGAACCTTGGGCCGGAAAACGATCAAGTGTTCAGAACCTGGTTTGAACCTATCGTTCCCATCCAACTCGAAAACAACATCCTTACCATCAGGGTGCCAAGCCAGTTCTTTTACGAATGGCTGGAAGAACATTTTATCGACCTGCTCAAACGTACCATTCGCCTTCAGCTAGGCCCCAACGGAATGCTGAAATACAGTATTGTTATGGACACCAGCATTGCAGGAGCACCTATTACCACCAACCTGCCTTCGATGGGTCGCCAATCGACTATGAACAAGCCCAAAGATGTGCCAATGGTGATAGATAGCAGCGAAAGCGGCCGCGACATACCCACCAATCCCGTCGTGATTGTAGGACTGCAGAAGCAGAAGATTCCTTCGCAACTCAACAGCAACTATACGCTCGAAAACTTTGTCGAAGGTGACTGCAACAGTCTGGCTCGCGCCGCAGGCTACGCTGTCGCTGGCAATCCCGGCCGCACATCGTTCAACCCCCTGTTGCTCCACGGCGGCGTCGGTCTTGGCAAAACACATCTTGCCCACGCCATAGGTATCAAAGCTAAAGAGTTGCATCCCGACGCTACGGTCCTGTATGTCACTTCCGAACAGTTCCTGCAACAGTATGTCGATGCCGTGAGAAACAAAAACACTAACGACTTTGTTCATTTTTACGAGCTGATTGACTTCCTGATTCTTGACGACATTCAGTTCTGGGCTTCCAAAGGCACACATACACAAGAGGCTTTCTTCCACATTTTCAACTATCTGCACCAGCGCAACAAACAGATAGTCATCACCAGTGACAAGGCACCGTCTGAACTGGGCACCCTCGAACCCAGACTGCTGTCGCGCCTCAAATGGGGTCTGGCGGCTGATCTTGGCACCCCCGACGTGGAAACACGCATTGCCATCCTTAACCAAAAACTTGCCAACGACGGCATAGAAATGCCCAAGGACGTTATCGAATACATAGCCTACAACATCAACACCAACGTGCGCGAACTGGAAGGTGCTTTGGTTTCACTTATCGCACAGTCTTCGCTGAACCACCGCGAGATTACCATCGACTTGGCCAAACAAATGATCGACAAGTTCGTCAAAAGCACAACCCGCGAAATCACTATCGACTACATCCAAAAAGTGGTGTGCGACTATTTCAAGCTCCCTATCGACAGCATTCAGTCGCCCACACGCAAGCGCGAAATTGTCCAGGCACGCCAACTGACTATGTATTTTGCCAAGAAGATGACAAAATCTTCACTCGCCATCATTGGTCTCCAGTGCGGAAACAAAGACCACGCTACAGTTCTTCACGCCTGCAAGACCGTGGCCAACCTCAACGAGACCGACAAGCAGTTCCACTTCTGGGTTGACGAAATTGAGAAGAAAATAAAAGAATAAGTCTGAGACATCCCATTCTTCGCACCACGCCTATGAAGACAGCCTTCAAACCCGGCAATATGATCTACCCGCTGCCTGCCGTAATGGTGTCGTGTGGCGAAAATGAAAAAGAATACAATATCATCACCATAGCTTGGACGGGCACTATCTGCAGTGACCCGCCCTTGTGCTATATATCAGTCAGGAAACAGCGCCATTCGCACGCCATCATATCGCGTACAGGCGAGTTTGTCATCAACCTGACCACCGAAGCCCTGGTGCGTGCCACCGACTGGTGCGGCGTGCGCAGCGGCCGCGATTTCAACAAGTTCCGCGAAATGCACCTCACTCCCGAAACGGGCCAGATTGTCAAGGCACCGCTCATAGCCGAATCACCACTGAATATTGAATGCCAAGTGATGGAAATCAAGGAACTTGGCTCACACGATATGTTCATTGCACGTGTGGTGGCAATCGATGCCGAAGAAAAACTCATCGACAAAACAACAGGTGCTTTCCAGCTTAACCATTGCGCCCCGCTGGCATATTCTCACGGCAAATATTACGGTCTGGGCGAAAAACTTGGGGGCTTTGGATTTTCAGTAAAAAAGAAACGGTAAAATATTTTTAATATTTTGCCGTTTATTGCATAATTAAAACGAAAAAGAATCATTGTTATGATAATCACCTGCGTAGAACCGCTGGGAATCAGCGAAAACCATTTCAAAGAACTGCAAAAGAACTTTGCAGGGCAAGGTCATTCGTTCCACTATTTTATGGATCGTCACGAAGACGAGGCAACCCTTGCCGAACGTATGAAAGAGAGCGAAATAGTTATTATTTCCAATATCAAGCTGACCAGCACCGTCCTGGCACAATGTTCCAAACTCAAAATGCTGTCTGTGGCATTCACCGGATTGGACCACATAGATCTGAAATACTGCGACGAACACAATATCTTCGTCCAAAACGCCGCCGGATACTCCACCACTGCAGTCAGCGAACTGGCCGTGGGCCTGATGATTGACGTTCTGCGCAAAATCACCGAACTCGACGGCACCATACGCCAAGGCGGCAGCCGCGGTACATTCCTCGGCCGCGAGCTTAAAGGCAAAACTGTCGGCATCGTCGGCACCGGTGCCATAGGCATCGCTACGATGCGCCTGCTCAAAGCCTTCGGATGCACCCTGTTGGCATACAGCCGCACCGAACGCGACGAGGTTAAAAATATTGGTGCCGAATACTGCGACCTCAACACTCTGATGCAGTGTAGTGACATTGTTTCGTTGCACGTTCCGATGACTGCCGAAACGCACCACTTAGTCGGAGAAAAAGAGATGGCACTGATGAAACCGACAGCCATCCTCATCAACACCGCCCGCGGCAATGTCATAGATATCAATGCTCTCGCCAACGCATTGAACAACGGCAAATTGGCAGGTGCAGGAATAGATGTTTACGAGAAAGAGCCGCCATTGGAAGCAAACCATCAGCTGCTCAATGCCAACAACTGCGTGACCGTTCCGCATATCGGCTACGCCACGCGCGAAGCTTTCGACATACGTGCCGACATAGTTATCAATCACGTTTGGGACTTTATCAACAGACTATAATTCAACACAATATGAAACGAACACTATTATCACTGCTTCTGCTCTGCGCATTCGCCACCACCTTTGCACAGACAGTCAGTATCGAAAAAGCCCGCTCAGTAGCACAGCAGTACATTGCCATCTACGAACCGGAACTGGCAAACGCTGAAATACAGAATCTTCCACAACTCATCTATTACGACAATTACAACAGCCCAGTAATCTATGCCTTTAACATTGGCAACCACGGATTCATTCTGGCCGGTGCCAATCGTTCCTTTGCCCCTGTGGTAGGCTACTCGCTCAACGGCGTTTTCGACAGCAGCCGTTTGCCCGACAACCTCAAAGTATGGCTTGACAACTACGTAGAAGATGTTAATGCTGTTAAGGCCAGCGCAACCAAATCATCCGAAATCACCCGACAGCAGACCGCTTTTCAAACTGAATGGAAAGCATTGGAAAACGGCGATGCGACATTCTACACCGCCAAGGGAGGCAAAGCCGTCGATGCCCTTGTCGAAACGCGATGGGATCAGGGAACAGGTTACAACAACTACTGCCCTATCTACAACGGTAGCCACGCCGTGACAGGATGCGTCGCCACAGCAATGGCCCAGATCATACGCTATCACCGCTATCCCAGCACAGGATTCTATCATCGCAACTACGTCCATTCGGCATACGGCGCATTGTCAGCCCATTTCGACTCGACAGTATATGACTACTCGCAGATGCCAATCAGTGTTCACTACTATTCAAATGCCGCACAACAACACGCTGTTTCGCAATTATGCTACCACTGCGGCATTGCAGTAAGAATGAACTACCAAAACCCATCGCACACCAGTGGCAGCGGTGCCCACAGCGAAGATGTACCCGAAGCGCTGCAATTCTTCGGATACTTCAACTCATATTATCTTGGCAAAAGTGTTCAAAACTCAACCTATTGGGATTCCTTGCTGCGTCACGACCTCGACCTGGGACGCCCAGTATATTACAGCGGCAGCAACAGCGAAGGAGGACACGCCTTTGTCTGCGACGGCTATCGCAACAACGGCACCTACCACTTCAACTTCGGCTGGAGCGGTTATGGCGATGGTTTCTACAGTCTAACAAGCGTCAACGGTTATTCCTCCGGACAAGGTGCCGTATTCAACATCATACCCAGCAATTTAGGACCAATGAACGAGGTTTACTACATTTCTAGTGACGGTGAAGGCGATGGTTCGGGATGGAATTCAGCACATCCCAGCATAAACAACGCAATGACGATTATGGGTATGTACAAACGCGGAGAAATATGGGTAAAAAACGGCACTTACTGCGGCGACACAAACTCCGACTACGCTTTCACTATTCCCAATGGCATAACCATTTACGGCGGATTCAACGGTACTGAGATATCCATCGAAGAGCGCAACCTGCAGAATTCCGCCACCATCCTCAGCGGCGACGGCAAACGCGCCGTGCTCCTTTCGCCTAACCTCACTACTTCGAGCCGCATTTACGATATCACTTTGGCCAATGGTTTGGCCGAAACCGGAGCAGCAGCATATATATACAACACCCTGCGCCTGGAACGCTGCCGTATCACAAACAACACCGTCACCGACACAGAGAACGGCGCTGCCATCTATTCACGTGAAGGCAGCATTTACTGCTGCATCTTCAACAACAACCACGGCGGATCCCTGTACAACAACCTCGGATTAGTCAAAAACTGCCTTTTTGTCCACAACGACGGATTCGGCATCAAGGCCGACGGTGGCTCCATCGACGGCAGCGACATCGTCTGCAACAGTGGCACCGGCATCATCAACAACAACGTCAAAATTCGAAACAGCATCATTTGGCGCAACGACAGCTCGTTGAGCAACAACAACATAAGCCAGATATCCTTCTCCGCCATTGAAGGATTTGGCGAAAAAGACAGCAACAGCAACTTCGGAATCTCCCACATCAACCGTCCCGACAACTGCACTGGACCCTTCTTTGTCAATCCCGACACAACTGTCGGACCCACCAACAACCTCGGCGACTGGCGACTCAGCAGCCTCTCTCCGCTGGTCAACGCCGGCGACACCATCCGCACAGGCTCCTACGTCACCGACCTGGCCGGCGGCAACCGCTTCCGCAGCGGTCGCACCGACATTGGTTGCTACGAGCAGGACCCATACGTCGGCATCGAAACACCTGTCGAGACGGCATCATTGCACATATACCCAAACCCCGCAAGCACAACGCTTTGCATCGAGTCGACTCCAGGAACGGTGCAAATCTTTGACGCAATGGGTCGCTGCGTACTCAATGCCGAAACCAGCGAAGAACGCACTATAGTTAATGTCGGGAAGCTGCAACGCGGCGTCTATCTAATTCGCATAAACAATACAACAAGCAAATTTATCAAAAAATAATTGTATATTTGCATTGTAAACAAAACTAGCAATCAACCAAAACTACGCTGAATACCAAAGAAATACAATAAAATAAATAATTAATCTATAAGCGTTAAAGCTTTTTAAAGCGTACCCGGAAACTGGACATTTTCAAGAAGTACGTCACCCACAAGAAAGCAGAAAGCTCACGCAAGCCGTGAGCTTTCTCGTTTGGGTGACAGGAAGTCCAGATCCTCGGGTACCGACAGAAGTTCACGGATTTTTTTATTAACTTCAAAATACCCGAAAATGAACAAAAAAGTATTATTAATTGCAGCAGCACTGCTGTTCAGCTCCGGACAATTGTCGGCGAAGAACCAGAAATGCACAATGTATAACCACAACGAAGCCTCCGCAAGCAGCGTTAGTCCCGAGTCCACAACAAACAGCATAATGCTAAAAGAGTCGGTTCCCCCCGCCACGCAAAAAAAGAAGCATAGAATACATCATTACTATGCTAATGACGACAAAACTATAAGAGTCATCATCTATACAACAAGCAGAAAAGAATGCAGAAAAATCGAGGCATACGTATTAGACTACAAGACTCGCGACACTTTAAAATACGCATCAATTGAAACAGAATACAAATTTAACGATAATGATTTTTCCTTTAATGACGTTTGTTATGTTGATGGTGTTTTTTATTGTTATTCTAAATACAAATATAAAATTTGGGTGTTTGATTTTAAAGATAACGCCAAAACTTGCGAACCGTATACTATACAATTTCCACATTATAGCGACAGCAAGATTGTTTTCACCGAAAAAGGCTTTTACTCGGTCAATATTACAACCGTTGGTTTCAAACTGAATATTATTAATTTCGACCTTTCAAGCAGAAAAACAACCTCGAGAAACTACATTATTGACGACAGCACCTGCAACAGGCTGAAAGACATAGAATATAAGCTAAGCAAGGATCGCCTTGAATCTTATTTCAAAAAAGGAATGTTTGGTGAAGCCCAAGTATTTCCGTGGTCAGGCACAGCGGGCGGCACTTACAAATGGAACTTCTCCGACCCATTTCAACTATCGAATGGCACTAATTTTATCATCATCTCGCGAAGCGCAAGTGTTAATTACGAATCTAAATACAAAAAAAAGGAAAAAGTATTAGACCTCGGTGCCTCCGTACCACGCGAAGTTGAAGTGATGAAGTACAGGCACGACTCAACGCTGTATTACGACCACGACCAATTAATATGCTTTTTCAACACAGAATCAGATACCTGCAAACCCGTCTTTGTCCCATTCGGATACAGGGTATCAAAAGATAAAGAACCTGAAAGCTACAATTATGTGGCCGACGATAAAGTGTATCTTGAGGACGGGACAAAAACGTATATCGTATCACCAGATGGCAAGATTGAGATTGTGAATCGCAGTATGACAAAAGAAATAAAGAATAAGCAAAAAACAGCAACAAAAAAGTGTTGGAAAATTAATCTATATGAAAAGTTTTGGAAAGAACGAAATGATTGATGAAAGAATATAATAAGTTGCGGCGGATTTGCGAATCCGCCGCAACTTATTATAAGGATTTTTAATTCGCAAAAGACAAAAAAAACTTCCGATTGGCAAACGGAAGTTTTTTTTATCATGCCCAATAGTTTCCATTATAAATAACAAAAAGTTTCCATTGATAATGAAAGCTTTCTTGCATTATCAATAAAAAGTTGTATATTTGCATTTGAGAAACACATAAAAAATGATAAGCAAATCAGCAATAAACGAGGTAATAGCCAGACAGTTAGCCACAGCAAATAGACCAACTTACAAAAGGAAAATATTAGACGAAATAAACTTCAACATCAAGAATTTCGCATATATTGTCTCAGGCATACGAAGGTGCGGCAAATCAACTCTGGTACAACAAATACTTTCTCAACAGCCAGAAAAGTCACTATACATAAACTTCGATACTCCAAGCTTGTTTGGTTTTCAAATGAACGACTTCAGAACACTTGATTCTATCATAGAAGAAAAAAAACCAGAATGGTTGTTTTTCGATGAGATTCAAGTCGTTGAAGGATGGGAAATATACATTAGGAGTAAACTCGAACAGGATTTTCACGTTGTTGTCACAGGTAGCAATTCGTCAATGCTTAGTCGCGAACTTGGCACCAGACTGACAGGACGGCATATAAGCCACACGCTTTACCCCTTTTCATACAACGAATTCATCGGATATACAAAACAGAAATCCGGCGCAGACACAATGCTCCAATATCTCGAAAGCGGTGGATTCCCTGAATATATCAATTCAAAAGACCCCAGAATAATAACAGAACTCATCAACGACATTCTATACAGGGATATCCTTGTACGGTACAACCTTCGCGACGACAAAGCCATCAAAAACCTTTTTGTCTATCTGATGGGCAATATCGGGAACTTGACATCTGCAAACAAATTGACCTATATGATTGGAGTAAAATCAGCCTCTACAATATCAGACTACCTGTCATACCTCGAAAACAGCTATCTAATCAGCCTTCTGTCTAAATTCACATATTCGTATAAAAAACAACTCATTAACCCGAAAAAAATCTATAGCATCGACTTGGGACTTCATTCTTTGTCAACACCTTCATTTTCACAAGATACCGGACGAAAACTTGAAAACGAAGTGTATATGGAACTAAAACGGAAGGGGCTGGAATTATTTTACTTCAACGAGAACCATCACGAATGTGACTTTATTCTTTGCAAACAAAACAAACCCATAGATTCTGTACAGGTGTGTGAAAAATTAACTCCCGAAAACGAGGAACGTGAAGTTGCAGGATTGCTCGAAGCACTTGACTTCCTCAACTTGGAAAAGGGGACAATAATAACATTAGACCAAGATGACATTATATTTCAAAAAAAGAAAGAGATAAGGATAATACCCGTTTGGAAATGGCTTGACAATTAACAGATAAAAAATGGGTCGACACCTGTGTGTCGACCCATTACAATAAAGATTTTATTTCATTTCACCGGATGGTCGGCGTGGAACTTCTCCAGACGATCCTTGAGGTCGGGGAACTGGTCGCGCTGAACCAAAGCAACGCAAGCGCGGATGCCCTGCTTGTGACTGCCGGTGATATCGAGGGCAATAGCGCTGATACCGTAGCGGATAAGTTCGTTGAGCAGATTAACACCTTCAAAACCAGGATAGCAGAAAGTGAAGTAGAAACCGTCGCCGATGTCCTCGCCCATATCCTTGTCATAAACGATATAGAAACCGTTGTCGGTGAAGAGTTTTTTCATAACCTCGGCCTTCTCGCCATACTCCTTGATATCCTTTACAAAGTTGAACGTGCCGTCGTTTGCACCCTTAAGCATTGCCGCCATAGCATACTGAACGCTGTGGGCGGTACCAGAACTGAGGCAATACAACGTGCCGAAAATCAAGGCTCTGCCGAGCTGTGTCTGGCTGTAAAAACGAGCCAGGTCGGGGCACTCCATATTGAACAGCTTGGGGCTGCAAATCATCATAGCAATACGTTCGCCGGCATAGCTGAACGATTTGGAACCGCTGATCATCAGCACATAGCGGTCGGTATATTTAGCCACGGTAGGCTGGAACGGAGCCTGACCGGGAACGCTGTAATCCTTGCGGAAGTCCATCAGGAAGTAGGCATCGTCCTCAAGAACAACCACACCGTACTTGTTGGCCATTTCGCCGATAATCTTCAATTCGTGCTCCGTAAAACAGAACCAAGCGGGATTGTTGGGACTGCTGTAAATCAAGCAAGCAACATCGCCGTCTTTAAGTTCTTCTTCAAGTTTGTCGCGAAGCTTGTCGCCACGGTATTCATAAACGTCGAAGGTCTTCATCGGGATGCCAAGCACGCGGCACTGCTGTTTCTGAACCGGGAAGCCGGGGTCGATGAACAGCACCTTAGTCTTTTTGGCGTCATAGCGGGTCAATGTCAAGAAACTTGCGAAACCGGCCTGCATAGAACCGACCGTAGGCACGCAGCATTCGGGTGTAACGTCGATGTCAAGGAAATTCTTGACAAAGCGCGCAGCCTCCTGTTTGAAATCGGCAGTACCGTAAATCTCAGGATAGATACTGGCAACGCCGCTCTTAAGAGCTTCAATTTGAGCATTTACGCCAACCTGCGGGGCAGGCAAACCGGGAATACCCATTTCCATCTTAACGAAACGGACACCCGTCTCCTTTTCAACGTCCTGTATCATCTTGCGCATCTCGCGGATGCTGGCTTTGCCGGGGTTCTGAATCTTATTGGCTGCAGCGATGCGGTCAATAGTTTCTTTTTGTATAGGTATTTGAGTCATAATATTTTAATATTGATGTTTTAAATAATTAATTCAAATCAATTTACTTCACATTCCAATCTTTCAATTTAGATATATTTATCGGGCTGATTTCTTTTATTATGTCAAAAATTTCCTTCTGTTCCTCGGTAGGAGCAGGAGTGAAAATCTGCACGATTTCAGCCATATTGACATCAAGGAACTGCGTCACTGACAACAAATTGGAACGTTTTTTATGCACCTGCAGCAGGTAGCGCAGCGACTGGATGATATTGCGCCGCGCCGTGGGCTGGTCTTTTGTCATCATATCAAGTCCCAAACGATAGTAGTAATAGTAAACGCTGTGCAATGCCTCGTAGGCCGAATTGGTATGGTTTTCAACGAACCAGTAGCGAGCCTTCTGACTGTCGCTGGGTTTCCAGCCCTTGTAAGCTGCAGCACCCGCAGCGATGGCGATCGTCTGGGCCATCTCGAAGAAAGGCTGGCCACCATTAGGTCCGTAAGAGTCAAAGTAAAGGCCCAGCATAATATAGCAATAATACGCCAGCGTCGAAGAAAGATTGTCGTAAAAGGTGTTGGGGTCAAATTCAAGCGGACGGCTCTCGTCGAAAGAGAACAGGAAATCGTTGCCGCCTTCAAGATAATTGAATACTCCCGACGTATAGTTCGAGTTATAAACCGGACGGCGGAGCTGGACAGATATCTGGCCACCAAAGTCCGTCGCCGATGTGCGCTGCGACAATATGATGCTTATGGAGCAGTCAAGACGCTCAACCTGGTCGAATTCAAGGTTCGTCCAATGACGGCCATTGACGAAATCCTCTACGGCACGTTTCATCGTCTCGAAAATCTTCAAATCGCCAGTCTCGTACTGTTGTGTTGTACTCTGCAGTTTCTGATAGTTAATAGTCACACCGCAACGAAATTCCTGAGCGAAAACCGTCGCGAAGAAAACACTCAATATCAGCAACATTGACAGTTTCTTCAACATTTCATATTCTATTTTCAGAATGCAAAGTTACAACTATTTTTTCATATAACGCACATATAACAGATTTATTGTCGCTTCTTTTCATCTTTTGTGTTGCATTACTAACTTGAAATTAAACTTTTTCACGCAACAAAACAACAAGGCAGACACATATACAGCACACCCGGAAAGGAGCCGGAGAGTGTAAAACCCAAACCAAAAACCAATTATTTTCCAATTTAATTCTACCAAGGTAAAATTTAACAAAAATTTGGTAGGAATTTGATAAAAGTTTGGTAAAAGTTTGATACCCCCTTGGTAGTTGCAAATCAAGCAGTTGTATTTTGGCGATTTTAGTGCAATTTTTAACTGTTTTTAACTATAAATGTTAAAATTTAAGATTTGAGGGCAAATTTCAGATTATTTAATTGGATTTCAATATTTAAAAATGTTAAATAGTTTGGTTTTTCGGAGGGAGTTTGGCTGATTGCGAAAAGGAGTGAAAGAGGGCGATATTTTTTTTCACAAATTGTTAATAATTAAACTGCAAAAAAAAAGCCTCGCAAACCATAATTTTTTCGTAATTTTGCAACCTAAAACTAAACAGAAACAGACACAATGAGTGAAGAGTTAAACAACACTAAACAAGAGAATTATAGCGCTAATAATATCACTGTTCTCGAAGGCCTCGAGGCCGTCAGAATGCGTCCCGCAATGTACATCGGCGACGTAAACTTCCGCGGTATGCACCATTTGGTCTATGAAGTGGTTGACAACTCAATCGACGAGGCTCTGGCGGGCTACTGCACCAGCATAGCCGTCACCGTCGAGGAGGACAACTCGATTACCGTCGAAGACAACGGTCGCGGTATCCCCGTGGATATGCACGAAAAAGAGCATCGTTCTGCCCTTGAGGTGGTTATGACCGTGCTTCACGCCGGCGGCAAGTTTGACAAGGGCAGCTACAAAGTCAGTGGCGGTCTGCACGGCGTGGGTGTCAGCTGCGTCAACGCCCTCAGCGACCATATGACCG
The DNA here is from genome assembly GCA_017958525.1 of Bacteroidales bacterium. Classification (GTDB taxonomy): domain Bacteria; phylum Bacteroidota; class Bacteroidia; order Bacteroidales; family P3; genus Colimorpha. The sequence goes on from JAGDCN010000002.1 coordinate 12,803, forward strand.
CCGAGGTGTATCGCGACGGCAAGGTTTACCGCCAAGAATACAGCCGCGGACTGCCGCTCTACCCCGTCAAACAGGTTGGCGAGACCGACAAGCGCGGCACCAAAATCCACTTTCATCCCGACCCGCAAATTTTCACCGTGTCCGAATATGACTTCCCGACACTTGAAAACCGCCTGCGCGAACTGGCATACCTCAACAAGGGCATCGAGCTGACCATCGAGGACAAACGCCACCGCGACGAGAAGGGCGAAACGCAGAAAGTGCGCTTTTTCAGTGAGAAAGGACTGCAAGATTTCATCAAATACCTCGACGAGAACCGCGAACCGCTGATGCCCGAATGCATCTACATCGAAGGTGAACGCCAAGGTATTCCCATCGAAATCGCAATGCAGTACAACACTTCATTCAGCGAGAACCTGCACAGCTACGTCAACAACATCAACACCCACGAGGGTGGCACGCACCTGACCGGTTTCCGCAGCGGATTGACACGCACACTGAAAGCATACGCTGACAAGTCGGGTATGCTGACCAAGGCCAAGGTGGACATCAGTGGCGACGACTTCCGCGAGGGTCTGACGGCAGTCATCAGCGTCAAAGTGGCTGAGCCCCAGTTCGAAGGACAGACAAAGACCAAACTTGGCAACACCGAGGTGCGCGGCGCCGTAGATAGCGCCGTGAGCGAGATGCTTGAAAATTTCCTTGAGGAGCACCCCAACGAGGCAAAGACCATCGTAGAAAAGGTCATCCTTGCCGCCCGCGCACGCCAGGCGGCCCGCAAAGCCCGCGAGATGGTGCAGCGCGGCACGGTGTTCAGCAGCGGTGGTCTGCCTGGCAAACTGGCCGACTGTCAGGATGGAGACCCGTCGATGTGCGAGATTTTCTTTGTCGAGGGCGACTCGGCAGGCGGAAGTGCCAAACAGGGCCGCGACCGTCGTTTCCAGGCCATCCTTCCCTTGCTAGGCAAGATTCTCAACGTCGAGAAAGCACTTCAGCAGCGCGCCTTCGAGAGCGAGGAAATCCGCAATATTTACACAGCCCTCGGCGTTAAAGTCGGAACTGTCGAAGACAGCAAGGCGCTGAATATGGAAGGTCTTCGCTATCACAAGGTTATCATTATGACCGATGCCGATGTCGATGGTTCGCACATCGACACCCTGATGCTGACCTTCTTCTTCCGCTATATGCCCGAACTCATCGAGAACGGCTATGTTTATCTGGCCACTCCCCCACTTTATTCAGTCAAGAAAGGCAAAAAGAACGTCTATTGCTGGACGGAGGACGACCGCATCCGCGCCATCGAAGAGCTGGGCGGCGGCAAGGAGTCGGCTGTCCACGTGCAACGCTACAAAGGTCTCGGCGAGATGAATCCCGAACAGCTGTGGGAGACTACTATGGACCCGGAGAACCGCCAGTTGCGCCAGATTACCATCGACAGCGCCGCCAGCGCCGACCGAACCTTCTCGATGCTTATGGGCGACGACGTGCCGCCGCGCCGCGAATTCATCGAGCGCAACGCCACCTACGCCAACATCGACGCCTAACGCCCTGATATGGTAGCACAAGAAATAGAACAACGACTGAGGACAGAATTCGGCATACCGCCATCGATAAGTATGCAATGGGCCATAATCGTTGAAACCAACAACGGCGAAAGCCTTTGGCTCCCCGGTATGATTCTCGACGGAGGAAGGCTGACTCTAGACATCTGCCGGCGGGCGTTCATCACCGAATCGAAAGTACTGGGAATCAGTCGCGAAATCAGACCCTCCGAATGCGAGTCTGGCGACGACGAGGTGATACTGCGGTCCGACTGGGACAAGGAAGTCCGCCTCTCGCTTCAGGAGTTGGACGACATCTGTTTCAACAAATATTTCAAATGGGAACTGCTCGAACGAGCCAAAAACGAGAACATAATATAAACACCAATAAATAACTGTATGGACAAACGTAACCTCCTTCTGATCAGCAATAGCACTATGCGCGGCGAGGCTTACCTCGGCTGGTGCAAGGATATGATTGCCGACTTCTGCAAGCGGCACAATGTCAAACGCGTACTTTTCGTCCCCTACGCCGGCGTAAGCCTGGCCGAAGGCGGCCTGAAAAAGAGCTACGACGCCTACGAAGCCAAGGTGGCCAAGGTGTATGCCGAATTTGGAGTAAAACTTCAATCAGTACACCATAAAGCACTGCCCATCAATGCAGTGTACAATACTGATTGCGTAGCCGTCGGCGGTGGCAACACCTTCCATCTGGTCCGCGAACTACAGCGCACAGGCCTGATGCAGGCCATCCGCCAGCGTGCCTTCGACGGTATGCCGTATATGGGTTGGAGCGCAGGCTCGAATGTGGCTGGTCCCACCCTCTGCACCACCAACGATATGCCTATCGTAATGCCGGCCTCGTTCGACTGTATGGGCATCGTGCCGTTCCAGATCAACCCGCACTACACCGACTTCTTCGATCCGAAGCACGGCGGCGAAACACGCGACGACCGCCTGAAGGAGTACATTATGGTCAACCCCACAGCCACCGTTGCCGCCATCCGCGAGGCCACGGCCCTGCTGCTTGAGGACGGCAAGCTCAA
>JAGDCN010000098.1 GCA_017958525.1 Bacteroidales bacterium
ACATTGGAGGGTTTGCCCATGTAACCGCTAACAGCGGGGAACGGGGGTTTCAGAGTGGGCTCGCCACGCTGGCCTTCCATAGAGTGGATGAGGGCAGTCTCCTCACCGCAGACGAAAGCGCCGGCACCGTAGCGGAGCTCGATGTCGAAGTTGAAGCCAGTGCACAGGATGTCTTCGCCCAACAGGCCGTATTCGCGAGCCTGGTTGATGGCGATTTTGAGACGCTCGATAGCGAGGGGATATTCGGCACGGATATATACCAGACCCTTGCTGGCACCGATGGCGTAACCGCAGATGGCCATAGCCTCGACGATGCTGTTGGGGTCGCCCTCAAGGATGGAACGGTCCATAAATGCACCGGGGTCACCCTCGTCGGCATTGCAGATGACGTATTTCTGGTCAGCTTTGTTCTTGGCGCAGAGTTCCCATTTCAGACCTGTGGGGAAACCGGCACCGCCACGACCGCGGAGACCCGAAGCTTTCATCTCGGCGATAACCTGTTCGGGGGTCATCTCGGTCAAACATTTTGCAAGACCTTCATAACCACCGCGAGAAATGCTCTCTTCGATGTTTTCAGGATCAACAAAACCGCAGTTGCGCAGAGCTATACGGATCTGTTTGCGGTAGAAGTCCATATGTTTCGAGTCACTGACGTGCTCTTTGTTTTCGGGATTGGTGTAGAGCAGATCGGGCACCTTACGACCTTTGATGATATGCTCGTTGACGATGCGTTCAGCATCCTCGGGTTTCACCTGTGTATAGAAGGTGTTGTCGGGCATAATCTTGACGATGGGGCCGCGCTCGCAGAATCCGAAGCAACCTGTCTTGATGACCTGCACATCGTTGGTCAGACCCTTCTCGGCGAGGATTTTCTTGAAGTTTTCGATAATCTCGAGGCTGTTGGAGCTTTTGCATCCGGTACCGCCACAGATTAGGATATGCATTTTGTATTTTGCCATAATTCTCTTTTTTGAGGTTTTAAGGGTTTAAAGGTCTCAGGGTTCAGGGCTCTCGCACCTTTTCTGCCTTACAGCCTTTTCAACCTTTTCAACTTTTACTTGTCAATTGTTTCGTAATTAACGGGGATGATGCCCTCAACCAATTCGCCATTCTGGACGTATTTGGTAAGGATTTCGTCAGCGCGGTCGTTATCGACGTGGCCGAAAACGATGGGGTCTTTGCCCGGTACGCGCACCTCGAGGGTAGGCTCAGCGTGGCAGTAGCCCATACATCCCGTCTGTGTGAAAACGGCGGGGATGCCCAGCTCGTCAGCCTTTTGCATCATATGTTCCATTACTTTCTTGGCACCGGCAGCGATACCGCAGGTGGCCATAGCGACTTTGATTTGCACAAGCGATTCCGGGTTCTCCGCCTTTTCGCGGACATCCAGATTCGACTGAAGCTTTTCTCTCATAGCCTTGAGGTCGGCCAGCGATTTAACTTTTGTCATTGTGTAAACTCCTTTTGTTTAGTTTGTGGATTAATATTTAATTACTTGTTATAGAATACGATATAATGAAATGTGTGTAACATTTCACCTTGCAAAGATACGCATTTTTTATATATGTGCAAGTCTTTGTGTAAAATATTTTTAAAAGGTGTGGGAAGGCTGTATGAGATAGTGTTTTTCTATTTTTGTGGCAGTCTTAGCAGAATGACTTCGGTGGCCAACATAAGCAGAGCTATAATGATGCACCAATGCCACAATTGACGGCCTTCGTTTTGCTCTTTTAGGTAGCTGTCGAGCGGTTTTTCGGCGTTGCGCACTACGGTGTAGTTGCTCAGATTGTGGTCTTTCAGCATTTTGGAGAAAGTGTCGCGGCCAATGAATTCCATCTGCGATTCGCGGCGCGAATAGTTGAAAGAGATGCCTTCATAAACTTTGCCGTTCTGCAGGATACGGTAGTTGCCGGCAGTGTTGATGGTGCTATGGGGAATAAGCGAGCAGTTGTTGCCGTTGCGTCTTATGTCGGGTATTTCTTCGTAGTTGTTGTCGGCTGAAAGTAGTTTCACAGCAGTTTCATTGTTGTCATATCTGCAAGCAAGCGGGACGGGTAAGGAACTGCCAAGCGTCGTTGCCGGCGGGGTGGGCCGAATGCTGTAAAGTGCCATATTGTAGAGCGTAGGCACGAAGAGAGCCTGCCGGACAAAGTCGGTGTAAGCGTCACGCAACGGGGCGGCGAAAAGATATATTTTTCCATTGCCGCAAGGCGTTGCGCAGAGGTAGTCGTCGCCGTTGGCAAGAACGATTATCTGTTCACGCAGGGTTGTGCTGCCTGTGGTCAGCCGGTGGTAGTTCGATACTGTTGGCAGTTCAATGTTTTCGGTTGTTTTTGATGTGAATACGTTGCGGTATAAAGTGTTGTTGATGTCAATGGACGATGCAGTAGCGCGTGCTTTGTTGCGACCTGCCATTTGCGGAGCCGCCATCATACGGAGGGCGTCATTGTAGCTGGATTCGTCGATTTCGTCGGCAGGCACAATAACCAGTGTTCCGCCGTATTCGACAAACATCTTCAGCGACTGCATCATTCCAGTTGTCAATGACGGCAGTTCGTCGAGCAGTATAATGTCGTTGCCGTCGATGCGGCTGAAGTCCATTTGCTTCAAGTTTAGAGTGCTGTAAGCCACCGACGAGTCGTTTCCGAACAGTCGGTCGAGGTATTCGTTGCTGTTGCCACCTTCGACGGTGAGCATCTTGATTCGGTCGCGGATATTGAGCGAAAAAAAGTATTTGTCGTCAAAAGTGATAGGATAGTCGGTGGTTTCAATTATTCCTTCGATGACGCCTGCATTGTCGATGGTGAAGTGCATTGTTGTCGTTGCTATCCCCCTGGCAGGCAGATCCACCGTTGCCAATGCTCTCTGGCGTCCGTTGGCGAAGAGTGTTACTGGCACTTTTGTCAGGTCCTCGTCGCCGTCGTTGTGCAGCCACACTTCGGCCGAAACGCTATTGCCACGGTAGAAAGCAGGTGCATTGAGGCTCAGCGAGTCGATATATACATTGTTTAAGGACGACGCTTCAAGAGGGACGAAAGTCGTTGTTATGTTGCTGTCGTTGGGAAAGTTGTCGATATCCACCGCCGTTGCTTGCAGGTCGGAGATGATGAAAGCCTGTTTGTTGGCACCGTGTCCAGTCGAGAGGAAGTCGAACTGACGCTGAATCATTGCCGAGAGGGTGGGGGAGGCGCTGCTAGCGTCCAAGTCGTCCAGAAGCAGCATTAGCTCATCCTTGGTCACCCAGTGGAAATGCCGTCCTTCCAGATTGTTGGTCATCAGTTGGAACCTGTCAGTTGGGCCGTAGGCAGCGACAATTTCACGAGCTTTCGTTTTGGCCAGTTCTAACAAGGAAGTACTGCCGTTGCTGTTTTCCATACTGAAGGAGTTGTCTATATAGATACTGACATCGTTGATGCCGGCTTTGACGGTGCCGCTGCGGTTAGGGATGACCGGCCGTGCGAAAGCAAGCACCAAAAAAACGATGGCCAATATGCGGCAGACCATAATAAGCAATTGGCGTATAGTAGATTGTCGCCGTGTTTCGGTTTGTATTTGTTCTAATTGTTCGACGTTGCTGAAATAAACTTTTCTATAACGTCTGAAATTGAACAGATGGACTGCAATAGGGATTGCAACAGCCACAAGACCAAAAAGAAACAAATGGGAGGTCAGTATCATAATATCTGTTATTGTTGGATGAGTTGAGTGCTATTATGTGTAGTTAAAGGGAAACACATTCTTGCTTGAAATTTCCGTTACATAACTTCCTAAATGCTCTTTTTTGATTTCTGATAAAAGCGGCATATATCTTTGATGCCGCAATCTGTGCAATGTGGTTTGCGAGCTGTGCAGACATATCGTCCGTGCAGAATCAGCCAGTGGTGCGCTATCGGCAGCTTTTGGGGAGGAAAGTGTTTTTCAAGGATCAGTTCGGTTTGGAGTGGTGTCTTTGAGTTTGTAGTCAGTCCGATACGGTTAGATACACGGAATACGTGTGTATCGACAGGCATTACCGACTGGTTGAAGACGACGGCAGCAATTACGTTGGCGGTTTTCCTGCCAACGCCAGGCAGAGTTTGCAACTCTTTGACATCGCTTGGCACTATGCCGTTAAAGTCTTTTATCAGTTTTTCCGCCATTCCTTTCAAGTGTTGCGATTTGTTGTTGGGGTATGAAACCGAGTGGATGTAACTGTATATCTCTTCAACTGTTGCTGCTGCCATTGCCTTGGCGTCGGGCATAGCCTTGAACAGGGTTGGAGTAACCATATTTACTCGTTTATCTGTGCATTGGGCCGAGAGGATTACAGCCACAAGTAGTTGGAAGGCGTTTTCATAATGCAGTTCGCTTCCCGCTGTGGGGCGTTCTTTCTCGAAATAGGCAATCAGTCGATCGAATCGTTCTTGTGTGCGCATTGGTGTGTTTTTAATTATTTACGGGGAGTTGCGTCGTTGTTTGGCTTCTTTTTTAGGGAGACAACGACTGGGTAGTGGTCGGACATCTCGGACTTTATGCGTTTGTATGTCAACGCTTCCAAATCGTTGGTGTGCAGAATCATATCGATGCGGAAAGCAGGGAATATGGCTTTTTCGCGTTTTGTGAAAGAACCGTGATAGGTTGTGCTGAACCCCTGCCCAGCTTCGCAGTAGCTGTCTTTCATAAAACGAGCACATTGTTGGTAAAAATACGATGCCGGTGGGTCGTTCAGGTCGGCGGCAAGTACTGAGAGGTGGTTGTGGTTTTCGAAATAAGGTTTCAGCAAGTTCCATTCCCTTTCGTGTTCAAGGATTGTCTCGCGGAATTTATGCAGAGTGCTGCGTCCTGTTAGGCTGTCCATATTACCGTGCGAAATGTCGTGGATTTGCTGGTGATCGCTTTCGTCGAGACCGTAGGAGTTGAGGTGTAGGCAGTACAGCCGTACAGTGTCGCTGCCCCATAGCAGTTCGGTGTAAAGCTTTGCAGGACCTTCGATTCGCACCACGCGCAGGATTGGTAGTTTTGAAATAATTACCTCGCCGGTTATCGAGCCGTTATCGTAGCCTGAAGTCATATATATGTATCCGCGCTGTCGCAGTTGCTCTGTCAGACCAACCGAGTGGCTTTGTCCGATGTATTCCTGTAACGCCATTGCGTCGGGCTGCTCTTCATCGATGGTTTTGAGAAAGAAGGCCATATTTGAGTCGCCCGTTTCGCTGTTGAGTTCCACACCGTGAAAATGGTGAGCGTTGAAAGTAAGTATTTTCAACACTTCGTCGCGGTTTATATCCTCCTTGAGAGTGTCGCTGCCTCCGATTTGGAAATATAGAGGTATGAAGGCATACCTGATGGCGACGGTAGCCACTGACAGAAGGAACCATTTGCTGCTAAGCAACAACCAGACGATGACGAAGAATATGTTGGCTATCAAGAAGTATAGATACCCGTAACTTAACAGAGAGAACAGCGTCGTGCGTGACGGAGGTATTACACCAGCAAGTGTGGAAGCCAGCATCAGCACCGCAATCAGTGCATTCAGGATTATCAGTAGAAGTTTCAGTATTTTTCTCATTATTAGGGTGATTATTGTTTTAGATTTTAATGTTGTCTCGATAGCCGACTTTTACAGTGGTGCATTAGCTTTTTATTTATTTGTAGTTGAACAAAGTCTCTTTTTCCTTTTTTGTCAGACTTTCGTACCCAGAACGGGATATTTTGTCAAGGATTGCGTCGATACGTTTTTGTTCGTCGGTTTTTCGCCTGTTGTACTCTTCGTCGCTCATTGGTCGTTCGCTGCTGGGGTTCTTCTTTTTGTCGCCTTTGTTTTGGAACGGCTTGCTTTTCAGGAACCCTGAGATGTCCTTGCGCATAGTCATCACGTAAATCCAGCCAGTCAGCGCACCTCCTATATTAGCAATGTGGCTTCCTGCATTCGAAGTGGGTATTGAGAGAAGATCAATGACTACGAGGGCGATGACAATGTACTTGATTTTGAAGGAGAAGGATCTGAATGGCCAGATGTTAACTTCCTGGTTGGGGATGTATGCAGCGACAGCGACGAAGACTCCAAGCACTGCTGCCGACGAGCCGACGATCGACGACTGATGCGTCTGTCCGATAGGAAACAGGTTGTAAATCATTAGGTAAAGCAGCCCTCCGACGATGCCGCTTAAGAAGTATATCCATCCAAAGCGTCGTTCGTTGAGGTAGCGGCAGCAAAGTATGCCTCCAAAGTAAAGCATAAACATATTGAACAGTATGTGCCACAGTCCGTTGTGCAGGAACATATAGGTAATGATAGTCCACGGATGTCGTAGCGTGGCGCTCGCGTCGGAAGACATAGCCAGCCACTCTGTCCAACCATTCCGGGCGGTGCCTGTCGGCAGGGCGTAGAGGTAATCGACCAACGGAAAGAAAAGCGTCAACACCCAAACCGCAATGCAAGCAATGATGATAATGGATAGAAGGCTGCCGCTTTTTAGGAATGAAGTTAGTTGATTATTAGATTGTTGTTTTTTCATTTCGGATTAATAACAGCCTGCAAATTTACATAAAAAAAATGAAACCAACATAGTCTCTTCGACTTTTCAGAATTCAATATTAGACTCGCTAATTATGACCCTGATTTAGAAGTAGTATAAAACGCTGATTGTTAATGTTCATACGTGTGTTTGTACTAATGAATGATGGAAAAAACGTGTTTGATAACCGTTTTTGCCTGTTAGTTGGGATGGGATTAGGTTTTGTTGCCGAAAGTTTGTCGCTTGTTATCGTCCGTGTATTACACGTTGCAGGTCGCTGGTTGCTCACATAGTGTCAATTAACTTTTTTTAACAAAATTTATTAAACTTTTTGATTGTGAAAATGCACTTATAAATTGTGATGTCTGTATTCTTTGAGAAACAGGCTGTAAGGGATGTTCTACGTCGAATTGTGCGTTATGATAAATGGTTGAATGAAAGTATTTTGTTGATTTGGTAAAATACGAAATTGATAATTTTTTTTAAAAATGATTCATATTTGAGGATTATTGTGTAACTTTGTACGTTTAAAAATGTACTGCCGCGGTACGATGCGGCGGGGTTAAATGATATATAAAAGATTATAAAATAGAAAAATATAAAAATAATAATATGAAAAAAGTATCATTGTTATCGGGAGTGATTTTCCTGATTTTGGCTTTTTCAGCCCAGAGTCAGATTGTCACCAAGTACCAACAAGGATTTGAAGCGACAGGCGAGACGTATTCGTACAGCGTTGTGTCAGGAACGGCTACGCCGGTGACCAATGTTGCCACGTCGGGCAACCGAAGTCTGAAACTTTCGCACACATCTACCGAAACAATCGTGGTACTCGACACGATTGATTTCACCGACAACGGTTCGTTCCAGTATTTTTATCTGGACTTTATGCACATCTGCGATGTCAATCCGTTGACTTGTGCATCGCAATCTAATGTTGCAACGGTAGAAGTCCGTCGTCCGTCGGAAACTGATTGGACACTTTTGGATGGTACGGACTACTACGACAACTCGTGGGGCGGTGGTAGCACTGACTTCCTCGGAACGGACTCATACTCGCTGAAGTCGTATAGCACGTGGAGCGGTATTTCTTTAAACAACACTTGGTGGAAGCGCGAGCGTTTTAAACTTGTGTTGCAGGTCACATCGGTGCCTTTGGCCGACCGTAAGTTGTTGATTCGTTTCCGTCTGCGTCCGCGCACTGCGGCAGGTACGACGAATTCAGGCTGGTATCTTGACAATGTGAAGGTGCAGGCAAGCCCCAACTCAATGCTGCTGCCAGTGATGACGATGCTTGACTATCCCGACCTTGAGATTTATCCCACAAGCCGGGCGACCCATCTGAAGGCCAATTTCCAGACGCCGCTGCCGCAGGGTATGTGCAACGACTCGGTGTATGTTGTGTATCAGTTTGGCAACGACGGCATTACACGTCACAACACGATGACTCCGGTTGTGGGCCAGCCAGGCAACTATGAGACCTATATCCCCTTCTGCGGCTATGACACCATTGTCAGGTGGCGCATTGTGGGTAAGGATAATTCGGTGAACCACAACGAGACAGGCTTCCCTGCCGACGATGCAGGCTGGATGCAGTACCGATCTGTGCGTGGTCAGGCGGCCTATAGGCAGATTGCGGATGTAGGCGACCCGCTATATACGCCAGGAACTTCGAGTACGATAATGTTCCCTAATTATGGTGACTCGAAGACCGAGATTATTTTCGACAGCCTTGAGATGAGCCGCCATTTCGGCCCTGGTGCCATCACCCAAATCCGCTATCCAGTGGCTTCGAATATAACCAATTCGTCGCGTAATCGCGTGGTAATTAAGATGCGCAATGTTGATAACAGTTATGCATATACCTCTGAATACTACTATTCGACGGATTTCCAGAAGACGGTTTATGACTCGTCGCTGGTCATTACACAAAATGCCAGTACATTCGGAACTATTGATCTGCAAGATACCTTCTTTTATGCCGGCAAAGGCTTGATGCTTACATTCTATACCGACAATACTTCGTCCAACCCGTCGGCAGTGAATGTGAGGACTTTCAATTCTAGTACGAGCAACACAGGTTCGCTATTCAAAAGCTATGATGTAAGTTCGGGTATCGATGTGTTCACATCGTCGTATTTCAAATCGGGTCTCCATTCTGCCACTCGTCCCAACTTTATGTTGCGTGTCAATACCAACCCCCCACTGATGTACGACTGTGGTATCAGCGGATATATACATCCTAACGATAGTACCCCGGGTGTAGCAAATATCAACAACGATGTCGTGGTGACCCTCAAGAACTATGGAGCACAGCCTATAAATGCGGTTCGTATATACTATAGTGTTGATAATGGGATGCACCAATACTATGACTGGACTGGTAATTTAGCTGGAGGTGCAGAAACCAATGTCACCATCAGCACAACCCAACAATATGCTGCCGGTTACCACGAAATGCTTGCTTGGGTCGATGACTCGGTGACAACATCCGGTGTGCGTTACAGAGACCACGAGCCGTTCAACGACACGTTGTGGACTCGTTTCATCACTTGCGACGGTCCGATGCACGGTGTTCGTGTTGTGGGTGGCTCGACTCCCGACTATGCGTCGCTTGAGAAATTATTGTTTGCCCTCAGCCAGTGTGGTGTTGATGGCCCGTTGACTGTGAAGCTTGCTCCTGGTTATTACACCCCTCACACTTTCCCGGTCATTCCTGGCATTTCGGCCAACAATTATGTGCAGTTTGAACCCCTCAATGGTTCGGTGACCTTCGTGTCGGCAATGTCAGACACATCGCTGGTCAATTCGTTGGTGAACCTGCAGAGGACTCACCACGTGCGCTTCAAACGCATCAATTTCTTATCAAACGCTGCCAGCAATCCCGTCACCTATCTGGTGCGTATGGGTACCAATAGCGTAGGCTGCCAGTTCGATAGCTGTTCGTTCAGTGAAGTTCAGGGCGGTTCGATGTCCGAATCTTATATGGCCGCTTCGGCACTGCTCTATTCTGGCGGTGCAGACTCGCTGGTTATCAGTAATAACACTTTCAACCGTGGTACGATGGGTTTGAGTCTTGTCGGTCCTGCACAGGACAATATGGCCCACGGTAGTGTCGTCAGAGGCAACTTTTTCAACCATCAGGGTACAAACAGTATGGTTATCCGTAACCAGATTGATGCCGTTGTGGACAGCAACGTCTGCAACGAGGTCTATGCTAACTCAAGTTATGCTATCTTGTTGCAGGATTGTAGTGGCGCCACGCGAGTGACGCGCAACACGGTATATGTCACTTCTGGTGCTTCGTGTATCGGTGCCACACAACTCTATGGTACAGCCTCAGGATATGCTGTTGTAGCAAATAATATGTTGGTCAGCAACGATGATGGTACATCAAATATGCTAACTACACCTCTCAATATTATTACAGCCAACTACACTAAAGTCCTATATAACTCGGTGAAGATGACTGCACCGACGCGCAGCGGCATTGCTGCTGCTACCTTTGGCGGCGGTGTGCTTGAAAACAGTATGTTCTACAACAACATTGTTACCTGCTTTGATACAGTGAACTTTGCATTCAACTACATCCCCACCGAGGATGCTACTAATTATATAGGATACAATATATATTATTCTCGCGGACCACTCCTCAATAAATTCGATGGTATCAACTGCCTGACCTTTGCCAACTGGCAGAATCTTGTGCCAACCGACGGTAGTTCGCAGAATGTCAACCCGGCATTCCTCAGCAGTACGCTGACCGACCTGCGTTCGTACAGCCAAAATGTCAAGGGCCACGCTATCCCGTTTGCTGAGGTAAGCGACGACATCTTCGGCACACAGCGTGACTCTGTCGCGGCCTGTGTCGGCGCCTTCGAGTTCTCGGCGCTGCCCTACGACTTTGAAATAGTTGAATTCCTTGAGCCGGTTGAATCCTACTGCGATGCACCTACGTCGGTGCCTCTGCGTGTTGTCATCAAGAACAGCGGTGTTAATTCTTTCAATCCAGCCACCAGTACTTCAAGTGTTCAGATATCTTGTGTTCGCGGCACCAATCCCGGTGTGCTCCTTCCCGGAGCATCTGGTTCGATGGTGATCAACCGTACCATTCCAGCTCTCGACACCATTATCCTTACCACAAATATATCTATACCTTTCCCGACGCAGGGAATGCTTGACACCACCTATCATTTCTATGCTTGGCTGACCTCTACCATCGACCCCAACCCGGCCAACGATACATCAACAATCTTGGTCACATCCAACTATCACGCTCCGGCGCCTAATAGCATCAACGTCAATAACGACTACGGTACTCCTGCAACAGTTACGGCCACCGGTGGCCTTCAAACGTGGCATTCGAATGTTTATACTGCCAGTACTGGAGTCCAGTCGCAAGTGTATTGGTATATCAGCCCCGACAGCGATACCCCCATCTGGCGTGGCAACACTTTCACCACTGACCCGCTTTACACCGACACGACGTTCTATATCCGTCAGAAGAGAGACTTTGCAATGCTCAAAATCAGCGAGGTGCAGATAAAGCAAAACCAACCTGGTGTGACCTACCCGATGCCACTGTGGATGAATGCATCGACCGCATTTGCAATCGAACTAATGAATGTCGGTGACTATCCTGTCAATCCGATGAATGATACTATATTTATAGTTAGTAATCAAAGTTCATTCAACAACAAAATCTATAAGTTCCCGAATGTCACCGTTCAACCGGGTCAGTGTCTGGTACTGCAGTACAGATCGAATGTAGGAACTCCCGACTCGTCGGTGACGTTGAGTACTGCTACGCTGGCTCCACAGCAAACCACTAATCTGGGTATTCTCTACATCCATAACGGCGTTATTGAAGATGCCGTGGCCATCAACGACATAGTGTCCCAGACAAACTGGAACAACAAGAACGTACCCACATCCTCGTGGTTCGGTCCTGGAATTATGCTTCCCGACAGCATCCCCACAGCGGGTGTTTACCGCAAAGGCTGGCCCCAATATCCGCAGTCGCTGACTAACTCGACGCTTCTGTGGGAGAGAGCCGACGATTCGCACAAGATGACGCTGGGTACGCCCAATAACAATCTGGTGCGCTATCGCGACAACGGATGCCTCGGTGAGACGGCTCCGGTGAATATCCACCTGATTAACCTGCCCGATGTCGATATGGCTATCGATGGTCTTGAACTCAATGAAGGCTGCGGTCTTGGTCAACAACCTATCACCGTTGCCCTCCATAACCGCGGCGCCTATCCGAGTGGCGAACTGATTGTCCACTACAGCGTCACCGGTCATCCGCAGTACACTGGCCAGGCCATTACGCTGCAGACAGGATGCGATACCCTCGCCACCGGCGTTGCTGCTTCATCCACGTTGTTGCATACATTCTCGGCAGTTCCCGATTTCACCGTGGCATCGGCGTCTGTAGATTTTGATGTTACCGCCTGGGTTGAGAAAGTGACAGTCGATAACACAAATTTCAACGACACAGTCCGCCAGTCGCTCACCTCGCTCTTTATGCCTGCTGCACCCAATGTCAACCAGTATGACACTGTTGTGTATGACGGCACCCTGACTCTTCAATCGATCACTCCTCCCACTGACTCGCTTGCTTGGTACGACCGAAATATGCAGCCCTTGGACACTGCTAACGTCTATACCACTGGCCACATCTACGAGGATGATACTTTGTATGTGTCTGCTTTCGGAGCACGTATTGAGAACTACGACGTAGGCAACTTAGCATCGAGTTCGCCGGCCAACAACTATCCGTCGCCTTACAATCCGAGGAAGAAATATGTCAAAGAACAATATCTCTATACCGCTAGCGACCTCGCTGCATCGGGCTTGCGTCCCGGAGCCATCCAGACATTGGCATTCTATCTTGACACCATTCAAGGCCCTGGCACTATGACCTTCACCGACTATGTGATATCGGTTGGAACGACCTCACAGAATATATTTAGCTCAGTTAGCAACTGGCTGCCTGTTTCGACTGTCTATACTGCCAACAGCCTTACTATCTCCAATGCCGACAAGGGATGGGTGACCCACAACCTTGACAGCGCATTCCACTGGAATGGTACTGATAATATTGTTGTCCAGATTACACGTTCTATTAATCCTGCCATAACACAAGGTGCAAGGACCCGCTACACTTCGGCCAACAATACCAATAAAGTCCTTTACAAAAATGACGATGCCGCAAGTGTGGCTGGCTTCACTGGCAACGGCTCGCGCAGCGCCAACCTTCCTGACATTAGGATCGGCTATGTGGGCTATGGCTGCGAGGGTCCGCGCGTACCGGTCTATATCACTGTCACTAACATTCCGCCATCGGATGCTTCGCTCGAATGGTCGGTCAATGGAGATGGCAGCGGTACCGGAACTGATGGATATAATTCATGCGACAGCACTACTATCAGTGTTGCTCTTCGTAATCGCGGCACACAGTCAATTAATGGCTACACTATTGACTATTGGATTGACGATCTGCACGGTGTCTATAACGGTACCACCGAAATTGACAGCAACGCCGTGTACACTCTGCCCATTACCAAGCACCTTTTCACTCCCGGTCGTCATCAGATGATGATCGCGGTCACGATGCCTGGCGACACTGTCCAGTCGAACGACACCATTTCGCGCACCATCAAAGTCCGTTTCTGTGGAGGCAACTATCCTCTTGGTCCCAACGGTTTGTATCATAACTTCACATCGGCTCTTGACACCCTTTCCAATGCCGGTATCGACGGAGCTGTTGTATTTGATGTTCAGAATGGTACATACAATGAGCAGCTGACGTTCGGCCCCGTTGATGGAGTGTCGGCAACCAACACAATAACATTCCGCGGCGATACTGCCGACAGAAGTGCCGTCAGTGTCCGATTTGCTCCGGTCAACAACAGCAACTATGTCATCAATATCAACGGTGCTCAGTTCCTCAACTTCGAGTCAATGGCATTCTATAGCCGCGCTACGGGCAACTACAACAACGTCGTAACTATAGAGAATTCTAACCAAATCAGATTCAAAAATGATCTTATCCGCGTCAAGGGCGGTGTAAACAACATCAATGCATCAGGCATTATCGTCGGTGATGATGTCAGAACCCTTTACATCGAGAAGAGCATCATCGACAGTGGTTACTATTCTGTCCGTTCGATGGTTTCTAACCCTGGTATGAGCGAGGGTATATATATGACCAACGACACTTTGACCAACTTTATGTTTATGGGTGTCTATATGCGCAAGGTCGATGATGTCCACGCCACAGGCAACCTCATCACCACTGGTGCATCCAGCAATGGCAAGGCTCTTACTGGTGTCTTTGTCGCCCAGCACAACGGTCCTGTGTCTATAGAGCGCAACTCTATAATTATCAGCGACAACTATACAGGAGCCAAGACAGGTATCCGAGTGGTAGATGTTAATGGTTCCAACGCCACACGTTCGCACATCCACAACAATATTTGTGCCATCAACGGTAACAACAACAACTCGTCGGCAGGCATCTCTATCGACAGTAGTTCGTGGATCAATGCCTATTTCAACTCGTGCCAGGTCTATGCCGGTACAGGTACACAGGGACGTACGTCAAAGGCAATGTATGTTGGAACGACCAGTTCGGGAATCTATATTCTGAACAATATCTTCTCGAACATCAGTGCCGGTTATGCCTTCTATGCCCAGTTGGCTGCCAACGTTACCAACTCGGACTATAACGACTACTATTCGTCGGCTGAAGACCGCCTGGCATACTGGGGTACGGAATGCGACACATTCTTTATCCTCCAGCAGACCAACGGTATGGACAACCACTCGATGAACGAGAAACCGTACTTTGTTTCGAATACCGACCTGCATCTCTCGATAGGTACGTTCTGCGAACGTGCACAATACAACACCGAGGTGCCAAATGACATCGACCAGATGCTGCGTCCGCAGATTCCTAACCCCTGTATGGGAGCCCACGAGTTCATCCGTAAAAGCCACAACATCGCCGTGATGGAAATCCTCAAACCGGGCATCAAAACATATGCTACGCAGACAAGTGGCTTCACTGACAATATTGAAAGTGATACACTTTGGGTCGTCGCCAAGTTTACCAACGACGGTACTTCGACCGAAAGCAATCTGATTTGGTGGGCAGAAGTGAAGGATGTCACTCCGCAGTTGCGTTCCACAAACCGCGTTTTCGACGAGCTTCTACCGCAGGAAAGCATCATCGACTCGAACTACATAGTTATGCCTATCGGTGTCATCGACACACATATTGTTGTCGTCCACTTCCCGATGAGTAACGATTCTGTGCCCGAAAACAACGAACTTGAAAAAACATTCTTCCTCGACCCGGCATACAACTGGATGGCTGAGCAGGTCAAAAACTACGACAGTGTCGGTTGCCGTCTCTACAACACCCCTGTTGGTGTCAAACTGAAGAATGTCGGCCGCAAGGCCTTCCCCGGCGGCTGGCAGGTGCCCGTCGGATTCCAGGCAATTCTTCAAACTACAGGCATTACCGTTTCAACATTGCCGATATCGTTTGTCGAGAACCTTACGCTGCCTTACGATATCGAGCCGAATGAGTCTGTCACCCTCAACTTCAACACCACTCCGAACCTTTATCCTACAGGCAATGACAAGGATATTGTGGTTCGCATACGAGCTTGGGCAAGCCATCAGTATGATCAGAAACCGTTCAACGACACCAGCTCATACCTGAATGTTAACTCGTATTATACTCCGCGTGCACCTATCGGAACAGACCTGCATATACCTTATGCTACTTGGGATACCATCTTTGCTACCCAGACTGATTATCCTCCTACGGGCAACCCCATCCACAATAAGATTCGTTGGCACCGCGATTCGACCGAAGCTCCATACTTCACTGCCAACACCTATGCTCGCTCTTGCTGGTGGGAGACTCCGCAGTATTTCCACGACAGCACATACTATCTCAGTACACTGATTACTCACGGCCAGAATGCTTGCACAAGCTACTATAGTCCGGTTCACGTATTTCTGAACCCGCGTGTGCCTGTTGATATGTCTGTGCTCAGTGTTGTTGAACCTGTAGGCAATCGTGTATATATGCACAGTGATTCGGTGAAAGTGGCTCTGATCAACTATGGTTCTCAGACAATCACCAACATACCGGTTGTATATCAGCTCTTCAACCATTCTAACAGCCTGCTTCAGGAGGTTAGGGAAGTGTGTACTGCCAACATAGCCCCCGATTCGGTATATGTGTTCAGATTTGACTCGCTGTTGCAGATCCCCTCGTGGTCAACTACAAACGCATATCATCTGCGTGTATGGACTGATATGCCGAACGAAAATGTCCGCTTGAACGATACTTTGCGCGAGTTTTCATACTTCAATGCAGTGCCTGACAATTTCTATCCAGACGCTGTTGTTGAAAACAAACCAGGCCTTGACATAACCCGCGTGGCATACAGTTCGCTCGACAACAATGTGTCGCCCGCAGGTCACAACTACATCAATTTTGCCAATGCATCGCTGCAAAAAGCAGCAATCAGTACACCTCAAATACTTGACACCGAATTGCCTGACTACAGTGGCAACGCCGATGTTCAGCTGTTGGGTACTCTTCGTGCACTGCATCTCGTCAAGGGTGTTGAGGATACTATGATTGTAGAGTGTCGCAATAGCGACCGCTCGAACGATATCACAACTTCGGGATGGCTTACAATATGGATCGATGCCGATCGCGATGGTGAATTCAGATACGAACCTCTCGAAGTCGCCGACGACACTCTGATCTACGACTATCCTCTCACCGAGATTATTTATCAGGATTCCATCATCAGTGGCAATCCCAAAAAGTTCCTATTCTCGCTGCCCTCTGACATCCGCACAGGCTATACCCGTATGCGCGTTGTCATCAACCAAGGTGCATCAAAGCCCAAAGATCCCACAGAATCTTTGCAGTTCGGCTGTGTGCACGATTACCTGCTATACATAGAAGACCGTCCGACCGACTATGACTTGAGTGTAGCACGTGTCGTTTCTCCTCGCGAACAGCACATAGGTGGTCACATTGCTGATGGCGCCGATGATTCGGTAACTGTTACTATCCAGATAGCCAACAAGGGTCGTCTGGCTATAAACGGAGCCACTGTAAGCTATCGTTTCAGCAACGTTCGTGCAGGTCACGAATCAGGCACCGTTCAGTGGAACGGCACACTCGAGCCGGGTCATAGCGATATCATTGCCTTGCCGGCACGTGTTTTCGGCAATGGTGTCACTAACCTTACCGTGGTGGTCTCCGCTGCTGGCGATACCAACAGTAATAACGACACACTCTACTATCAGTACTTCCGTCCCACTATCAAAACACTCGTCTACACCAATAACTTTGAGGGTTTAAGCGACTGGTTCATCCCGCGTGGATATACACCATTCTCCGAAAACCTCTGGCAAATAGGACACAGCCAGAAGCCGCACATTATGGCTTGTGTCAGCGACTCCAACATTCTTACAACCAACCTCAATGGTTATGTTAACGTGGCCAGTACAGGTAATGTTAGTTATGCTTATAGTCCTATCTTCGATATCCGAGTTATCCGTCCCGACACTCTTGATATTTGGGTGGCTCGCGATATGGCAGAGGGTCACAAAGCGCGTCTCGAATTCTGCGACTATAGGGGAGAATGGGAATCCATTGGCACAGGTAACGATTCGCTGTGGTACAACAGTAGCAATGGATGGGATTCCATCAGCACGGGATACGGCTATGTCCATCATCGTTTCCCACTCAGCCATATCGGTTCCGAATTCCAGCAGATGCTTCAGTTGCGATTGGTTTATCAGGCTGAAACAGAGTCGGCATCGTGCGACGGTATAGCTATCGATGACTTTGTTGTGGGTCGTGCACGCCGTCCCATTGATGTGGGTGTCATTGCCATTACTTACCCGACACACCCCAAGTTTGGACAAACCATCAATCCTCGTGTTGTCATCAAGAACTATGGTCTTGACACTATTCGCGAACTCAACCTTGCATACTTGCCTTACGGCGTCAACCTCTCCCGCACGGGCACCTATCACAACGATGCAGGTCTGTTACCCGGAGGAACTGACATCTACGAGTTCCCGACACCTTTCATTGTCCATAATGATTTCCCCGATACATTCCAGATCTGTGCATTCACCACGGTCAATATGGATATGTATCCCGACAACGACTCGATATGCCAGGATTTCTACCTATCGCCACTGGATAATGATATGGGATGTGTCGAATTTGTCGAACCGCTCCAGCGTGTTGTCGCCGGCGACTCGATTGTGGTCACCGTACGAATGCGTAACTATGGACAAGAACCTGTATCAAGCGTTCGTGCCACATACATCTACAATGGCAATTTCACCGTCAATGAGGAAATCAACTTCCAGAACATTCTTGGACGCGACCTCCAATCGTTTGAATACTTTAGCTATTCCTTCAAGCAGAAGTTCCGCGCGTCGATGGGCTTTATGAACCTTGTCTCGTATGTCAATATGGACAATGACGACTATCCCTACAACGACACCCTTACAATGCGAGTGACAGGTCTTTCGGCTATTACCGATCTTCGTGCAACCGAAATTGTTGTCGATTCGATTGACTATAACTTTGTTTATATCAGTCTTTTGATTGAGAATATGGGTGCACGTGGTGTCACGCATTTCCGTACAGGTTTCTGGTATTATAAGGATACCACCACCCTTACCGAATATGAGTGGCAAAGTGACACACCTCTGCCGGCCCTTGGCAGGATGAATTTTATGTATCCTGCATTGCCTCCAAATCACGAGTATTACAAAAGTGTAACAGCCTATGTCATTACTGAAGGCGACAATGACCCGTCAAATGACACCACAAGTGTTCTTGTAAGTCCTTTCATCGATTTCACGCCCGTACGTGTTCTTGTTGAAGAAAACCGTACAGACTCGTGTCGTGTCCGTGTCGAAATCAAGAACATCGGAAATGCTCCTAACCAGACGAGTGCTATGTTCAACAACACTCTGACAATTAATGGCAGAAGGATAATCGAGAATGGTGTCAGACGCACTGTTCAGCCTGGTGAAACCATTACCATCGAATTCAGGAAGAAGATTCTCAAGAGCCCGACACGAACATACGAGGGTATTTACAAACTCGACTTCGTGAACGACCAGGATACAACCAACCAGACAACAACACGTATCGAAGTGCTTAACTACTTTGAAGGTGTACCGATGGTTTCCGAGGCCGATGGAATGGTTTTGCGCCAGAACTACCCCAACCCATTCGATAACACCACCAGTATCGAGTTCTATTTACCCACCTCTGGAGATGTACGCTTCTTTGTAATGGACGAACTGGGCCGACTTGTATATCAGAACGAGAAGTACTACTCGTCGGGCAACCAGACTGTCAGCTTTGGCAATCCCGAAATTTCTACAGGCGTTTATTACTATGGTATCGAAAAAGACGGTCAGCGCCTGATGCGTAAGATGGTTCTGAAACGCTGACGCTGATGCAACATCGCTTTGAACAATTCATCCGCAACGAGCACCTGTTCCCCGAGGGCGAACAGGTGCTTCTTGCTGTCAGTGGCGGGCGCGACTCGGTGGCGCTTGCCAACCTGGTATATACGGCTCGCATTCCTTTTGCAATAGCCCACTGTAACTTCCATCTGAGGCCAGGCGATTGCGACCGCGACGAGACGTTTGTCCGTTCGCTGGCCGACACCTACGGCGTGCCTTGCTATGTGGCGCAGTTCGATACTAATGAATATGCTGCTGCCAACCACCAATCTATTGAAGAGGCAGCTCGCAACCTGCGCTACCGCTTTTTCGAGCAGACCCTCGACAGTCATAATCTTGCTGTCGTCGCCACTGCCCACCATCGCGACGATGCCATCGAGACATTCTTTATCAATCTGCTCCGCGGAACAGGCATTGCCGGCCTTCAGGGCATCCCTTTGCGCAACAACCGTATCGTCCGGCCACTGCTGCCTTTCGGCCGCGACGAAATCAATGCCTACATATCGCAGCATAACCTCTCGTATGTTGAAGACACTACCAACAACCAGCCTCTCTACCTTCGTAACCGCATACGTCTTCAACTCATTCCTCTGCTGCAGTCGCTGTCGCCCTCGTTCTTTTCGACAATGCAGTCCAACATTAATCATCTTGGCGATGCTTACCAGATTTATCAAAGCGCAATTCGGGAAGTGTCGCAAAGGTTGCTTGTCCCAGCATCAGATGGCTATACAATTGATATCAGTCAGTTGCGACAGCTTTCTCCGCTTTCAACCTTCCTCTTTGAACTAGTGCGTCCCTTTGGTTTCACACCGTTGATGGCCGAGGAAATCCTTTCATCTCTTGATGCCCAGAGCGGCAAACAGTTCTTCTCATCGACACACAAAATCGTAAAAGACCGCAAAAGGCTTATAATCACTCCTTTGACTATTCAACAAAGCGACAGTTACATCATCTCAAGACTGGACGAAATTCCCGAACTGCCTATCTCTCTCGGTTTTTCGGTGTTTTCCTACGACGGCACTCCTGTTCGCCTTGCCCCCCATCAGGCCTGGTTCGACCTCGACCAATTGCAGTTTCCTCTAACTTTGCGCCATTGGAATAGTGGCGACCGTTTCAAACCTTTTGGTATGAAAGGCAGTCGTCTGGTTAGTGACCTTCTTAACGATTTGAAAATAAGCAGACCGCAAAAGGATAGAACGTGGATTCTCAACGATGCCGATGAAAATATCCTATGGGTTGTGGGCCTCAGGGCTTCATCTGTCGCCGTGGTTACAGGCAGCACACAGCGTATCCTGCAGATTTCGTGCTGAATGTTGTCTGTCTTTTCCGGCATAAACAGATCTCATATAAGCCAGGCAGATGATAAAAATGATTTGGGGTGGACTATTTATTCTCCAATACTATAATAATTAACCCCGATTGACGTTTTACAGGAAATGTCTTGAAGGATGATTATCAAACGTCATTTAATTCTCATTGCACTGCTGTTTGCAGTGACAACTGCGAAATGCCAGCAATGCATCGACACCATTTTCGGTCCGGATGTGAAGACTGTCACTTTGGCACCTCTCGAAGCACCGCTTGGCGACGTGTTTGACAACAACGGGCCCTCATTCACTGTTTCTTTTGATGTCCTGGCCCCGCAGCCTGAACTGCTGCGCTACCGTCTGCTGCATTGCAACGCTCTATGGCAGCCTGACAATCTTGATGCCGGACAATTCCTCACTGGCCCGGCTGAAGGCAATATTAACGACTACCAGTCGTCATTTACAACCTTGATTGACTATACACACTATAGTTTTACATTCCCTGAACCATACACGCGTTTCAGCGCATCGGGCAATTACATCGTTCAAATATTCCCACAGTCCGACCCCGACAAAGTGCTCCTCCAACGACGTTTCTGTGTCTATGAAGAACTTGTTGATATAGAGATGAATATGACTAAGCCCACTGGTCAATATGGAAACATCTGGAATCACCAACAGGTCGATGTTGAAGTTGCTCCGCGCAATGGCAGCCTGCCGCTTCATGAAAGTTATTATCTTGTTGAAATACAACAGAACCGTCGTGACGACCTTCGTCGCAAGCTCCCTTTTAGTGGCTACAGCGCCAATTCGATGCAGTATCGTTGGAGTGCGCAAAACGTGTTTCCCGCAGGCAACCACTACCGCTATTTCGACCTCAGCAATCTCCGGGCCGCGATGTACCACGTTCAGCGCATCGAACAGTATGGCGGCGAGACATTTGCATTTCTTCAGCCCGACGAAGACCGTTCGCGCAAAGCCTACTCAAGCTACAACAGCCTCAACGGCGGGATGAAGGTCAATATCCGTGACCGTCAGAATCCTGACATCGAAGCCGACTATGTCTGGGTGAATTTTAGCCTGCCGATGTTGCAGCCTTTCCTCGATGGCAGCGTTCACATCATCGGCGAACTCACACAATGGCACTTCGACGACAATAGCCGGATGGAGTGGAACGCCAGCTACAAAGCCTACACCAAACGTATGCTCCTCAAGCAGGGCTACTATTCTTATCAGCTGCTCTTCCTGCCTGCAGGTGAAAGCGAAGCCCTCACAGCCACTCTCGAAGGCGACCATTTCGCAACTCCAAATGCCTATACCGTCCGTGTCTATTATTGCCAGCCTGGAGCCCTCTTCGACCGTCTGGTCGGTGTTTCAAGCCAAGTGTTCGGACAATAGATATTCCAACAAAAACCCCGTAGGGTTTTCTTTTAATAGAATAGAACGAAAGATATGACCTTTTCCCCGCAGGGGATTTCTTTCATATCAAACTCCCCGGCGGTGTTTCGACGCATTCTGCTTTGAACATCCTATTGGAACCGGTCGGAACGGCCACAGTAGCTACTTCATCCTGCGTGCTTTGCAGACCGTTGTCATCGGAATGTGGCATTATGCCATCGTTTTCGTCTTCGTTTCCGTTTCCGTTGAAATCCAGCACCCCCGCTACCGATATAAATGCTCTGCGACGCGCGGCCGTTGCGATCGACCACTAAACCCCACAGATGCACCTCCTTGCCAGCCAATCCCTCGTTGAGCTACACCACCATCCGCTTGTTGCGGCGCATAATTGCATTCGGTAACCGCAGGCGAGGACGCTCGCGTACCATATTTTAAAGAAAAATATATGAAGTATAGTAGAAGATGATAAGACAATAGTATTGTGACACAGGGAGTTGAGTAGCTTTTTTGTGGTAAAAATTGACAAAAATAAAACCCCGAAAGTTGAAGAAACTTTCGGGGTTCATTGCAATTCCTAAAATGGGCTATTTGT
Organism: Bacteroidales bacterium; assembly: GCA_017958525.1. Classification (GTDB taxonomy): domain Bacteria; phylum Bacteroidota; class Bacteroidia; order Bacteroidales; family P3; genus Colimorpha. The sequence continues at coordinate 22,344 of JAGDCN010000098.1, forward strand.
GCATATAACTTTGGTGTCCGCACCAGCACTGATAGTATCCCGGACGTTGGTTGAACGACTGGCATTTGCAATTGGCGGACGTGCAGGCTCCACGGCCTTGCGAAGCTGCTTCTACACTGTTGTCAGTTTGATTTCCAGTGTTTTCGATGGCGCCTTTGACATTTGTCTGGCTTTTGCCAATCGCCTGTGTAACCGATTCAAGAATTCCATTATTTTCGTCATTCACAGTGGCATCTTCCGATGCGCAGTTGTCTTGTGCCACACACTCGCAAGGATCGCATTGACACGGATCGCAAGTGCAATTAGTTGCAACTTCTTTGGATTCTTTCTCTGTATTTGAATTACAAGAGACTAGTGTAACAGCAAAAAAGGCCATTACGATTAAAAAAAACTGTTTCATAATGTGTTAAATTAAAGTGGGTTCAATTAATTTATTTTTTAGCGTCCACCCGAAATAGAACCCTTTAATTCCAAGTGTACGCAACTGTGTTTCTGTTCAGTGTGGTACAAAGACTTGTACTTTAATTAGATAAATATATATCTCAATATGAAGAGAATGGCCAGAACCCACATCGTCGGGGTGATTTTCTGGAAGCGTCCGCAGCAGGCGTTGAGGACAACGTAGCTGATCATACCGATAAGGATGCCGTCGCTGATGCTGTAGGCGAAAGGCATAGCTACCAGTGTGATGAATGCGGGGATGCTTTCACGGTAGTCGAGCCAGTTGATCTTGGTCACAGGCTGCATCATCATCATACCGACAATAATGAGCGAAGGTGCTGTTGCAGCCGGTGGGATGGCAAGGAACAACGGTGCGAAGAAGAGTGCAAGGGCGAAGAGGATGGCCGTGGTGAGGGCGGTCATACCTGTGCGTCCGCCGGCACCGACACCGGCAGCACTTTCCACGTAAGTGGTCGTTGTGCTGGTGCCCAGGCAGGCACCGCAGATGGTGCCGATGCTATCGGCCAAGAAACAGTTGTTGATGCCATCGACATTGCCTTCTTCATCAACGAATCCGGCTTTCTCGCTGACACCGATCAAGGTACCCATCGTGTCGAACATATCAATGAAAAGGAATGTAAATACCACTACAATGATATCGATGATTCCTTTGGATGTGGTTAGTTCGTTCCAGGTAAATTGGAATGCTATGCCGCTGATGCTCGGTGGGGTGGAAACTACACCTCCAAAAGTGGTCAGCGAGGCGCGTACGACTTCACCGTCGGCACCCAACACATTGAACATCGGTATCATACCAATAAACGTCGTCGCCAAAATACCAAGCAGTATGCCACCACGCACGTGAAGCATCACAAGTGTGCAGCTTACCACCAGGCCGATGATGCCGAGCAGGGCAGTGCCGCTGAATTGGCCGCCGGGCAGCTTTAGACCGAGCGATACCAGCGTGGCACTGTTATCGACCACTATACCAGCGTTCTGGAATCCGATGAATGCGATGAAGAGTCCAATACCGGCACCAATGGCGTGCTTCAATGAAATAGGTATTGCATCCACTATCCATTTTCGTACATTGGTGAGTGTCAGTATGATGAATATTATACCTTCGATGAATACCGCTGTCAGCGCGAATTGCCACGAATGCCCCATTGTGAGGCAAACAGTATAGACGAAGAAGGCGTTGAGACCCATACCTGGAGCCAGTCCGAAGGGCTTTTTAGCGATGAAAGCCATTGCGAGGGTGGCGATTACGGCAGCCAGCGCAGTGGCTGTGAATACGGCGCCGTTCGATTTGGACATTTCACCGCCGAGGGCGTCGAAGATGTTGGGGTTGACGGCCAGGATGTAGGCCATCGTCAGGAATGTGGTCAGACCGGCAATTATCTCGGTCCGCACATTATGTTTTTCGGGGTCGAACCCGAGCCATTTCTTGAACATAATTGCTTAGGTTTAATTGTTTTAGAAATTCCATTTGATGCCGAGGCAGGGTGCGATGGTGAGACCCTTGCGGTTGTAGTAGGTTGTGGGATAGGCACCCGAAAAGTTGTAGGCAAATTCCACTTCACCTCCGATGTTGAGGTTTTCGCATCCAAAGTGCTGTCCGACGTTATACCATATCTGCGGTTCGGAAAGAATCACCCAGTCGGTCTCTTCAACGCTTGAGATAAGGGTTTCCTGCCATTGCTGCTTCTCGCCCCAAATATCGAGGAAGCCGCTGAAGGTCAGGCCTTTCACGCCAAACAGGTTTTGCATACCCCACACAAAGGTGAACTGGATGGGAATATAATCTATGTTGTTGCTTGCCAAAGAACGTATATTTTTGTACATCAGTTCGAAAGTGAAGGTGTTGGAGAAGTCGCTGTTGTGCAGGAAATACTCGCAACCGACCAGCCAGGCATTGCTGACTCCATAGCCGAAGCCTACGCCGCCGTTCCATTCGAGATGCAGACTGAGAGCGCCAAGTTTGCTGTTTTGCCAGAAGTTGAATGCTCGTGCAATCTCGGTGTAGTAGTCGGTGGGGAAGGTGAAATCGTTGGGGTGGTAGATGTCGTTGAAGAAGAAAGTGCTACCCCATTTATCGGCCTTGAACATCTCAAGGGTCGTTGTAAAATGTCCGCGGTTGAAGTCGTACATCTCCTGAATGTTGGTTTGGGCTTTCAAACCAAGTGTTGCAAAAAGCATTGCAGCTACTAATAATGTTTTTTTCATTGTGTTGAGTTTTAATGGTTATTGGAATTATTTTGTTGGAAACATTGTTTGCTTTTCGAAGTGCAAAGATAGGAAAAAATAATCAATTTTTACGAAATTTAACAGAAATATTTAAAAACTCCAACCGGACAGCAGAGCCACTTTGTAAGGTTTTACGTACAGTTGGTGCGATTCGATGTTGAGCATATCTGTGATTCCCCAGCGCGTGTCGAGTGCGATTTGCCAATGTTTGGCAGGTTGAAATGCCAGTGTGAATGCAACACCGGCAGCTAGGTCACCCAAAGCGAACAACGGGTTTTCGGTACGTGGATTGATGGCTGTGGTGCGGCTGAAAGGATTGGCAATGATGTGGTTGCTGCTGTTGCTGGCAATGATGAAATGGGTATATGGACCGCAGAGCAGTTGCATCTGCACGCCACCAAGCGGGATGGTGTAGCCTGCTTGTAGCAACAGGTCGCCACCAAAGGAGTTCAGCATTGTTTTTTCGTCATCCTTGTACAGTCGGTTACGTTCCAGATTGGCCAGGACTGCCAGTCGCAGCTGCCAGCACGAGGCTATGTGATAGCCGATGGCAGCACCGGCATCGAAGCCCACGGCTGCTGCTATGCGGTCGGGGGCGTTGTCGGTGGCATCCAGGCTGAAGCGACAGCCGCTTAGGTTGGGTCCGGCAAGGATGCTCCAGCTGGTATATTGGCGTTCGTGGCTGTCGTCTGAGACTTCTTGGCCCATCAGAGGTATTGTGGTGACCAACAGTATTATTATCAGTAGGTTCTTTCTCATAACGGTTAAATTGTAAATCGGAATTCAATTTTAATAAAGCCTTTCTCTTTCGAACTCATTCCTTCGTCGTAACTTATACGGCGTATGTAGTCTATTCGTATGAAACCAAGTATGTTTTCAATGCCTATGCTATATTCCATATATGGTTTTTCACCCAGGGGCTTTGTGCCGTCGGGCAGTTTGAACAGTCCAGTGGCGTTTTCGCCAATCGGGTTGTTTTTCGCCGACAATCCTCCGTAGAGGATGTTGAAGCCAGCCACTTCGCGCAAGCGTAGCCGTTTGATGAGCGGTATTTTGTTGAGTATCCACCCTTTGAGGTGGTAGGTGGCGAAAAACGAAGCGTACTGATCGACAATGAATTCCATTGGCCGCATTGTGTTGAATGCCGACGATGAAAGGAATATGTTGTCGTTGCCGCTTGGAAAACAGAGGCGGGGGTAGGGGACTCGGTTCCAAACGATGCCCGACAACAGTTTGGCATCGATGTGACCGAATGCACTCAACCAGAAACGTTTTTCGGCACTGAAGTCGGTGCGCTGGTAGCGGAATCCGCCCTCGATAAGTCCGATACGGTGTGTCAGATTGATGGTTGGGGCGTCTTTCTTGAGATTGGTGATGTTGGCGGTGCCGGGTCTGCGGCTGTCAGGGTCGCGGTTAGGGCTGAACGTCACTTTGCCCATCCATTCTGCCTCGGCAAAATGGTCGATTGTGCGCAGTGTTCCGTCTGCCAGATACTGTTCGTATTGCAGCAGTCCTGTCGGCTCGTAGCGTCGTGCTGCCAGCCAGGTGTCGATGCGTAGGTGGCTTGGCCACTGCTTCTGCAGGCGCAGCACACCCTGTGCCACGTATTGAAGCTTTTGCTCTACATCACTGGACATCATTATGTTGTCGCGGTCAAAGTTGTCGAAATTTTGTCCGGGAGCCTCCAGTTCGTAGCCGGCTGTCAGACTGATACGGCTCTGCGGCGATTCGTGTGAATGACGCTCCTTGTCGTCGAAGGTGTGAATTAGCGAAGTGTTGAATTTTAGTCTTTTATCGCTAAAACCATAGGCTATGTAGCCTTCGGCAAAATTGCGGGGACTGAGTTTGGCGGTCGTCATTCCTCCAAGTCGGATGCGCCAGCCTTCGTAGTGGTTGTGGCTGACGAAGTTGTAAATGGGTCCGATGTCGAATCGGCTCGAATCGCGCTTTGCAGAGGTTGAGATGTAGCCTGTGAAGGTGATTTCTGCCGCTTTGCGCAGACGTTGCATTTCGGGCAGTCGTGCCAGTTCGTAGCGCAGACTGTCGATGACGGTCTCTTTCATCGTCAACTCTATTGGTCGCAGTTCATTCCACACCTTGCGGCGCATCTTGGTTTTTGGCAGCGACGCAGTATTGCTCAGTGGTGAAAAGAGGCTGTCGTGCAGTAGTGTGGCAGTGTCTGAAATATTGTATTTGTGATTGATACGTACCTGATGGACATAAACTTCCTGCAGTTTTTTGTGGATGAACATCCTGCCGTAGGTGTCGCAACGGTCGGGAAGGCGGATTGTCTTGCCGGAAAAAGGACTTGTTGTCGGTGTATATGACTGTATGACAGTTAAATCTCGCACAAAATTGAGGTTTACGTGCGGCGATACCGTCATCGAATAGCGTGTTACGGCATAGCTGCTGTCGAGGGCAATGTACATCTGTCCGGTAAAACCGTAGCTGCGGTCGTTGGCGGGTACGAAAGATAGTTCCACGCAGGGTTGACCGTCGATTTCGACTGTGTCTGTGATGTAAAACTTGTAGAATGTTATAGCCAACGTGCTGCTCAGTGGGCTGGTGAAATGGTTGAGCATTAGTTCTATATCGTTGTCATAGATGTCTATTGGAACGAACATTTCGCTGAGGCTTGCATCTATACCTTCTTGACCCAATATTTCATCAAGTCCTTCCATTCTTTTGGCTGTCAGTAGGGTGCGGTTTTGGCGCGGCTTTTGGCGATACGACTGCTGCATCATCTGCTCGCGCATTGAAATGGTCAGTATCGGTGTTGCATCGAATGGCGTTAGGTCGATGTATTTCTCCAAGAAGTTGAGTTTGCGCCAGATACGCTTGCCTTCAAAGTCGGGGTGGAAGTCGTCGAGTGCCATCGTCGTTTTTTCATAGACTTCGCGATTGTAGCGTTCCAGACTTTGAAGGCGATTCATCTCTTTGTGTTCAATGACGTTACGTGCCAACTCGACAGCGGGATTGTCGCGACGGCGATAGCGTTTGCGGTCTTTGCGCGAGGCGGTGATTACAACCTCCTGCATAACTGTCGAGCGTGGTTTCATCGTCACCTTCAGGTTGCGTTTCGTTGTTCCTCTTGCAATGATTTGTGTCACAGCTTCATATCCCATCATTTGAAACCGCATTGTATCATAGCCTTCTGTTGCGGTTCGCGTCACGCGGAAACGACCGTCCATATCGGTTGTGGTGCCGATTGTGGTTCCGACAAAGCCTACCTGCACAAATGGCAATGCCTCGCCACTGATGGCATCGATGACGGTGCCCTGCACTGTTGTGGTGCGCTCCTGAGCGGCAGTGTTGAATGCAAACAGCGTCAGTATCAATAATATGAGTATGCGTCTGCGGAACATATGTTACTGTTCTGAGTCGAATATGTTGTCCATAAACAATCCCACTCGGTTCAACACTGGAGGGGCCATAGCTCCTTCGATGTAGATGCGAACATCTTTGGCTGTCACTGTGGGTACAAGTAGAATGCGTTTATAACCTATTGTTGTGCCGTTGGCCAATAGGTCGTGAAGATGACCTCGAGTGTCCATATATTCGATATGGAATTTTGTAATACGTTGACCGAGAGGAATGTATTCCTGCAACATTATTCGGTTGAAAGTCACCGGCTCGTTGAATTCGAGGAGTATTACTGCGGTGCTTTCACCATCCTCGACAGCCCAGTAGCTGTCGTAGTCATCGTTCAAAAGATTGCTGGGACTGAATGCTTTGCAACGTTTGCCGCCTCTGGTCTTGTTGGCTTCGATTCTGGCCTTTTGTGCCAAATCCGTGCTGAAAATGCTGTCCAGCGTAGCGCGGAACTCCATTAGTCTGATGGAGTCTTCGCTTGCAATAAGTCCCCTGCGGTCGGGGGGTACATTCAACAGCAGCAGCGAGTTGCGACCTACACTATTGTAGTAGATGCGCATCAAGTCGTTGAGACTTTTCGGATGCTCATTTTCGTGCCAGAACCAACCGGGGCGGATGCTGACATCGGTTTCGGCTGGTACCCAGTGTGTTCCGCCACGATTGCCTCTATTCAACGTGTCGGTGCAGGGCGAACCGGCTCCAGGCGAGAAACCCCCAATGTTCAATGTTGAATAGCAAGTCTCGCCGGCCTCACCGCTTTCGTTGCCAACCCAGCGGCAGCCAGGACCCACATCGCTGAAAATTACTGCGTTGGGTTGTAGTCGGGTCACTGTCGCATTGAAAAGTGGCCAGTCATAATTCTGCCGTTTCCCGTTAGGTCCCTCTCCATTGGCACCGTCAAACCACTGCTCGAAAATCCGTGGTTTCCCGTCCTTCCACTTTGTTCCGTATTGTGTCAGCACCTCTTCCAAAGTTCTGCAGAAGGTCTCATTGTATTGCGGCGTGCCGTAGGTCGGCGCGTTGCGGTCCCACGGCGAGATATAGACCCCCATAGCGATTCCCTCGTCGCTGCAGGCGTCGCTCAGTTCACGCAGCACATCACCCTTGCCGCCCTGCCAGTTGCTTTGTGCCACAGTGTGGTCGCTTACTGCGCTGGGCCACAGGCAGAAACCATCGTGATGCTTTGCAGTGATAATGATTCCGCCCATACCAACCCGATGTGCTATATCAGCCCATTGGTGGCAATTCAATGATGTTGGATTGAACAGGTCTTCAGGCTCGCTGCCGTCACCCCACTCGGCTCCACTGAAGGTGTTTGGACCGAAGTGACAGAACATATTCATCTCCATACGCTGCCACGCCACCTGCTGTGGTGTCGGACAGGCTCCAAAAGGTTCGGGCGGAGCCACTTTTGTACATCCTGAGATTATAAATAACGATAATAATATCAAGCTATTTAGTGATATCTCTTTCATTTTTATCTTTCTTTGTGATTTGCAAAGATACGAAAAAAGAGAGTGTCTAAAAAATGCTACAGGCATTTAATTGCTTTTTATTTTCACTTTCAGAATACAAGTCTGAGCAAATTAGTATCTTTGCAGCGTAAAAAAACGACGATAATGTTAGAAAAAGGAACTAAAGCCCCTTATTTTGAGGGTGTTGATGAAAATGGAAATATGGTTAAATTATCCGATTTCGCTGGTAAGAAACTTGTGCTCTATTTTTACCCGAAGGACAGCACGCCGGGATGTACTGCTGAGGCGTGCGATCTGAGGGACAACTACGAGCGATTCCTCGCTTTAGGATATAATGTGCTGGGTGTCAGTCGCGACAGCGCCGCCTCGCACCAGCGTTTCATTGCTAAATACAATCTGCCTTTCCATCTGATTGCCGATACGGATTTGACCATCCTCAAGGCATACGAGGCTTGGGGCGAGAAGAAAATGTATGGCAAGGTGACGATGGGTACGTTGCGGACAACATACGTGATTGATGAACAGGGTATTATTGTTGATGCCATAGGTAAAGTTGATACTAAAAACCATTCTGCTCAGATTATATGAAAAAGTTTTTTATCGCCTCTGTGATGTTGTGTTTTTTGCTGGCTGCTTGCCGTGAAAACAAACCAGAAACAGCATCTGCCCCGATGCAGCAAACGTCGGCCGGAAACAATGTTTTAGAGGATGTTGTATATGATACGACCGGCATTGGTGGATTTGTTAATCTTACGGATGTCGCTCCTGATGTCATTTTGGAAATCCGTTATTTTGGAACATACAACTTCGTGGGTAGCCGTATTGACGGATATCTGCAGCCGACAGCATTGATGACTCGTTGTGCAGCCGACAGTTTACGTGCTGTGAGCGACGACCTTAAGGCTCAAGGTTACCGTCTGAAAATATTCGATGCCTACCGTCCGCAGATGGCTGTGGATCATTTTGTCAGATGGAATCGCGACCATAGCGACACGTTGATGCGTCGCTATTTTTACCCGAATGTTGATCGTCGCAGGTTGTTCGAGCTTGGCTATATAGCCTCTAAGAGTGGTCATTCGCGCGGATCAACGGTCGATTTGACGCTGTTTGATATGAATACGGAGAGGGAGGTTGATATGGGAGGCACATTCGACTGGTTTGGCTCGGAAAGCCATCCCGATTGCGGTGGCAACCCGGTGACAGGTCGTTATCGCAAGAATGATACCATCAGTGAAGTGCAGTTCCATAACCGTATGATTTTGCGTTCTGCAATGTTGCGACACGGCTTCAAACCTCTTGAGACTGAGTGGTGGCATTTCACACTTCGCAACGAACCTCACCCTGACACATATTTCAAATTTCCTGTTAGGGAAATTTGATAGGTGTTGGCTTTCAGTCCTTTTGTTGAGCGCTTAGACCAAGGGTCTGCATTAATTGTTCGGCTGTTACGCTGACGGCTTCAACGGTTAGATGGGCCTGCGTGTAGTATTGCGTCCTTTCGGTGAGTTGCTGTTTTATAAATTCGCGAGCTTCTTCCGTTGTTTTACCTTCAAGCAAAGGTCGCTGTTTGTGTGATATTGCAGCACGTTGCAGAATGTCTTCCGGATTCATTTTCAGATAGATGGCGGTACCGTTAGAAGTGATGAACCGGATGTTTTCATCGTTGCAGGAAGTGCCGCCGCCTGTCGAAACGACAATGTTGTCCATTTCGGCAGTAGATTGCAGTATTTGCCTCTCGATAATACGGAACGCTTTTTCGCCATAGCGGTTGAAGAAAACAGGCACTGTGGTGCGGTATTTGAGTTCAATGGCCTTGTCGGTATCAAAGAATTTGTATCTCAGACGCTTGGCTAGTTCGCGTCCAAGAGTGGTTTTGCCGCTGTAGCTGTATCCGATTAGGTATATGCGCATTATTTGACTATTTTCCAAGTTTTTTCTGTTGTGTTGCCTGCAGCGTCGGCAAGCCGGAAGGTTACGCGGTTCTGTCCCTTGTTCAGATAGCGAGCATCGACATTCAGAGTAGCGGTTTTACCGTCGTGTTCTGCCAGTTGCCATTCGCCGTTGATAAAACAGCTGTAGCTCACTATTCCGCTGAGGTTGTCGGCTATCTTGACGGTGATGCGCGATGTGCGGAATGGTTTCCCGTTGCCGAAATTGGTCGGTTTCACAGTTGGCGCCACGGTATCAATACGTATGGCAAAGTCACCGAATGAGCGTGTCGGGGCGCTTAGTCTGCCGTTCTTGATGGTGGTGGGCAAAGCACTGACATTGTTGCCGTTGATACAGACAATGGTGAGTTTTGAGACAAGGCTTTCGTCGATGCCGTGTGGTTTGTCGAGCGTGACTTCGAAACTTTGGTGTGGTGGTAATGGGTTGTCAATAAGAATAATACGGTGTCTGTCGCTGAGCGAGGCCGGGTCATTCTGACGGCTGTATGCGAGGTGGTCGTTGTCATAGACCGTATAAGGAGGTATGTCGGCCGAGAAGCCTTCACGGTCAAGCCTGAAACGTTTGAAGTAAGTTATTGGTTCACCGCTGGCAAGGATTTTTTTCGACGAATTGATGTTTGTGGGTTCTAATCCTTGGTTTTCTTTTGCGCGAAGATAGAGGGTCTGCTGCGAGTAGTTGCCTTTGTGGTCGCTGACACGGTAGCGTAGCCGGTGCACTTTGTTGTCGTTAAACTTCAGGAAGCCGTTGTCGCAGTATGCGATGCTGAAGTTGTTGCGGTCGCCACGCAGGTGACGTGTGATGATGTAGTATTCGCGTGTACGCTGATAGTGCGGATAGTCAATTATGGCGTTGATGGCTCGTGTCTCCTCAAAAAGGAAAGTGGGGACGGAATATGCGTAGAAAAGCGTGTCGTCTAAGTAGAGCTCAATGCGGTGGATCCCGTTTTTGTTGCGCGAGTTGGGTTCGTGTTGGTCGTATGTGTAAATGCCAGTGTAGAAACGTCCGCTGACGGTGATTGTGTCGTACATCGGCAGTTGCTTGGGCAGAATGGTGAGAGTCTCCCTTTTGCCACCAATGGCTGTCCTGTCGTCGGCAGGATAGATTTTTATGCCGGCAATCGTGGGTGCTATGTTGTCGTTATAAGGCAATCCGAACAGCAATGGGTTGATTGTCTGGTCGTTTTCAGCCAGTCGTATTTCATAGTGCAGATGCGGCCCCGACGAACCTCCGGTGTTGCCAGTCAAAGCCACCAGTTGCCCTTTCCTGACGCGGATAGAGTCTTTCGGCAGCTCAATGTCGAAAGCATAAACGTGGTTGGCATATTGATAGTTGCGGACGAACTTTCCTATCTCGCCACAGAACTCGCTGAGGTGCATATAAACAGTGCGGTAGCCGTCGGGATGGGTGATATAGAGCACTTTGCCGCCGCCCCAGGCCGATATGTTAATTCGTGACACATACCCATCTTGCGGGGCATAGACGTGTTCGCCTTCTTTGCCGTCGGTCTTGATATCCAGTCCACTATGGAAGTGGTTGGGCCTGATTTCTGCAAAGCTGCCCGCCATCAGAAGCGGCAGACGGATGGGCATTGTTGTATAGTCTTTGCTGCCAATCTGGAATCCGTTGCTGTGGAAAGTCTCTGATGGCAGTATTTGTGCTTGCAAACTCTGGCAGAGTATTGCAATTATTGTGAAAATGAGGAATTTCCGCATAGCTCAGACATCCTTTCGTTCGCTCATCAATTCGTCGGCGGTCTGCAGTGCAGCATCTGACGGCGGTTCGGAGGAGAGCATCACTGCAATCTCGTAACGACGCTCGTTGTCAGATAGTTGTTTGATGTTCGATGCTGTTTTTTCGCCGTCATTATCCTTATAGACTTTGAAATGCTGGCTGGCGCGAGCGGCGATTTGGGGCAGGTGTGTGATGGCAATGACTTGCATCCCTTCGGCCATACGCTGCATAATGCGACCCACCTTGACCGATATGTCGCCCGAAATACCAGAGTCGATTTCGTCAAATATAATTGTCGGTAGCAGACGGCTGCGTGTGGTCAAGGCTTTGATTGCCAACATCAGACGTGACATTTCGCCACCCGATGCCACTTTGGACAGTTCGCGCAATTCGCCGCCTTTGTTGGCGTTGAAAAGCAGACGTATATTGTTGTTTCCCAGCGGGCCATAGTCGGGCAGGCTGGAAACCTCGGCACGAAGTGTTGCGTTGGCCAAACCGAGGTCGGCTAGCAAGGGGGTGATTTGCAATTCGAGGTCGCTTGCGGCCTTACAACGGCATTGTGTCAGAATATCAGCTTTTTGCTGCATTTTTTTGAATGCCTTATCGACGGCTTCCATAGCCTCTTTTATCTTGTCGTCGATGTTGTCGGCGTCATTCAGGCGCGATTCCAGGTCTTGCTGTATCGTGAGCAGTTCGGCTATGGTGCTGACTCCGTGCTTCTTCTGCAGACGATAAATCGTGTCAAGCTGTTCATCGACTTGCTCCTGCCGTTCGGGCGAATAGGTTATTTCATCGTTCATCGACTCCAGCGAACTGACAATGTCGCGAAGTTCTATTATGGACGATTCCAGTCGCTCGTGCAGTTGTGACAATTCTTTGTGGCAGCCGGCAACTTTGCCAATCAGCGATTTGGAACTGTTCAATCGTTGCAGCGCCGAGTCATTTTCGCCGTCGCACAGTTCCACGGTTTCCGCCAAAGCCTGTTTGATGTTTTCGGCATTGGCCAGCAGCGATGCTTCCTCTTCCAATTCTTCCTGCTGACCGTCTGAAAGCGCGGCCTGACAGAGCTCGTCGAATAGAAACTTGTTGTAATCGTAGTCTTTGCGGTTCTGTTGCTCAATGGAGGTCAGCTCTTCAAGGTGGCGTTTAAGTGTGGTGTATTCGCGGTGGCTTGCGCGATAGTCGTCCAACTGCGACTTGTCTGCTGCGATGCTGTCAAGCAGTGAGGTTTGGAACGAACTGTCGCCCAGAAGCAGTGTGGCGTGCTGTGAGTGGATGTCTATCAGTGTGTTGCCCAGTTGGCGCAGGAAAGCCACCGATACTGGTGTGTCGTTGACGAAGGCGCGCGATTTGCCGTTAGGCAGTATTTCGCGACGCACTAAAACGATTTTGTCGTCGTTGAAATCAACATCGTTTTCTTCGAATAAAGGTTTGAGATTCAGGACTGTCGTGTCGAAGTGAGCCTCAACGATGCATTTCCGGTCGGTGTCGTAAAGCACTTTTGTGTCGGCGCGCTGTCCCAGCAGCAGAGCCAGAGCACCCAGCATTATCGATTTGCCGGCACCGGTCTCGCCGGTGATGGCGACAAAACCGCTGTTGAACGTAATCTCGCTTTGGCGTATCAGTGCGTAGTTTTCTATATGTAGAGTTTTCAGCATCAGTGTGTTATGTTATAGAAGCATAGGAGCGATGCGGTTTATTGCGGCGATGAGTGTGTCGATTTCTTCGCGGGTGTTATACACTGCAAACGATGCGCGGACGGTTCCGGGAATGCCGTAGCGGTCCATAATGGGCTGCGTGCAATGGTGGCCGGTGCGGACGGCAATGCCCAGTTTGTCGAGTAATGTGCCGGTGTCGTAGGGGTGTGCGTTGCCGATGAGGAACGAAATGACGGAAGTCTTTTCAGGGGCTGTTCCGAAAATGCGAAGACCTTCTATTTTAAGTAGTTGACTTGTTGCGTATTCGGTCAGTTCCTCTTCATAAGCGGCAATGTTTTCTATACCAATGCTGTTGATGAAATCGATGGCGGCACTGAGTCCCAACACATCGCCGACGGCGGGTGTGCCTGCCTCAAACTTGAACGGCAGTTCGTTGTAAGTCGTTCGTTCAAAGGTGACGTCCTTTATCATTTCGCCGCCCCCCTGATATGGTGGCATCTGCTCCAGCAGTTCCTCGCGCCCATACATAACGCCCACGCCCATAGGACCATACATCTTGTGACCCGAAAAACAGTAGAAGTCGCACCCCAGTTTTTGCACATCGACTTTGCGATGCGATATGGCCTGTGCTCCGTCGATAAGGACAGGGACGTTGTGGCTGTGGGCCATTTCGATTATCTCAGCAATCGGATTGACCGTGCCAAGCGTGTTGCTGACGTGGTTAACAGCCACAATACGAGTATGTTCGTTGAAAAGACCCTCCAGGGCCTTAATGTCTAATATGCCTTCGTCGCTGAATGGTATGACGCGCAAACGTGCACCTTTGCGTTCGCATACTAACTGCCAAGGGACGATGTTGCTGTGGTGTTCCATTGCCGACACTATCACTTCATCGCCATTGCCTATAAACTGTTCCGCGAACGAACTGGCAACCAAGTTGATACTTTCTGTTGTGCCGCGTGTAAAGACAATCTCCCGACTGTGGCGGGCATTGATGAAGGCTTGCACTTTGCGTCGTGTCTGCTCGTATTCGTCGGTGGCCTGCGCTGCCAAATAGTGCGCTCCGCGGTGGATGTTGCTGTTCAAAGTGGTATAGTATCGACAGAGGGTGTCAATGACACTTTGCGGCTTCTGTGTCGTCGCGGCGTTGTCGAAATAGACGAGCGGTTTGCCGTAAACCTTCTGGTCGAGTATTGGGAACAATTGACGTATGTTGCTGATATCCATTAGTTCTGGCTTTTGAATTTGACAAACATTATAACGAGATAGACAATCATTGCCGCCAGTGCGATATAGAACGCCCAGCTGCATCCTGCTTTCGGCAACGGACGGTCCTTGCGCAACAGAAGGCGCTTGAAGTCGAAACCCTCTTCCTTTTTGCCATCGTCGCTCATTGCTGTGCCTGTTTTTTGTTTTTGCGCACTATTGCCCTGACAATCAGGAAGACAACGGCAACTGCGAAAAGAACGATGATTATTTTGGAAAGCAGGCCGCTGTATTTGTATATGAATGCCATACCGCCCGCTTTTACAGCCAGATAGCCCAGCAGGGCCAGCACACAGTTCCATATTGCCGCTCCGAGGAAAGTGTAGAAGGTGAAAACGCCGACGTTCATCTTCGATAGTCCCGCAGGAATGGAAATCAGTTGTCGGATGACGGGGATGAGGCGACCCACCAGCGTGCTGACCACACCGTGGTCGTTGAAGTACTGCTCGGCGCGCTCCATCTTTTCGCCCGACAGGCGCAGGGTGTGCCCCAGTTTGCTATCGACAAATTTATAGATAATCGGACGTCCCAGCCAGCGCGACAGAAAGTAGTTGATGTATGCGCCAAGCAATGCTCCCAAGGTGCCGATAACGACTATCAGCCATATTTTCATATCGTTGGGCGTGGCAGGGTCGGCAGCGACCATCACAGCCGGCGGTATCACTATTTCGGAAGGGAAGGGAATGAACGAACTTTCGACGGTCATCAGTGCACCGACGGCGGTGTAAGTGACGTTCTGTCCGTACCAATGCACCACCTTGGCCACCCAGCCGTGATAGTGAGTGTCGGCTTCCGAAATGCCGTCGTCGTTGACAGTCATAGCGTTATGACCCAGTTGCGGAGTGTTTGCAAGATCAAGTGCGACCATCTCGCTGTCGCTCATATCCTGTGCAATGAATTCGGCCGATTCGCGCTCAAAGGCGGCGACGATGCTGTCTTGAGCCTTGACGCTGAGCGTCAGGACAAGGAAAAACAGAAAGGCGATGTTTCTTATTTTCATTGTTTGTTGTCGTTTTGGTGAGAATGGATAATGTTCATAACTTCAAGGTCGTTAGCCAGTTCGGGAATGTAATCCAACAAGTCGCGCACGCCCGCGTCGCCCTCCATCAGGCAGGCGCGCACAGCGTTGTAAAGCATATTGCGGCGGCCGGTGGCGTAGTAGCAGTAAGCCAGTCGCTTGTTGAATTCCAGCACCATTTCGCAGTCCGGCAAACCGGTGTTGAGGACTTCGATGGCCTCGTCAAAGAACTGACGCATAATGTAATAGTCGGCATAGGCGAGCCAACCGTGTTCGAAATCGGAGTAATATTCTTTTGCGCTCTCGAAAATGCGTTCGGCCTTGTCGTATTCGCCACTGTCGGAGTAGATTAGCGCCAGTGTGGTGAGATACATAGCCGATTCGGGGTCTGTCTTCACAGCCCGTTTCGCAGCGTCGATGGCCGCCGGATAGTCGCGCATCGAGGCGTAGCACATCGACATTGCTTGCCAAGCCTCGGCATAGTAGGGGTCCTCTTTCAGTGCTTTGTGGTAGTAGGCGTTGGCCGTGACGGGATTGTTCTGAAAGCGGAAAATCTCTCCTAAGCGGAAAAACACAAATGCTTTGTCCTGAGTGTGTTCCGACGCGTCGTGGAGTGTCGCCACCGCCTTGTTCATATCGCCCAGCACGTGGTAGCAGGCCGCCATCTGCATATAGGCGTAATAGAAATCGGCATCGATGGCGATGGCATATTGGTAGGCGTCGATGGCTTTTTCATACAGCGACTCCGTCATATAGCCCTCGCCCAGACAATACCACGCAACTTTCGAGTATGGGTACTCCTGCACAAAGCGGCTGTAGTAATGTATCCATTTATCTGTCAGGCCGTCATATTCATAACAGTTGGCCAGTTCGTACAGCGAATGCTCGTCGTCGGGATTGACGCGCAGGGCGCGGCGATAGTAGTTGCGCGCCTCTTCGCGCTGGTCCATTTTCACATACTCGTCGGCAATGTTGCCGTATATCATACCCAATTCATATCCGTCGGCGGCAGCCTTGTGGTAGTATTGAATAGCCTTGCGAGGCTGGTCCAGAGCACTATAGACAACACCCAGGGCATAGAGAATGTCAGTGTCCTCGGGTTCGATGCGCTCCAGCTGCTTCAGCAGGTTGTAGGCCTCTTTGTAGCGCTCCTTGAAACAGAGCAGGTGCACGCGCCGCAGACGTATCTCGTTCGACGAGGGAAACAGCTTCTCGCCATATCGAACCGACTTCTCAAGTCCTTCGCCGTCAGCGGTCTCAAGGTAAAAGTCGATGATAGTCTCAATCTCCTCAACGTCATAGTACCGGCTGTCGCCGCGTCGCTGCATCGCCTCGAAACCAAGCACAAGCTGTTTTACGTCGTCTTGATAGTTTTTAAAACGGTCAGTATTCATTATTACTGTTGCAATATGATATATATCACCCACTTAGGCAAGCCTACAGCGGTGATTTACAAATACAAAGTTACGCATTTTTTTTCGGCTTGCAGCCCCCTTGCGTCACTTTTTGTTAAAAGGTTTATCAACACCCGAAACCATCCGTTTCCCCACCTCCACAATTACCTGATTTCCATATACAATATTCTTATCAAGTTCTACTATAAATTTTATATAACTCTTATTAAATTTTTCTTTAGTAAACAATAATAAATCTTTTATAACGTTATGATAGGAAAAATAACCGGAGAGGGTAGGGGGAGAAGTGCGGTTTTGGGTGCTTATTGGATTGGATAAGTGGGTGGAGAGAAATGCGATTTGGGGTGCTTATTGGGTTGGGTGTTAGAGATTTAATAATAAATAAAACTTGTTGTTATGGGGAAAATTAATTCTGGTATTTCCGGGTCGTTCAGTGGCAGGCTGGGCAATGTGGTCGGCTATCAATGGCGTGGCAAGCAGTGTGTCCGCACGCTGCCGGGCGAGTTCCACGACGCGAAGACGCCAATGCAGCTTGAACAGCGCAACCTGTTCGGGCAGACGGTGGCCTTTGCCGGTAGAGCCAAGGAAGTGTTGCATGAGGGCTTGCGTTTGCCGAGTATTGATATGCAAATGACTGAATGCAACTACTTTATGCGTATCAACAAACGCTGTTTCTCACTTGTCGATGGTGTGTTGAATGTTGATTTTTCCGAACTTGTCATTAGCGACGGCCCTGTGGCACCTGTGGCTTTCGGCACAGTCAGCGTGGTCGATGAGCAGACGTTGGTGGTTGATTTTGAGAAAAATCCACTGCATCGCGTGGCCAGTTCGGAAGACAAGGTGTATCTGGCCGCCTATTGCCCCGATTTGAACAGTTTTGCGTTGTCGCAGCCTGCGCGACGCGGCGCCAAAAGTTTGGAAATGAGATTCCTGCCCGCCTATGTTGGCAAGGAGATCCACCTTTGGGGCTTTGTGCAGGACAAGGCCGGCCGCGCTTCGCTGAGCGAGTATATTGGATGTGGTATCCTTGGGGAGATGGTGACTGAAAATGAGACAGATGGCGTTGAATTGTCCGATGAGGCCACTGGAAACAGTACGGCTGTCGCTCCCGATACTATTGAGTTAAATAGCAAAAGCAGACCTTCGACTGGCGAACGGTCTGCGTATGGATCTGGCACTCCGCCAGATAGGTAATTGTAGGTTGCTATTTTGCTGATGTCAGCATCGCGTCGTCAAGCTTGAAAGTAAGCGCAGCCCAGCTCATACCGCTCGCGGGTCCCGGCAGCTCGTCGTAGGTGGAGCGCGGCGACTTGAAGTTGTAGGGCGAGTCGGCACCGAGGGTGTCGCTGGTATAGAAGGTCAGCGTGTCGATGCCGTCGACGATGAATTGCACGCTGTCGCCAAAAAGTCCGTATCTGACGTTGTATATTTTTGCGTTTTCCCCTGTGGAGCCCAAGCCTCCATTGAAAGGCAGCGTGGCTTTTTGTCCTGCCGCCACTGGATAGGTGCCG
>JAGDCN010000099.1 GCA_017958525.1 Bacteroidales bacterium
TAAGTGTAGGTGCATCGGCTGCCTGCGGACGGATTTCGCCGTAGGGCACAAGGCCGAGTTTCACCAAAGCCTGGAAACCATTGCAGATGCCCAGCATCAGACCATCGCGGTTGTTGAGGAGTTCCATCACAGCGTCTGCAAGCTTCGGGTTACGGAAGACACTGGTTATAAATTTGGCGGAGCCTTCGGGCTCGTCACCAGCGCTGAAGCCGCCGGGGAGCATTATAATCTGACTGCGCTTGATGGCATCAACGTAAGCATCCACGCTTTCACGGATCTGCTGACCATCCTGGTTGCGGAAAACGATAATCTCACTCTCGGCACCAGCACGGTTGAAGGCGCGAGCGCTGTCATACTCACAGTTAGTGCCTGGGAAGGCCGGGATGAAGACGTGAGGTTTGGCAACTTTGCACTTGCTCTGATAGACATTGGTGAAGTCTTTGGGTTCAACGGGTTTTATGGGTTGAGTGCGAATGTTGGTTTTGGTGGGGAAAACACCTTCCAGAGGCTTCTGCCAGGCGGCGAGAGCATCATCATTGGATATCTTGACACCCTTATACTCAAATCCGGAGTTTTCCTGCAACACCGCGCCTATTTCACGATAGTGGAAGGGCAGATTGGCAATACTGTCAACCTCAATAAGAATGGCACCGTAGTTCTTGCTGGTCAGTTCCTCGACGGTTACATCGTCGTTGATATGTGCACCTAAGCCATTGCCGAAAGCCATTTTGCTGACAGCCTCGATGATGCCGCCAAAGCCAAGAGCATAAGCACTCTTCACCAAGCCAGATTCTATGGCTTTAAACAATGCAGCGTATTGACTTAATGCATCTTCGTAATCGGGCATTCCAAACTCTTTTTCTTTTATGTCGAGCAACACGAGTTTGTTGCCAGCCTTTTTTAATTCAGGTGTTACGACGTGTTGCAAATCACTGATACCCACCGCAAAGCTGCAGAATGTCGGAGGAACGTCAATATTATTGAATGTACCGCTCATTGAGTCCTTGCCACCGATAGCCGGCAGTTTGAGACCCATTTGGGCATTATATGCACCCAGGAGGGCTGCAAAAGGTTCGCCCCAGCGGTAGGGGTCGTTACCCAGCTTCTTGAAATACTCCTGGAAGGTGAGGCGCACACGGCTGACATCGCCACCGGCAGCGGCAATCTTAGCCACACTGCCAAGGACAGCATAAGCCGAACCGTGGAAGGGGCTCCAACTGGTCTGGTACGGATCCATACCGTAGGACATTATGGTAACGGTATCACACTTACCGTCGAGCAGCGGGAGTTTGCCAATCATGCTTTGCGTTGGTGTCAGCTGATACTTGCCACCGTATGGCATCACCACGCTACCGGCACCAATCGAGCTGTCGAACATCTCAACCAGTCCCTTCTGCGAACAGACATTGAGGTCGGCAAGAGTATTCAACCATAATTCTTTAATATTGATATTAGCGGGTTCAACAGTTCTGACAGGTTCTGCGGGCATACTTACGCTGACTGTTGTTTCCTGATGTGCACCATTGGTATCAATAAAGCGACGGCTGAGGTTGACAATCTCCTTACCGCGCCAGTCGATGACCATACGAGGCTCCTTGGTAACAATGGCAACAACGGTGGCCTCGAGGTTTTCCTCGTCGGCATAACGAAGCATCTGCTCAACATCCTTAGGATCGACAACCACTGCCATACGCTCCTGACTTTCGCTTATGGCAAGCTCGGTGCCGTCGAGACCAGCATATTTCTTGGGGACGTTGTCCAGATTAATATGCAGACCGTCGGCCAGCTCACCAATGGCAACACTCACGCCGCCAGCGCCAAAGTCATTGCATTTCTTGATAAGCGACGAGACCTCTTCACGGCGGAACAGACGCTGTATTTTGCGCTCGGTAGGAGCATTACCCTTTTGTACTTCAGCGCCACAGGTAGTCAAGGACTTTGTTGTATGGCTCTTAGAAGCACCTGTTGCACCTCCGATACCGTCGCGGCCCGTACGACCACCCAGCAGGATGATAACATCGCCAGGATCAGAATTGAGGCGTTTAACGGCACGACGTGGGGCTGCGGCGATAACAGCACCAATCTCCATACGCTTGGCGACATAGTTAGGATGGTATATTTCGTTCACCAAGCCTGTGGCCAAACCAATCTGGTTACCGTAGCTGCTATATCCGTGTGCCGCAGTGGTGACAATCTTGCGCTGTGGCAGTTTGCCAGGCAGTGTTTCATTCAGCGGTTTGGTTGGATCGGCAGCACCTGTGACACGCATTGCCTGATATACGTAGGTACGTCCGGAAAGCGGATCACGTATGCACCCACCAAGGCAGGTTGCAGCGCCACCAAAAGGTTCGATCTCAGTCGGATGGTTGTGAGTCTCGTTTTTGAAGTTGATAAGCCACTCCTCCTCTACACCATCGATTGTAACGGGAACGACAATTGAGCAGGCATTGATTTCATCACTTGGTTCCTGGTCAGCCAAAAGACCCATCTTCTTGATACGCTTGGCAGCAAGTGTTCCGATGTCCATCAAGCATACGAATTTGTCGTTGCGACCTACATATTGATCTTTATGGTCAGCCAGATACTGCTGGAAGGCACCTTCTATAAGTGGGCGGTAGAAACCATCATCGAATTTCACATCCTTCAGTTCGGTGGCGAAAGTGGTATGGCGACAATGGTCACTCCAATAGGTGTCCAAAACACGTATTTCCGTCATAGTGGGATTGCGTTTCTCCTCGTCGTGGAAGTAGCGCTGGATATGTTTGAAATCCGCAAAGGTCATTGCCAATCCCAGACCATCGTAAAGAGTCTTCAAATCATTTTCGCCCATATCTTTAAAACCGTCAAAGACGATGACATCTGCAGGCTCGTCAAAGTGATCGACAAGCGTTTCGGGCTTAACCTCGTCGGTCAGGCGACTATCGACAGGGTTGATGCAGTGCTTCTGTATAGCTTCTTTCTGCGCATCGGTCAGCGTGCCAGTGATAACGTAGGTCGTTGCCGACTTGATGATGGGATGCTCGCTGTCGTTGAGCAGGCAGCAGCACTGCTCGGCGCTGTCAGCGCGCTGGTCAAACTGACCTGGCAGATATTCGACTGAAAAGCAGAAGTCACTCTCCTTGTGAGGAAAATTCTCCTCATAGACATCATCGACCGGCGGTTCGCTGAATACTGTAGCCAAAGCCGTATGATATGTGGCATCAGACAAGTTTTCAACATCGTAGCGTATCAAAACGCGAACGCTATCGACATCTATATTTAGATAGTTCTGCAGTTCGCTGTGAAGTTCTTTTGCCCGGATGCTGTATTCAGGCTTTTTTTCTACGTAAATTCGTCTTACGGTATTCATATTATGTATTTTATTTATTTTCTGATTGATTGTATGTTTTCTTAAGTATGTCTATGTTCCAACCCTCTGAATTACGCGGCGAAACATCGTTGTACACCTCCAAAATACGGCGCATATCTGCCTCAAAATCACTGCTGGGTTCAATTAGCGGTCCCACGCCCAAATGGCGGGTCTTATAATTGATGTAAGTTAATGCTATTGGCACATTGGCCTGAGTGGCAATCTCATAAAAACCGCGTTTGAAGCGTTTTACAAGTTTGCGAGTCCCTTCGGGAGTGATAATAAATGTTATATCTTCATTGTCTGCAAGTGCCTGAACAGCGTTGCCGACCATATTGTTGTTACGGTTGCCGCGGTCGATTGGCAGAGCACCGCACCAGTGCAGGAAATGACGCAACGGAAAAACAAAAAACTCCTTCTTGATGAAGAACCTGCCGTTAAGTCCCAACCGCCACACACAGGCGGCACCCAGCAGGAAATCGTATATGCTGGTATGCGGCGCCTCGATAAGCACACAGTGGTGCAGCCGCTGCCAGTCGTCGGCGGGCGGCAGGTCGAATTTCCAGCCGAAAAGGCGCACTATCGATATCCATATCCTTTTCATCTTCCGCCGTTCATTTGTTTGCGTAGTTGCTCGGCACCTTTCTTGTCACCGTTTTTCTCAAGTCCGTTGGCGTATGCTGAATAGAAGCCATAGACAGCCGCATTCTGGTCACTGCCCTGCGCCATTCGCAGTTGGACGTATAGGTTCAGGGCATCCTGGTCCATAAGGCCACGGTCAAGCATCGCGTTGATTTCATTCACCGCAGCATTGATATTACCCTGCTGGGCATACAACTGAGCGGTGATAGTGAATGCAAACGGTGATGCGCCATCAGCTTTCAGCTTGTCAAGCAATGCTGCCGCCTCTTGCTGTTTACCGCTGTTCAGGTAGGCATAGACAAGTATTTGCTGGGCTTGCGGATTCGACGGGTCTGCTTCTAACAGGCGGTTGCAATATCCGATACAATCATCATATTGTCCACGTTGTAGAGATATATTTGCCAAATTCGAAAGAGCTGTTACGTTGTCAGGCAAAACCTGCAAGGCATTATTGAACAGCACGATTGCGCTATCAACGTTGCCGTCTTTGAGAAGTTGGACAGCAAACAGATCGTCTTTGGTTTGTCGTTTGAGTACCAAAGCAATCGGAACGCCATCCACATCAACCGTATGCACGCAATCTTTGGGAGGGAAAGCACAGCTCGTCAGATATTCACCCGATATGCCAGTAATGGGAATAACAAGATAATCCCAGTCATATTCGTAGCGCTGCGACCAACGTGCAAAGCGGGTGTCAAAAGACGCCGTATCATTGCGCAGGAAATATTTTGTCGATTCAATGTGCCACGATCCAATAAGGGTCTTGGTTCCGTCTGACTTTGGTTCTGCATTTGCAACGACCCATTCCGTCGCCTCGCGCATCGAATGGTAGTAGTAATCGAGCTCATATTGGCCGAAGGCCTTTTTAACACCGCCCGTCAGTTCGTTGAAATAAACATACTCGTATGGGTGGTTGCGCACCGTGTGAATTGCCGGCGGAATTATGAGGCATACCGGAATTAGCGAACAGACGATTCCAACAATACATTTGCCCGATTTGCGACGAGCCCATTCGGCAAGTGCGTCA
The DNA here is from genome assembly GCA_017958525.1 of Bacteroidales bacterium. Classification (GTDB taxonomy): domain Bacteria; phylum Bacteroidota; class Bacteroidia; order Bacteroidales; family P3; genus Colimorpha. The sequence continues at coordinate 5,019 of JAGDCN010000099.1, forward strand.
AATCCCAATCCTGCGGCAATGGCCATCGGAGGATAGGTGAATAGCGAGTGACGCCAGCCGCCATAGACGTTGGCACCAGTATAGACAATCCAAAAAACAGGGAATAGGAAGCAAAAATAAATCATTATGCTGTCGATGCGACGCTCACGTTTGAAGGCTCCAAAGAATGGATAGACCAGCCACCCTATCATAACAGCCACAGGAATGGTCATCAGCATAAACTTAGGTGTATAGTACCACGGCAAATTGCTTGACATCACCATCGTACCCTCAAAAAGCTGGCGCAGCTGGACATCAAACTGCGACATCAGTCTGAAACTCTCAATGCTATTGTGGATAGGATCCTGAAGTGCATAAGGCCATAGAGCCAAGCCACAGAAAAAACCTACGGAACATACCAGCAGCGCACCGGCAATAGCCTTTGCGGCAGTAGCACCACCAACAGACTTGCCGTAACGAATCAACCACAAAAGTCCCCACAGTCCCATATAGCCAACCGCGATAAGACCGCCGATACGATTACTGACAGCCAATGCTAACGAAAGAGCCAACATAAACAGTGTCAACGGATTGAAATGCGGAGTGTTCTTAATGAGCAGAACCGTAACAAAAATGGCAACAATGAGTATCGTGAATCCTATGCCGGCAGTAGCGATAAGCAGCGGCGAAACCAGGACAAAAAGCGCAATGGCAAGCCCTTTGGTCACCTTGTCGGAAAAAGCTTGATTGGGGAAAACGACACTGGCGGCTGACTTTTTACCTTTGCCAGTCGTATTTTCAACTATTTGCGGAGTCACTTGCTTGAAGAACATCATCATATAGTAGATCGACATAATGATGCCGGCAGCAAGTGGAATATCCTTTGGATTGTTGAACGAATGGCCCAGCAAGCGTGGCGAGAAAAACAGAAGCAACATCGCGAACACACCGGCACGCCAGCCTCCCATACGATAAGCAATCAGTCCACCGAAAAGCACGATAAGCCAACCTAGAAAAGCATTGCAGATATGGCGTGTACGTGCTATGTCATCAATACCGAATGTTTCATTAATCCATTCGGTGACAACATCAAACGAACATCCGTAATATTTCAGGTTCCAACCCTGTTCCTTGCCGTTGAGGGTAACGACATCCTGCAGGCAGGTGGTGTCGGCTCCGTCCGAGCGGAAATAATCCATCACAAAACGGCCCTGAGGAATTTGGAATTTGTCCTCGTCACCGCTGTTACCAGCACTGCGGCTCATTAGTGGCATTGCGAAAAACAGAACTGTCGCAAGCCCAATAAATAGCCAAAACCAGATGTTGTTTCTATTTTCAGTAAAAAGCCTTTTCATCGGTCAAAGTTAAAGTTAAGGTCAAAGTTATTTATACTTTCTACGTATTTTCAGCAATTCCACGGGGGCTTTGATAAAATCACGGCTTTTCAATTGTGAGCCATCAATATCCTGCCATTGGAAAAGCGGGTATTCATATATTTTCTCCACAGCACGCCTATTGCCATAATGCTGGTTGTATCGAGCAAGAATTTCAACATCAAAAAGCCATCGTGTAATAAAAGCCTCGTTGAAGAGAGCACTTACAATTTCTGCACGGAAAAGTTTGGCTCCGCACTGGGTGTCATAAACCGGCAGTTTCAGCATCATCGACGCCACTGTGGCAAAGCAACGACCCAGATAGTGCCGCATTGTCTTTCTACGTACTTTGGCACCCAATCGCATCAATCGCAATCCCATAACAGCATCGTAGCCTTTGTCGGCCCATTGCACCATCGGTGCTATCTCGTCCAACGGTGTCGCCAAGTCGGCATCCCAAAAGGCAATATACTGTGGTGCGTAATGCTCGGCAGCATAGAGCATTCCCTTCCGGACAGCCTCTGCCTTGCCGCCATTGGGCTGAATGTCGTACAAGAGCAGACGTTCGTTGCGCAAGCATAGCTGCTGCAAAACTTCAAGGGTATTGTCGCGGCTGCCGTCGTTGGCAAAAAGGAATGCGACATCCTCGTTCTGCTCCACATAGCGGAAAAAATCATCCTGCCGCAATCGTTTCGACTCATTGTAACAAGGCACTACAACTATGGTTTTCATCACATTAAAACATTACAGGACAAACAATACCTTATTTTTTCGATTCTTATTTGATACCAAATCTCTTTTTATAGGCCTTCATAGTGTTTTGCAGCAGCGAAACGATTGTCAAAGGTCCGACACCGCCGGGGACGGGTGTCACCCAGCTGCATTTTGCGTCAACCTCGCTGTGCTTCACGTCACCGATAATGCGGTATCCGCTCTTCTTCGTCGCATCGGGAATACGGTGGATTCCCACATCGACCAGCACAGCGCCATCCTTGACCATATCGGCAGTGACAAACTCAGGCTTGCCGATAGCCACAATCAGAATATCGGCTTGTCGGGTAATATCGGGCAGATTCTTCGTCCTGCTATGGCAGAGAGTCACCGTACAGTTGGCACCCTTTTTGTTGCGCGACAGCAGGTTGGCGACAGGAGTGCCGACAATGTTGCTGCGACCCAAAACGACACAATGTTTGCCCTCGGTCTCTATATTGTAGTGCTCCAATATCGAGCATACACCCATCGGAGTAGCAGGCAGGAAAGCATCCTCGCCCAACACCATTCGGCCGATATTGATAGGAGTGAAACCGTCAACATCCTTATTGGGCGATATGGCGTCGATGACCTTCTGTTCGTCTATCTGTTTAGGCAGAGGCAACTGGACAATAAAGCCGTCAATGTCGTCATCATTATTGAGAAACTCTATGGCTTTCAGCAACTCCTCTTCCGATGTGTTTGCCGAATAGCGATACACCGACGAGGTAAAACCCACTTCGTGCGAAGATTTCTCCTTGTTGGCAACGTAAGTCTGGCTGGCGCCGTCGTCGCCTACAAGGATGGCTGCCAAATGAGGCGGACGCATACCTTTGGCTGTAAAAGCGCGAACCTCGTTGGCTATTTGATCCTTGATTGCTATTGATGTCTGTTTTCCGTCAAGTAATTGAAACATATAATTGAAAATTAAGAATTTAATATTATAGAAATAAAAGATTACGTTTATTGCCTATTCTACCGGAATCATCGGTTCTAGCTTACCTTCTCCTTCTCGGCATTGGTATTTTCCCGCCTTTGGTCGAGACAGCCTTCATCATCTTGCGCGTATCCTCAAACTGCTTCACCAGCCGGTTCACCTCTTGAATTGTACGGCCGCTGCCGGCGGCGATACGCTGTTTGCGGCTACCGTTGAGGCAACTGGGATTGCGGCGCTCATAAGGTGTCATAGAGCCGATTATCGACTCTATCGGCACAAAAGCGTCATCGCCAATCTCGATGTCTTTCGTCAGCTTGTTCAGACCCGGAATCATACCCATCAGGTCCTTCATATTACCCATTTTCTTGATTTGGGCAATCTGCGAAAGGAAATCTTCGTAGTTATACTCGTTGTGAACCAGTCGCTTCTGAATCTTGCGAGCTTCCTGCTCGTCATACTGCTCCTGGGCGCGTTCCACAAGCGATACAACATCGCCCATTCCAAGAATACGGTTGGCCATACGGTCGGGATGGAACACATCGAGGGCATCCATCTTCTCGCCGATACCGATAAATTTGATAGGTTTCTGGACTGTATAGCGGATGGTCAGCGCAGCACCGCCACGGGTATCGCCATCCAGTTTGGTCAGCACAACGCCATCGTAGTCGATACGTTCGTTGAAAGCCTTGGCAGTATTGACAGCATCCTGGCCAGTCATCGAATCGACCACGAACAGCGTTTCCTGCGGATTGAGCGACTCCTTCAGGCGGGCAATCTCGTCCATCATCTGCTCATCGACGGCCAGACGGCCGGCGGTATCGACAATCAGCACCTGAACGCCTTTCAAACGGGCCTCCTGCAGTGCATCCTTGGCAATCTTCACAGGGTCGCTAACACCCAGCTGGGCAAAAACCGGCACACCCACCTGCTCGCCAAGCACCTGCAACTGGTTGATAGCTGCCGGACGATAGACGTCACCGGCAACCATCATCACATTGCGGCCTTTCTTGTTTTTCAGATAGTAGGCAAGTTTGGCACTGAACGTCGTCTTACCGGAGCCTTGCAAACCCGCTATCAGGATAATTGCAGGGTTGCCCTTGGTGTTGATATCCACCGCTTCGCTGCCCATCAGCCTGGTCAACTCCTCGTGGACAATCTTCACCATCAACTGGCCAGGCTCAATTGACTGTATCACATTGCGACCCAACGCCTCCTGTTTCACCCTGTCGGTAAACTCCTTGGCAATCGGATAACTTACGTCGGCATCCAGAAGGGCCTTGCGAACCTCCTTCACCGTTTCGGCTATGTTGATGTCGGTAATCGAACCTTTGCCACGCAGGGTATGAAGCGCTTTCTCAATCTTACTGCTGATATTTTCGAACATTTTTCTTATTATATTTTATTATTTTCAATACAAAACACCCTCCAACTCCATCGCACGCAACGGCACAACCGTCGCAGATAAATTTGGATTACAATTATTTACAAGCCATCAAAACGCAGCATACATCACACACACCGTCCTCGTAAACGACTGCAAAAATAAGAAAAAAATAACGATTTTAAGTTTTTTTTTTTGCACAAATGAAACTTTTTTACAATTTATACGTTATTGCAAACAATTAAAAAAGAAAAAAGTAATTTTATCATATATGAGACAGCTGAAAATTACCCATTCTATCACCAACCGCGACATCAAATCGCTTGACAAATATCTGCAGGACATTTGCAGCGAGGAATTGTTGACACCCGAAGAGGAAGTGCAACTGGCACAGCGCATCAAGGCTGGCGACCAGGCCGCCCTCGACCGCCTCACCAAGGCAAACCTCCGTTTCGTCGTATCCGTGGCAAAGCAATATCAGAACCAAGGACTTAGCCTGCCCGACCTTATCAATGAAGGCAACGTGGGACTTATCAAAGCCGCCAAACGCTTCGACGAAACGCGCGGATTCAAATTCATCTCATATGCCGTATGGTGGATTCGCCAGTCAATACTTCAAGCCATCGCCGAGAACTCGCGCATCGTGCGACTGCCCTCCAACCAACTCGGTGCACTCAACAAGCTGAAAAAAGAGATATCGAAACTCGAACAAAAACTTGAGCGTCCACCATCGGAGGAAGAGTTGGCAGAACTGCTTGACATTCCCGAAGATAAAATCAAAAACATACTCAACATTTCCGGACGTCACATCTCGATTGACGCACCGCTTGTCGCAGACGAAGACGTCAACTTCGTTGATGTGCTGCCCAACGAGGACACTCCAGCCACCGACGAGGCACTGATGCAGGAATCCCTCTCGCTTGAAATTGAGCGCGCCCTGTCGTCGCTCACCGAAATCGAACGCGACGTCATCCGTATGTATTTTGGCATCGGTATGCCCCACGCACTCAGCCTCGATGAAATAGCAATGAAATTCGGCCTCACCCGCGAACGCGTGCGCCAAATCAAGGAAAAAGGTCTCAAACGCCTTAAATCCAGCTCTAAAAGCAAAAACCTAATCGCCTACTTGTAATTCAACATAATAGTTACGAGAACATCGGGGCGTTGATTCAGCAACATAGCCAACTTCCAACCAAACAGCCGCCTTTTCAGGGCGGCTGTTCTGTTTTTATCCACTCCCCTTTCTCATACAAAAACCTTTCTCCGAACACCTGACAAAATTCCAGTTCTTTTCAAGAATATTTTCAGGAGTATTATCAAAAATCGGTTTCTTGTTTTTTAGGGGAAAAACGATTGCTTTTTAACCCAAATCAAATTCTCAAACAAAAATCCACAGCTTCCAAAAACACCGCAAGCCACACACCTTTCCAAAACATCAGAAGATGTTCTGCTACAAATCAGCATCAGCATCGGTTTCCGGGACGATGTTACTCCAATCCAGATGGATAGGATAGACATTCTCTTTCACTATGGTTCCCGGATAACGTTCTTTGATGCGCTGCATAAATACGTAGGCATCCAGTTTGCTGGTGAAATCGCCCACCTTTATGCGGAAATTAGGTTCAGTGAATACAATATACACCTCAACTTCAGGATATTCCTCCTTGAAACGACGTTTCAGATCGAACGCCTGTTCACGCGAGTTGGCACCAGAAAGTGCAGCTATCTGAATTCTGTAGCCTGGCACGGTGCGTATCCGCTCATTGAACTCTATATGCTTCTTAACCAATTCGCTGACCTGCACATCACCAGTTATTTCCACCCTACCCTTACGGGTTTGGGCAGAAAGAACCATCGACGCTGTCAGCGCCGCTAAAAACACGATCAACGCCTTTCTCATAACTTACTTTTCTAGCGCGACTGCGACCCTATCTGTTCGGGGCGGATGCTGAGGATGGGGTGCTTCGACAGGTGTAGCATCTGCTGGGCATAATTACCTATCAGCCAGCTAGTCAGAGCTTTTTCCTGTTCAGTCATTATAACTATCAGGTCGGCATTTATGCTGTCGGCATACTCAAGCGTCGAAACCGTCAGGTTCTTTTTGGCATCAACGAACTCGGTTACGTGCTTAACTTCGTATTTATCAAGATATTTCTCCACCTGATCGACATAACCGTCAACCAGTATCCGTATGTCTTTCGACTCGGAGGTGTAGAGTCCCAACAGATGAATGGTCGAGTTGAAAGTCTTTGCCATACGTGCTGCAAAAGGCACCTTCTGGCGCGTCTCGGTAGTGCTGTCCAGCGGCACCACGATGCGTTCCAGATCTTTGCGGAAGTCAAAGTCTTCGCGTATCGACAGCACCGGCACGGGCGAGTCGGTGATGGTGCGATAGGTGTTTTTGCCAATCCAGTTATTTTCAAAGCCCGACATACCGTGGGTTCCGACAACAACCATCAGAGCCTCGTCTTCCTCGGCATGTTTTGCTAACTGTTCCGAGACTTTGCCAGTGCGGATAACGTATTCGAGCTTGATGCCATTCAGCAGGTGTTCCACGCCGGCGTTGCGGCGTTCGATTTCTTCCCTGATCGGAGCCTCGTCCTCGCCCTCTTTTTTAACATACACAAGGCGTATGTCCGACTGCCATTTGTTGGCAATATCGATAGTTACATCGACGGCATTGGCCGAGCCGCTTGAGAAGTCAAATCCTACAATGATGTTATTCATAAGGTATCTTATTTGTTTCTTTTTTCGGGCACAAAGTTACAAACATTTTTTGAACTGACAAAAAAAATAAAAAAAGAGCGATGCAAAACACTGTAAAAATACTCTTCAAATGCTGCTTTGCAGAGATAAAAAAAACAAGATATCACCGAACTAAACACCTGAAATACATTTATATAATCACCAAATGTTAATAAACATAAAAAAAAGTTTCACGTATTAGAAAAAAATAATGTAAATTTGCATTTTATTATAATAGAACATTACCATAAAAACTAAATAACAGCAATTATGACAGAAATCTGGTCGGCAGTATTAGTCCTAAGTATCACTGGTGCCATTTTTGCAATCGTACTATACTTTGTGGCACAGAAATTTAAAGTCATCGAAGACCCACTCATTGACGAGGTGGCCGAGGTTTTGCCTGGCGCCAATTGTGGCGGTTGCGGCAAGGCTGGATGCCGCGCAATGGCTGAGGCTTTCGTCAAGCAAGGCAATATGGACGGTCTCAGCTGCCCCGCCGGCGGTGCCGAAGTGGCCAAGAAAGTAGCTGTTCTTCTCGGCTGTACACCAGAAGAGACGGAGCCCCAAGTGGCAGTGGTGCGCTGCAACGGCAGCTGCGCCAACGCCACTGCAAAAACACACTACGACGGCCTGCAGGACTGCGCCTTCGCCAACAGCCTCTACACCGGCGAAAGCGGCTGTGCTTTCGGCTGTCTGGGACTTGGCAACTGTTCGCGTGCCTGCCAGTTCGACGCACTTTCCATCGACAAAGAAACGGGGCTGCCCGTCGTCGATGAAGAGAAATGCGTGGCCTGCGGAGCCTGCGTCAAGGCCTGTCCGCGAGCCATCATCGAACTACGCAACAAGGGTATGAAAAACCGCCGCGTGTATGTGGCCTGCCGCAACAAAGAGAAGGGTGCCGATGCCCGCAAGGCCTGCACGGCAGCCTGCATAGGATGTGGCAAGTGTGCCAAGACCTGTCCCTTTGGTGCCATCACCGTCGAAAACAACCTGGCTTACATCGACTTCAACGTCTGCAAACTGTGCCGCAAGTGCGTCGCCGAATGTCCGACGGGTGCCATCCACGCCGTTAACTTCCCTCCGAAGGTGGAACGTCCGGCGGCTCCCGCTGCAGAAGCACCGGCAAACGTCGAGACCCAGAACACAGCTAATTAATTTCAATTTTCAATTCTCAATTTTCAATTCGAAAAGATGAAGACTTTCGCAATGGGTGGTGTCCACCCCGAAGAAAACAAAATATCCACCTCCGCCGCCATCGAGGAATTTCCCCTGCCAAAAACGGCGGTCATATTGATGACACAACACCTGGGAGCCCCGGCAACGCCCTGCGTCGCCAAGGGTGACAAGGTAAAAGTGGGACAGCTTATTGGCAAGGCCGAAGCCTTTATGTGTGCCAATATCCACTCGCCTTTCAGCGGCACCGTGGCTAAAATAGACACCTGCAAGGATGCCTTTGGACTGGCCAAACCTGCCATCTACATTAACATTGATGGCGACGAATGGGAAGAGAACATCGACCGCACTCCGGACATCAAGCGCGAATGCACCCTCGAACCCAAAGAAATAGTTGACAAATTGAAAGAAAAAGGTGTCGTGGGACTTGGCGGAGCCACTTTCCCGACACACATCAAATACAGTATCGCTCCCGACAAGAAGGCCGAATACCTGATCATCAATGCTGTGGAGTGTGAGCCCTACCTCACCAGCGACCATCGAGTGATGATGGAGCACGCTGAGGAAATTTGCATCGGCGTCAGCATTCTACGCAAGGCCCTTGGCGTTCCCAATGCCTATATCGGCATCGAGAACAACAAGCCGGAGCCCATCGCCGTAATGAAGGCTATGGCCGCAAAATTTGAAGGCATTATCGTTGAGCCTCTTAAAGTGAAATATCCGCAAGGTGCTGAGAAACAACTCATCAATGCCATCACTGGTCGCCGTGTGCCTTCGGGCAAGCTGCCTATCGACGTAGGTTGCGTGGTCAGTAACGTCGGAACATCATACGCTGTATATGAAGCAGTGCAAAAGAACAAACCATTGATTGAGAACATTTTGACCGTTACTGGCAAGAAACTTGAAGTTCAGCACAACTACCACGTCCGCTTCGGTGTCACATACAGCGACATTATTGCCCACGCTATGGGTAACCTGCCTGAAACAACAGGTAAGGTCATCAGCGGTGGTCCTATGATGGGTAAAGCCGTCAGCAACCTTGACGGTCCCACAACCAAAGGTGCTTCGAGTGTGCTGGTCATCGACCAGTCGGAAGCCGTCCGCGCAACCGAGAGCAACTGCATCCGTTGCGGCAAATGTATGAATGCCTGCCCGATGGGATTGGAGCCCTACCTTTTCTCTGCTTTGGTCAAGAACCGCCGCATCGAAGAGGCCGGCCAGCACAACATTCTTGACTGCATCGAATGCGGATGCTGCTTCTTCTCCTGCCCTGCCAACAAACCGCTGCTTGACGAAATCAGACTCGGCAAAAACCTTTATCGTGGAATCTTGATGGCCAAGAAGAAATAACTCCGACCAAAAACAAACGACATAATATATATTAAGAAACAATAAATATAAGATATGAAACTGCTAAACGTATCCGGTTCACCCCACGTCCACAGCGATGAATCCACAAAAAAGATTATGTGGCGTGTCAATCTGGCTCTGGTGCCCACTTTCATTGTCGCCATTGCCTTTTTCGGACTCAACGCACTGCTCATCAGCCTTGTTTCTGTTGCCAGCTGCGTCCTGTTCCAGTGGCTCATAGAAAAATTCATACTCAAAACCCCCAGCACCATTTGCGACGGTTCGGCAGTGGTGACAGGCCTCCTGTTGGCTTTCAACGTGCCGGCCACCCGCGAGATGGTTCTTCTTGTCATTATTGCAGCTCTCGTGGCTATCGGCGTCGGAAAAATGAGTTTCGGCGGACTTGGCAAAAACCCATTCAACCCGGCTCTTGTGGGACGTGTCTTTATGCTCATTTCCTTCCCTGTGCAGATGACCACCTGGCCCAAACCAGGAGAGAATCTCTTCTCAATGGTCAGCACCCCCACCAGTGACGCCACCACAGGTGCTACGCCACTTGGTCTCATCAAGGAGAACGGTGTGCAGGCAGCAGGACAGGTGTGGGACTACTTTATCGGCAATATCGGCGGTTCGCTCGGCGAGGTGTCTGCCCTGGCAATCCTCATCGGTGCAATCTATCTACTATGCCGTCGCATCATTACCTGGCACATTCCCGTGTCGTTCATCGGCACTGCCTTTATTTTCAGTGGCATTCTCTGGCTGTGCGACAAAACGGTCTTCCTTGACCCCGTATCGACCATTCTCACCGGCGGCATTATGCTCGGTGCCTGCTTTATGGCCACCGATATGGTGACATCGCCGATGACCAAGGCCGGACAGCTTATCTTCGGTTTCGGATGCGGACTGCTGACCATTATCATCCGCAACTGGGGCAACTACCCTGAAGGCGTCAGTTTCGCCATCCTGCTGATGAACGCTGTCACGCCGCTCCTCAACCGCTGGTTCAAACCAAAACGCTTCGCCAACTAACCCTTCCAAATTCCAACATTTCAACATTTCAACAACATACAATTATGGCAAAGAAAGCAGAATCAACACTCAAGAATATGCTCCTCTCGCTGACGCTGATAGCACTGGTGGCCAGCCTTGCACTTGCGCTGGTCAACAACGTCACGAAGGGACCCATCGAGAAAGTCAACCAGGAAAAGGTTGCCAATGCTATCAAGAAAGTACTGCCCGAAGGAATTGAATATACAATCAACGCCGACACCGTAAGCGTGACAACCGAAAAAGGCCCCGCCAATGTGATGCGCTACACCGCCGTTGACGCCGAAGGCAACACGGTAGGCAAAGCCATCGAGTCGTTTGACAACAACGGCTTTGGCGGCAAGCTGACCGCAATGGTGGGCTTCGACGCCGAAGGTAACATTTCGGGCTATGAGATTTTAGGTTCGAGCGAGACCCCTGGTCTTGGCGCAAAAGCCGACAAGTGGTTCCAGAAAGACGGCAAGGGCAACGTCATCGGCAAGAATCCTGCGAATGACAACCTTACAGTTAGCAAGGACGGCGGCAATGTGGACGCCATCACGGGTTCCACCATCACCTCGCGCGCTTTCTGCCGCCTGGTGGCCACAGCATACGATGCATTTAAACAAGAGAAAGGAGAACAGCAATGAAAGCAAAAGATATAATCAAGAACGGTCTTATCAAGGAAAACCCGATATGGGTCCTTGTTCTCGGTATGTGCCCCACCCTGGCCACTACAACATCAGCCATCAACGGCCTATGTATGGGTCTTGCCACTACCTTCGTACTGATGTGTTCAAACGTGGTTATCTCACTGCTTAAAAGCGTGGTACCCGACAAGGTACGCATCCCCTGCTTCATCGTGGTCATTGCCACCTTCGTCACCATTGTCCAGATGGTTATGCAGGGTTTTATCCCCGACCTCTACGCCTCGCTGGGTCTTTTCATCCCTCTGATTGTGGTCAACTGCATCGTGTTGGGTCGCGCCGAAGCTTTCGCCTCGAAGAATAATGTATGGCATTCCTTCCTCGACGGACTCTTTATCGGACTGGGATTCACTTGGGCACTCACCCTGCTCGGCATCGTCCGTGAAGCCCTCGGTGCAGGCAGCTTCTTCGGTGTTAATTTTATCGGCGGTGCCGACGGAATGTTGCTCTTCATCCTCGCACCCGGTGGTTTCCTCTGCCTCGGACTGCTGATGGCTCTTATCAACCATATCCGTAGCAAATCAAAAAGTTGAATTGTTTAACATTTTTTAACGGTATTTTTTAAACTTTTTGTTCCTATAAAGCTACTATAAAAGCAGAAACAAATTATACATTAAAAATAAACACAATGAAAAAGTCAGTTCTTTTTCTTATCATCACAACGGTATTTCTGGTGAATACAGCGAGGTCACAAAGTGACGGACTGGTATATCTGACTACTGCTGTAAATGGCACCACGATGGAAATGATGGATTTGCCTGGAGGTTACACTCTATCGGTATTAAGCCAAAATGATTCCGCCGGCAACTATCTTGACGGTCCATTCAACCTCAACCTTACCGTTCACGGAAACTGCGACAGCAACAATTTAAGCATCAGTTTCTATTTTGAAGAGTTTGACATTGATCCGCACGACACACTCTTCATCTATGACGGAGCAACGGTCAACAGTCCCATGATTGTTCAAGCCAACAACAACCTTAATTCACTTTACCACAGAACTGTGTTCCCAACAATTTTGAACACAACGGGCAAATTGACCCTCCGCTTCAAAACCAACGGAGACGGGCTAACAGGAAAAGGTTTTTCTATCTCAGTACGATGCCGAGACAAATGCGA
>JAGDCN010000100.1 GCA_017958525.1 Bacteroidales bacterium
AGTATCTCAATGAGCGATTGCATACCCTTCGGTGCTTTGCCTTCGCGGACCTTGTATTTCTTGGCCGAAGCGAGAATAATGACTATCAGCAGCGTGACAACAATGATGATAGCAGCAGCCGTCTTGGTAATGGAGATATCAACAGGCTTCACAACATTGCCTTCAGCATCCTTAACAAAATAATAGACATTTCCTTCACCGTCCTCATAATAGCTTTCAGGCACCTCGCATCCTAAAACAGGACCCTCAACACAGACAATCTCTTCTTTCTCAAGTCCTCCGCCAATTAATGCATAGGTGTGGTTTTTACCCTGATAGGTCTCGTGTCCGTGGTGGAATCGCTTGGAAGAGAACACTTCCAGATGTCCCTCATCGATAAGGATTATAGGTAGATTTACAGCCACACTGTGCTCATTGCCGTCCTTCGACTTGTAGTCGCAGATATGCCACGTGTGCGAGTCTGTGACGTGACCTATTATAATAGAGCCTGAGTCTATTTCTTGTTTTTCGGGTGACGAACAGCCAGCAAAAATGAAAGCCAGCAGAGGCAAGATGACAAATAGTATTCTTAATTTTCTCATTACAAGACTGTTTGGCATTAAAATGCGTTATTCAATAAATAAGCAAAGTTACACAAATAATTTAATTCTGCAAAAGAAAAGTAATTAAAAATTAGTCTTCGGTTTTAGAGGCTTTGTTAAAGATGTCCAGTTGCATCGAGTCGAACAGACCTAACTGGTTTTTTGTCTGCGATTTCTGTTTTTCTATCGCCAGTGCTGCAAGTTGTGCTTTGATAAGACGTTTGGCTACAATGGGACGAGAGGCATTCTGCGATTTGGCATATGCACATAATCTCTCATAATCAGTATATGGCAAAGTCACAACGAGTTTCTTAGCCTTTTTTGCCGTCTTTTTTTTCTTCATTTGAGATGAATTCTAAATTTTTGCAAAATTACGAAAAAAAATACGAATCCTAATAACAATGGAAATAAAAAAGGTGTCTTGACATTTGCAAAGTATTTGTCAAGACACCTTTTATAATGAGTTATAACCCACTATTTCATACTTTTCACCAATGGCAACACCTCATTCTGATACAACGCGCTTTGGGTAAAATCATCCATTGCCTTCAGACGCGCAGCGTTTTCAGGGCTAGAGGCGGCAAAAGCGGCTGCACCGTCCTCGTCAACAACCACTTCAGGACGCCCATTGAAGGGGTTGCCTATCCTTTGATGGTTGCGTATCAAAATCGTCTGGTGGAGGAAATACGATGCATCGGCAATCTGACGTTCAACGCCATAAGCCTTGTCAGACGGGAACTGCTTGGCGTATTCAAGCTGCTGGCGGTAGTATTCGAACACATCGCACAGGATGTCGTATGCACGTTGCTGGTCACCGACGTGGCTGTATGCAAAGACCATCATAATGGCGAAGCGGTCGTTGGGGAAATTCGACTTCGGGAAGTACTTCTCATACTGTTTAAGAGCCTTGATGGCACTAGCGGTATCGCCTTCGCGGAGCATCTGGTCAGACAGCAATATGAAGGTTTGACGCTGCACATCACCCATATTTTTGCTGATTGGATCAACATAAATGTCCTTTTCAAGGTTGCCCCACTGCAGTGGTGTATAACTGCCATCTTCGTTCTTGATGCCGTTGATGAGATAGTCCGCTGTACGCTCGGAATAGCGTTTGTCATCCATAACAGGATATGGAACCAACATCGACAGCATACCATCGTCAATACTGTAGCGATCAACAACTGGGAACACGTCGCGGATATAACTAACATTCATTATATTGACGCTGCGCTCAAAACGGTTGGTACCGATGAAGTCGAGCATAGCCATCTCATTACGCATCAGGTAACCGCGACGCAGATTGATGTCAAAGGAAACGACGTCCGGAATAGTGTCAGCCTGGGCAGCAGTGATGATGCCATTAGCAACCAACTTGGGCTTGTCGAGCGTAATTTTGAATTTGTTGGTAGGCAGATAAACAACACTGTCGCCGCGTTCGGCACGGACAAACTGTTTGCGGTTCTGAGCCACCATCTGCAACGCCTCGGTCACTTCCATACGAACACCATCGGGATTATAGACATAGATTTCGTGGCCAAGTCCATACATATCCTTGGGCAGTGTGAAAGGAAGCGGGTCGGACTCGTACAGCTTGTTATAGAGCTGCTCGATGTACCAATGCATTCCGGAGAGCGTGTAGTTATAGATGCGGATGTCGGTGCGCCAACCTTCCACTTCCTGGATATACCAGAGCGGGAAAGTGTCGTTGTCGCCGAAGGTTATGACAATACTGTTCTTGTCAGCCAAACCGAGGTAGTTCTTGGCGAAGTCGCGCGCGGCCGTCTTCTGTGAACGGTCGTGGTCGTCCCAGTTCTCGGCACCCAGAATAACGGGAACGCTCATCGATAGGACAAAGGCCAGAGGCAACGCCACAACCTTGGGCAGACGTACAAGGCTTATGACAATCAGCACCGCGCCGATCAGCGTCAGGATGAAGGCGGCCCCATTGAAGACGAAACCTAACAGCAGGCATGCAGCTCCGGCGATAAGCCAAGTGTTACGTTCTTTCTTCTCGAACTTGGTAGTCAGCCAATCGTAAAGCGCATAGACTCCCAAGCCAATCCAGATTGAGAAGAAATAGAACGACCCAACAAAGGCATAATCACGTTCACGTGGCTGGCGCGGTGGCATATTCAAGTAAATGGCAATGGCCAAACCTGTCATAAAGAACATTATAAATACCACGAACGCATCCTTGCGGTTCTTAATGCAATGGTATATCAAGCCGAGCATACCAAGAAGCAAAGGCAACATATAATATTTGTTGCGTGCTTTATTGTTTGCCAAAGCGTCCGGGAGGTTGTCCTGCGGACCCAGTCGATGCTCATCGACATATTTGATGCCCGATATCCAGTTGCCATCAATATAGTTGATCGTCGGATAATGAACACCCTGCATTCCTGTATTGTCATCGAAATGGTGACCCTGGATGTCATTCTGGCGACCAGCGAAGTTCCACATAAAGTAACGCCAATACATCCAGCCCAACTGATAACGATTGAAGAAGGTCATATTCTGCGCAAAGGTAGGTTTCTGTCCAACGGGTGGCTCACCTGCCCAGTAGCGGTAGTAAAGCGGATGCTGACGGCTGTTGTCGGGACTGTACATACGCGGGAAAATGCCAGTATGGTTCTCGTTGTATGTATATGTCTGCGCGTAAGAGGCAACCTTGTAGTAGTCGCGTCCTTCACTATCGGTGGTGCGAATGTACTTGGCATAGTCATTCTCGGAACCGTTAGGATTGCCAGCCGTATAGTAGGGACCGCTGAAAAGCGGCGTCTGACCATACTGCTCGCGACCCAGATAGGCGCGCATCGCAACGGCATCCTTGGGGGCGTTTTCATTTAGCGGTGTGTTGGTGTTTGCTCTGATAACCAGGATAAAGAAGGTAGAATAGCCTATCACCAGCATCAGCAGGCTCATTAATGCGGCGTTAGTAATCTGGCGGTTCTTGCCTTTGATGATGAACCACGAGGCTACACCCAGTGCCAGAAGGACTAAGAAATAGCCGAACGAGAAGTTGCCGGCACCTATCTTGGCAAAGAAAAGCAAGGCAAACATAACAACCAGCACAATGACATTGACTGTCTTGCCTGGACGTTTGAAGTGAGAATTGTTCCATACTCCCCACACTATGAATAAAGCTATGAGTAGGAAGAAAACAATTGTGCCACTATTGAAGCCTAAATGCAGCTTGTTGACGAAGAAGACATCGAAGTCGCTCGAGAGGTTGACAATGCCGGGAATGACACCCCACAGCACCAGAGCCAGTATTACCAGCGAAATCACTCCGCTGACAATGAAGCCTTTGACCGTCGTTTTCGGGGTCTTCTTGAAATAGACCACATAAACTATAGCCGGGATGGTCAAGAGGTTTAACAGGTGCACTCCGATGGCCATACCGACAAGGAAACTGATGAGAATGAGCCACCTGAGCGAATGCTTATCATTGGCCTGCTCCTCCCATTTCAATATGGCCCAAAACACCACGGCGGTGAAAAACGACGACATCGCATAAACTTCGCCCTCTACAGCCGAAAACCAATAGGTGTCGGTAAAGGTATAGGCCAATGCACCGACAAAACCGGCGCCGAAGACTGCCCATACTTTAGTATTGTTGAGAGCCAGTTCCTCAGCCTTCAACAGTTTCTTGCCCAGCAGAGTAATGGTCCAGTAAAGGAACATAATACCCAAACCGCTAACAACTGCCGACATAACATTGACGGCAAATGCAGCGTGATAGGGATCGCTGAAGAGACTGAACAAACGGCCGAAAATCTGGAATGTTGGTGCTCCAGGAGGGTGACCCACCTGTACTTTGTATGCCGTGGCAATGTACTCGCCACAGTCCCACCACGAGGCCGTAGCTTCAGCAGTCATTATGTAAACAGCGCAGGCAATGATTCCTATCAACCAACCTATGACGTTGTTCACCAAGTGATACTGTTTCAAAGTTTTATCCATTATTTAAAAGTTTTGATTAATATCTTTTTGTAACACCCATTGAACTAGTACAACTAGTTTGACCAGTTAAACAAATTCTTCCCTATTGATTGGCATTGTCATACAACGGGCACCGCCACCTGCACGGGGCAATTCGCTGGCAGCGAAAGTCACCACACAGCGCTGATAGTCGTCGATGTTGATGCGTCCTTCTGCAACATCCTCGGCGTTAAGGACACTGAAACCAGCTCGATCCAGTGCTTCGATAGTGTTAGTGTTGCGGCGGTAGCCGATCACCTTGCCAGGGGCTAGTGCAAAAAAGTTGGCTCCACTGTGCCATTGCTCGCGTTGCTGCATCCACAGGTCGTTGCCGCCACAGAAGACAGGTTCCATTTCCATACCCACCTGTTTCAATGCTTCAAGCATATCCTTGCAACGATGGTACTTAATCTTGCCGCCGTCTATCTCGATGCGAGTAGTAGCCTTTCCTGCAAATTCACTGGTTTTCTTAAGCATAGGCTCATACATCATACAGCGGTCGCGGTCTAAGAAAGTATAGACCATATCAAGGTGGATAAACGAGTCCGGCTGATGAGGCAACTCTTGAACTATAATATTGAATCGCTCGCGATTGCTGAACGTTTTGGCAAGAAACTCAATGCCTTTGGCATTGGTGCGAATACCCTCGCCGATGCAGAGTAGGTCGCTACGACCTATCTGAACGTCGCCTCCTTCCGTACGCGCTGCAGCATTCCACTCTTGGGCATTCATAACTTCACATCCAAAGTAGTGCTTGAATATAGCCTTGTATATCAGATTCTCGCGTTTACGGACATCAAACGACATAGAGTTTATTAAAACACGGTCATAAACCGATGACGAGGCATCGCGCGTAAAGAACAGGTTGTACAACGGACGCAACACATAGCGGCGCTCAGCATAGCATTCAGGGTCTTTGCCGTTACGATAGGGAAAGCCCTCAATCAACTCACGGGCGATGGTCTTCGTGTCCTGCAACAGCATTTCGTCAATCAGATATTCACAACCTTCGGCACGGCAGCTTTGCGTGATAATCGAGGCACAAAGATCGTCGTCTTCCAGAAGTTTTTCAAGTATATCACTAACATAGAACACATTGGTACATTTCTCGAACACTCCGCAAAACCAGCGATATTCGTTATCTACTATCTGCTTGCTCAATATGTCGCTGTATAATGCATCGTGGGCGTTGGCCGGCGTCATCCGTTCTATTTCGACGCCAGGCTTGTGCAGCAACACTGCATTCAATCGTCCTATTTCAGACGTTACATTTACCTTGATTGGTGGGTTATTTCGGTTAAATTTCATATATAAAAAAACAATTATCCGTCATATCTCACTGGCACACAGAAAAATCGCCGCTAGCGGACAGACGAAGCAGAATTGCAAATATACAAAGATTTTTCTAATTTCAAAACGCTAATTTCAAATTTCAAAACTCAAATCCACTGTCTCCGTTCTATAGTCGTACACATCCTCTCCCGTAAAAAGGCTGTGGTACAGCAGTGTAGCGTAGCCGATAAGGAGTTTGTCGGATCCGATAAAACGTGCATCGTAGCCTGTGTCAACATAATCCAAACGATGGTCGGACAGAGTGAGCGAGAAGACATACACCGCATCGGACGGCGTCACATCGGGTGCCTGGTTGTCGGCAATGAAATAAACAATGTCACCAACACGCAACCATTGGTGTATAGTTCCTATTATCAGCAACTTGGTACCACAATAGAAACCGTTCTCGCTGCTGAAAAGCACCGCTGTCGTCTGACTTTCCAAATCGAGGATGTAGCACGATGGATGGTCTGTTTTTTCGTAATATACCAGATGATGGTTAACACTATCCACAATTCTGGCTATCAATTGCTTGTCGGCAGGCAGCATCGCGATGTATTCATCAGCTAATTGGTTGTAGTAGTCAAGGTCGCTCTCTTCCTGAGGTTCAGGCGTGATGGTATCGTTAATAACAACTGGCTGCACATCCACAACGCGTTCGTGACGAATGAAAAACAACGTCATCGACAGCGCACACATAGCCGCCACTGTCAAAACAACAGGCCAATTCAACCTCGACGTCTTCATAGACAAACCATCGAATTATTATTCAATTTTCTTTACAATCCTCATTGCCTCTTGCAGACCCTTGTCGTAATCCTGCATTATGCGGTAATAATACTCAATTCCATATAGATTGCGGGCGATGAGACCCTTTAGCATATATCCCATATAGATATCGCTGTGGCGGTTAATAAGGGCACTGCGCTGGTCCTCGCTGCGAGCCTTTTCCGTCAGTCTATCGAGAAACTGACTGTCTTTCAACAACTCGTTCAAATAACCCTCATAGTTGTCAGAATGTATGGTGTGAGTAGTGTCACTGATGGTCTTGCGAGCCATTTCGTTCATCCACGAGGCGACCCACTCGCCCTTCACATCAGTGCGTGTAATATTCTTACTGACAGCAAATTCCATAAACTCACGCATCACCGCAACCGAGTCATAATGTTGCAGGAACTGCTGAAAATCACCGAACAGGGTGTCGGAACGATGGCTGTCGGCATAATTTAGTGCGAATGTGTTAAATACACCTGCCGAACGCAGCGAAAGGAAGTAATCGGAAAGACGCGTGGTATCCATCGGGATAAATATGTCAGGCATAATGCCGCCACCGCCATAGACAACACGTCCTTTGGATGTGTAAAACTTTAGTGAATCTGGATAGTTTATCGAGTCTGTGTTGACCAGTTCGCCGTGGTCAAAACGACGTTGCAACTCACGATGATAGGCATCCGCACCGTCATCATAGGGTTTTTGGATGCAGCGTCCCGAAGGAGTATAGTAACGCGCGGTGGTCAGACGTATTTGTGCTCCATCGTATATCTCGAACATACGCTGCACCAGACCTTTACCGAACGAGCGGCGGCCAACAAGGGTTCCGCGGTCCCAGTCCTGTATGGCTCCCGACATAATTTCGGAAGCAGATGCAGAATATTCATCTATAAGTATCACAAGCGGGCCACTGGTGTAACTGCCGCTGCGGTTTGAAGTATAGTTCTGACGTGGAGACTTCTGACCTTCGGTATAGACTATCAGACGTCGGTCACCGATGAACTCATTGGCAACACCGCAGGCAATATCGAGATAGCCGCCAGAATTGCCACGAAGGTCAAAAATCAATCGTTTCATTCCCTGACGTTTGAGTTTAGCGATGGCGTTACGCACCTCATTTGTGGATGTGCGGGCAAAACGGGCCAGACGCACATATCCAACCTCGTCATCAACCATAAAATAGGTATCGACAGAATAGATCGGCACCTTGTCACGTATAATAGTGAAATTCAGTGGTTCACTGACGCCCTGGCGTTTGACGAGCAGACGCACCTCGGTACCTTTCTTGCCGCGAAGGTGGTCAAAGACAAATTTATTGTTGACTCCTTTAAAGGTTGCGACGGTGTCATCAACCTTCAGCAGTTTATCACCTATCATCAGACCAACCTTCTCCGACGGTCCTCCGACGATAACTTCAGTAACCGAGATAGTATCATCGACAATCTGAAAGGCAATGCCAACTCCTTCAAAATTGGCCTGCAAGCCTTCGTTGGTGCGCTGCACATCACGGGCGGGAATATAAATGCTGTGTGGATCCAATTCCGCAAGCATTGACGACACTGCTTTCTCAGTAATCTTCAAGTAGTTAGGGTCTTCAACATAGTTCTTTTCTATATATTCGTTCACCTGCTCGATACGGCGGAAATGCGAACTGTCGGTCTGCGCAACGATGCCTGACGAAAAACCGAATACCATCGTTACCGCTGCTATTAATCTGACGCTTCTATTCATTAATCTCTGTTTTGATTTTCGTCTAAAACGAAAAATCAAAAAGATTATTTTACAAACAACAAAATAATTCAACGGGGCATTCGTTATATTTTATTATATCCGGATGATATAAACGTCTTTAATTATATAGCACTATGACTGATAGCGAAAAAACAAAGAAAAACCCCACATTTGGTAAAATTATGCTTGCTTCGGGTGTCGGCACCCTGATTGTACTGACACTTATCGGCATCTTCAAACTGCTTGTCTTCTTCGGTATTGTAGGTTCACTGAGCAGCGACAAAACAACGGTCGTGCAGGAAAACAGTTTCCTCAAAATAGATTTGACGAAGCCTGTTTATGAACGGGCTCCAGGCGAACTGCAATCGATGTTCAACAATAGTATAGATTACGGTTTCATCGATATTCTTCGCAGCATATCGAAAGCAGCCAACGACGACAAAATTAAAGGCATATACCTCTATATGGGTAACTCTTTCCCCTATTCGTGGGGCAAAAGCGAAGAACTGCGACAGGCACTGAAAAACTTCCGCAACAGCGAAAAACCAGTGCTGGTTTATGCTGATGCTTACACGCAGCAGGGCTATTTTGTAGCTTCGGCCGCCGACAGCATCTACCTAAACCCGTCAGGTATGATCGAGTTTAGTGGCATCGGTGCACAGAGTATGTTTTTCAAACAATTGCTTGACAAACTGGCGGTGAAAATGACCCTCGTCAGACCGAAAAGCAACAGTTTTAAAAGTGCCGGCGAAACATACACGATGGACCATATGAGCGATTTTAATCGAAGACAGATTCGCGAATATATCATCAGCATCTGGGATTACGCTGTCGCACAAATAGGCGACTCACGCGACATCAGCACCGAGCAACTGAACACATTGGCCGACGACCTCGCAGCCTGCTTGCCAGACGATGCTGTCAACAACGGACTCATCGACCGCCTCTGTTTCGAAAGCGATATAAAGGCATCAATGATAGATAACTATGGAATGAAACACGTCGTCGATATTAGCGAGTACGTTCAAAACACAAAGCCTGATATGCTTGAAAAACAGCAGATAGCAGTTATTTATGCCGAAGGCGACGTTGTAGATGGAACGGGAGTGGGTACCGCTGTATATTCCGACAACATCACCAATGCCCTCAATGAAGCCGCCGACAATGATAAAATAAAAGCTATCGTGCTGCGTGTCAACTCGCCGGGAGGACAAGTGACAGCATCGGAGAAAATGACTAACGCTGTAATGCGTGCAAAACAGAAAAAACCTGTTATCGTCTCGATGGGTGATGTGGCAGCATCGGCAGGATACGAAATTTCGTGCAACGCCAACTTCATTGTTGCCGAGCCCACCACTGTTACCGGCAGTATCGGTGTGTTCGCAACCATCCCAGAAATCGGCGCCACTCTCAAAAAATATCTTGGCATCACCTCTGATACGGTCAACACCAATACCAACTCTACTTCGCTCAGTATTTTGAGGCCGATGTCGCCCAAGGTGCTGGAGTTGATGCAACGCAACGTCGAAGAATTTTACACTGTCTTCGTTGACCGTGTGGCCAAAGGACGCGGACTGGACAACTCTTTCGTCGATAGTATCGCTCGCGGGCGCGTATGGACTGGCCGCGACGCACTCAAGCTGGGACTCGTCGATGCTCTCGGAGGACTTGACGATGCCATAAGCATCGCTGCCGACAGCGCCGGAATAAGCAAATATGCCGTCATCGACTATCCTGCAGCAGACAATTTCCTCGACAAATTGATGAATCAGAGAAAAAAAACGTCGGGAACCATTAATAACAGCAACTATAATAACCAAACCGCAGGACAAATAGCCATTCCTTTTGCTGGCGACGGCGTCTGGATGAGCTATAGCCGTATGCTGGAGAATTTAAATCGCATATGCGAAACCAAAGGGTTGCAGGCTCGCGTGGAATTCTTCTTGATCGACGAATAACGATAGAAAGTGAACTCTCTCTACCGACATATAATACTAACACTGTTGTTGCTAACAACGACATCCCTCTTTGCACAGCCTCGCATACTTGCTGAGATACATAGTGGTATTGAAACCAAATGGCATCTGTACGATGTGGTATGGGTATGCACAGGCGACACCTTGTCCATCGACTTTACACCAGAGAAAGAGCAGATATGGCAAATCGACGGCTTCTGGATATCTTGTACGGAACTGACTCGCGATCAGTGGTTTTGGTATTTGACTCTTGATCCGGAGCCAATATCTGACCCGCTACTCCCCATTACGAATATCACGAGAAGTCAGGCGGATTCATTCTGCATTAAAATGAATACATTGATTAACAGCCATTGGCGTCTGCCGACCAGAGACGAATGGCTTTTCGCCTTCAAAGGGGGTCTCTTCAGCGAAGGTTACCGCTTTTCGGGTAGCAACAATGCCGAATGGGTGGCGTGGACCCGCAACAACAGCGGGGGGAAACTGCATATCGGCGGACTTCGCATCGCCAACGAACTGGGGATCTACGATATGTCGGGCAACGCAGCGGAAATGGTGACCAATGGCGATGAAACTCTATGTGTCGGGGGATGCTGTTTGGACGATGAGGACCGATGGACAAACGATAATTCCGAATTTACAGGTTTTCGTATCGTAATGCCGGAACCGCTATGGTTCAACGAACAAGGCGAGAGGGTTTTTCATAGATAAAAGGACTATAAACATCAAACGATATTAACAATATGAGCAAAGTAAAAGTAGGACTGGCACAGATGACCTCTGGTGCCGACAAGGAACAGAACATAGCACGCTATAGCGAGAAAGTGCGCCAGCTGGCCGCTGAAGGAGCTCAAATCATCTGCTTGCAGGAACTCTTTGCGTCGCTATATTTTTGCGATACAGAAGATTATCATAATTTCCGTTACGCCGAACCCATACCCGACGGACCTACTACGCAACACTTTATGGCTCTCGCAAAAGAACTCGGAGTGGTCATTATCTGCTCAATGTTCGAAAAACGCGCTGAAGGACTATACCACAACACCACTGCTGTTATTGATGCCGACGGCTCCTATTTAGGCAAGTACCGCAAAATGCACATCCCTGACGACCCTGGCTATTACGAGAAATTCTATTTCACACCTGGCGACTTGGGTTATAAGGTATTCCAGACCCGTTTCGCTCGCATTGGCGTTCTGATATGCTGGGATCAGTGGTATCCCGAAGCCTCGCGCATCACTGCCCTGATGGGTGCCGAAATACTGTTCTATCCTACTGCCATCGGCTGGGCCATCGACCAGGACGAGGCCACAAACGACGAACAGTATCAGGCTTGGCAGACTATACAACGCAGTCACTCGGTCGCCAACGGCGTGCCCGTCGTCAGCGTTAACCGCACCGGTCGCGAAGGCGATATGCAGTTCTGGGGCGGCTCATTCGTCACCAACGCTTTTGGACGCGTTCTTTGGCAAGGTCCACATCTCGAAGAATGCATTCACGTCGAAGAACTTGACCTGAAAGATAGCGACCGCTATCGTCGCCACTGGCCCTACCTCCGTGACCGACGCATCGACAGTTACTCGCCTATTCTCAAACGCTACATCGACGAGTGATAATGTTATTTATTGTAATTAATTATTTTCAACTCTCATTTTTCAACTTATGATAAGCTCCCCTACTCCGAAAGAACGAGGCTTCTATATGCCTGCCGAATGGGAAAAACACGAAGCCACCTGGCTCAGTTACCCTCACAACGAGGATTCTTGGCCTGGAAAAATAGATACAATTTTCCCTTCTTATCATCTCTTTATAAAAACACTGACTGAGGTTGAGACCGTTCATATTAACGTCCAGGACGAAGAGATGGAAAACCGTGTTCACAAGGCACTTAAAGAAATTGGAGCCTTTATGGTTAATGTTGAGTTCCACCGTTTTCCGACCAACGACGCGTGGTGTCGCGACCACGGGCCAGCGTTCCTGCTCAATCGCAAAACTCCCGGAATACGGGCACTTGTCAACTGGAACCATAACGCCTGGGGAGGAAAGTATCCTTACAATCTCGACACCCAGATACCCGCTCGTATTGCCGAAACTTTGGGTATGACAATGTTTGAGCCGCATATCGTTATGGAGGGCGGTTCTATTGATGTCAATGGTTGCGGCGACCTACTGACAACCACCTCCTGTCTGCTCAACCCCAACCGCAATCCATCTCTGAATCAAAAACATATAGAAGAGCACCTGCAAGCCTACTACGGCATCGACAATGTCATCTGGTTGGGCGACGGCATAGTTGGTGACGATACCGACGGACACGTCGATGACCTCAGCCGTTTTGTCGATAAGGACATCATCGTCACAGCTGTCGAAACCGACAAAAACGACGAGAACTACGAACCGCTACAGGCTAATCTGAAATTCCTCAACAGTTGCCGGCTGTGCAGCGGCAAACAGCCCACTGTCGTAGAGCTGCCAATGCCTGCTCCGACCTATTACGACGGACAGCGTCTGCCAGCTTCGTATGCCAACTTCTACATTTGCAACGGATTGGTAATCTTCCCCACATACAAATGCGACAACGACACACGTGCGGCTTACATTCTCGAAGAATGTTTCCCCACTCGCGAAATTGTCGGTATCGACAGCACTGACATTATTTGGGGGCTCGGCAGTTTCCACTGCCTTAGCCAACAGATGCCAATGTAAGACAAAGACTTAATTCATACCCTGCTTCAACTGCTCTACGTAGTTGTTGATGCTAGTCATCTGCTCTGGGATATTGATGCCCTGCGGGCATTCTGCCAGACAGTGGCCGCAAGAAATGCAGTGGTCGGCTTGACGAAAACTTGGCACCGCACGGTCGTAGCTCACCAAAAAAGCACGACGCGCCTTGCGATAGGCCTTACGGGCATCCGAATCGGCCTCGTCGCCATTGTCGTTCATTATGTTGCCCTCGTTCAGACACTTATTGTAATGGGCAAAGACTCCAGGAATATTGATGCCGTAAGGACAGGGCATACAATACTTGCAGTCCGTACAGGGTATAGTCTTGAAATTGGCATAAACATCGGCAATCTCTTCAAGCATACTCAACTCATCGTCGTTGAGAGGATTGTGCGGTGAATAGGTACGGATATTATCCTGCAGGTGTTCCATATAGGTCATTCCACTCAAAACCGTCAGCACTCGCGGCTGGTTGCCAGCAAAACGGAACGCCCACGAAGCAACAGAAGCCTGCGGATCGCGCTGTTTGAGCAACTCAACGGCGTGGTCATTGAGGTTCACCAGCTGACCACCCAACAGTGGTTCCATAACGAACACAGGTATATTGCGTTTTTCGAGCTCAGCGTAC
>JAGDCN010000101.1 GCA_017958525.1 Bacteroidales bacterium
GCGGATGCCCGACGAACGGTCGTCGCGCGAGATAGCGCCCTGGTCGGTCACCACCCTGCCTGTCGATGGATCGAACCTCAAATCCTTGCCGATGATGACCCCCACATAGTCGAACTCCAGTCCCTGAGCCGTATGGATACAGCCCACCTCCTCAAACGAAGAAGGATTGACAGCCCAGATACTGTCGCCCGGCAAGTTCCAGCGAGCCTTGAAGCCGTTGTCCAGAAAGATATCGTATTCGTCGCGATGGTTCTTCACATTCCAGTCGTAGCAATATCCGGCCACCATGCGACTCTTGTTGTTCACCTCGTTCAAGCGACGCAGATCGTCGCGCATGAGGCAAGGATCGTCGTACACCCGAAAATCGTAGTTCAACTCGGCAAGATCGACCATCGCAGCCTCCTCATGGACCTGCAGCAGGTTGTTGATAAACTGGATATACGCATCACTGCCGTTGCAGCGGAACTGCGACACCAGCGCAGGCATCTCGTCCTTGATGAGCCGGGAGCCCAAGGCCGCACACCACTTGCTCACCTCGGCCACCGATCCAATGTCGCTGGTGGTGATACTCTGGTCCTCGTCGAGCATGAAGATGGAGAGCAACGAAGCTTCGATACACTCCTTCACCTGGTTCTGACCCTTCCAGTCGCCATACATCTGGGTCACCAGACGATGCGCCTCGTCTATGATGAGGCAGTCGTAGGTATTGGCCTCGACAGAAGACAGACCGAATGGCGAACGGAACAGCTGCTTGATGTCCACCGCCCGACGCGCATCGGAATGAGTGAGCAAGTTCAAGAAAGCCTGACGGGGCGCGCTGTTCTTGGTGACATAGCTGGCGTTGAGTCCCTGCGAGATATACTCCATGAGCAAGTTCACCGCCAGCACCGACTTGCCCGTGCCCGGGCCGCCCTGAATCACAATGGTGCGCTTGTGGCGGTCTTGCAGGCACTTAGACATGGTCTTCAGGCACATGTCGAAAATCACCACCTGCTCGTCGAGCAACATAAACTCCTTGTTGCCCTTCACCATCGATGCCAGCGAATCCTGCAGGGCCTTGGTCGGGCGCAGCCGCCCGTAGTCGATATCGTAGAGGAGGTCGCCCCGGGAAGAACGCTTCCTGACATACTTCTTGACAAAGTCGGAAAACTCGTCCACCTCGTTTCGTACAAAAAGAGGCGCCTCGGTGTACCACTGCCGGTAGATCGGGTCCATCAGCACCGGTTTGCAGTTGGGATCGAGGTTGTGCAAATAAGCGCAGGGCACCAAGTCGATGTCCAGGTCGGTCACCGTCTGGGAATAGTTGTAGATAAAACGGGAATAGGAATACGCCTGATAGGAAGGGTGACACACTATCCGCTTGTCCTGGGCCACAAACGTGCGCACGCTGTAGTGCATCTCGTCGTCGACCTTCTCGGCCTGCTGCCACTGCTTGAGCTCGACAATGACGATATTGTCGTGATTGTCGCCGTCTGCCCCCGCAATGATGAAATCGACCCGCTTGGACGTAAGCGGTATGTTGTATTCGATGGCGATGTCCACCTCGTCGTCGATGTCACTGTCATCGACAATGTTTCGCATGAACTGCATCGAGTTCTGCCACGACGCAAACTCCCGGTCCGCCCCTGCGGCCAAGCCCTTTTTTCGGACCTCCGACAAAATCTTGTCGGCGATGACCGAACGGCGCACATCGCGAACGAAGTTCCTCTTGGAGTCGTGATAGACAATCATGGCCGATGCACAATTACAGCTCGTTGTATTTCTTGGCTGTGCCTCGAGCCTTGTCGACAGGATACTTGCGTGCATTGCGCTCCAACTTGTCGAGCACAATCCGCTTGACATCGAGCCCGTACTTGTCGGCTATGAGGATAGCATAGTTGAACACATCGGCCAGCTCCTCACGCACCTTGTCCACATCAACCTCGCCAGCATCCTTCCACAAGTACAGCTCGAGCAACTCAGCCGCCTCCAGTTCCAACGCAATAGCCAAGTTCTTGCCATCGTGAAACTGATCCCAGTCCCGCTCCTGCGTAAATTGGACAATGGCCGTACGAAGAACCTCCAGATCGCTCACATCCGCACAGACAGTCTGCATTTCATTCATGTCACAATTCTTCAGAGCCTCACATGAGACCAGGTTATCTCAGCATTACAGTCTGCCGCCCAGTAGCGGCAGTACTATGGTGTAAAGATACGAAGTATTTTAGCGGTTTGCACAAGCATCCTCCCCAATCCGCAAAAGTTCATGCAAAATTAATATGGACCGGCCGAGCAAAGTCCGGTGAAGAACCTCGCACAAATCCCAAACAAACTGCAACAACTGCAACGCAACGCTGGGTTTGTGCTTGCACGAGCTCCGATGCTTACGTTTGGATTATGGGCTGTTCTTCCTATTGCGCAATAAAACTCAGAAAATGCCAAACAATTTGTAGTAATTCAACGAACTTTTGTTACCTTTGCATCATACCCTGGAGGTACACCTTTAAGCTACTATTTACAATACTATGGCGGCAAATACCACGACACCATTAAGCCAATGTCCTCCTGAATGGAGCGAACCTATTATTGAAGCTGCCATCAAACTAGCATCTGAGTCCAATGATTTCGATTTCTGTTTGTCTTACTACAAGTATTTTGTAAACCACCACGGGATGGCGATCTGCCATAAACCAATGATTTCCACATTATTTTATCTGTGTTTCAAAGATAAGATACTCGATGCAGAACGTGCCCGTGCAGTTTGTTCGTTGCTAAAAAAGGGATATATTGAATATGATTATTTCACAAATGTATTACACGATTTTGACAAACATTACCTTGGATACTACAATACAGCATCTAATCTCTCGAAAGAACAGATTATCGAAAAAGAGTCAAAAGTATTTGTGAATAACGAACTGGAAATCGAGAATGTTCTAAAACTTTATGATTATATAGTTCCTATTTACCCGAATCTTGCAGACTATATATCCAAGCACGCAGCGGACTGCTGTCTTCGAGCAAGAAGAGTTAAAGACAATGAGGGACGGATATATTTGCGTAAGTTCGGAGCTTCGAACAAGTATTCCAAAAGCCTATTGTGGAGGCATCTTGGAAATGTCTGTTTGATTCTATTTTTGATATTGATTGCCTTAGTCGGTTTTATTTTAATCATGACTCACACCATTTTCTGGTGGGTTGTTGCTTTGCTTGGACCGGCCTGCATGGCCCTAGGAATAGCTGGCATTCAATATGTTGTGATGCTGTTCGCCGCAATAGCAAATTTCTTTAGAAAGAATCACTTCACATTTGATACAACAATATTGGGATACGCCAAGAACTCAAATGGCACAGGAAGTTATAAAGTTATTAGAGATAAGAGTAATAATTATTAGGGAATCATGAGATCAACAATTGCAATAATTATCGTGGCATGTATCGTGGTTGGAATATGTATTTACCTTTGCTCACGTAATAAAAAAGAATTTTGGACCGGTATTATAATAGGCGGCATCATTATAGGGTGCTTTTTAGCTGCTATTGTTAATGCCGCATCTCCCATCATTACTATCATTAAGGGGTGTGATAAAGATTCATGCATAAAGGCCCATTACTTTCTGTTTTACAAAGCGAAATTGACAGACAACAAGTCACAAATTGTTTTCCTCGTTCCCTACGGAAAGGGAGCCGTGCAAAACGAAACTGATATTGATTTAATAGGAATTCCTATACAATTCGAAGATTACAAGCATTATTCTCCTATCTCCTTGCCAGCACATTCTGTAAACAAGATTCCTGACGAGCCCTCATACTTTTTCGAAAAAGTCCCAACGAATATCCTTACGTATAGCCGATCGGGAAAAACAAAATGGCTTATTTTGAAAAAAGGAGACGAGGTTCAATATCAAGAAACCCATAAAAGAATGATGCCTTACTGATAATATCGCTCAAAGAATATCACTTCAAGCACTTGTAACCGGTAACGAGAAATACAGCATTATTGGTAATGTCTTTTCCTGATATTGGTTGACAGATTTCAGTTCTTTTCCTGATATGGTTGTCACTTGTTTTCCTAGGTAAGTTGACATATTGTCAAATGATGCGAATCGGCGTCTATGCCGGACAATTTCGCTATGTAATGGCTCCTGATCTGTACAACTCGCTCAATCAGGAGAAGGTGATTCGCGAGGCTGCACTGCGCAGCGGCATCAGCCAGGGCATTATCCAGGCCTGCTGGGACGCTGCCGGCGAGGTGATCAAGGCCTGGGCCACCGAAGGCCACAGCGTGGCGCTGCCCGGTCTGGGCTCGATGCGCTTCAGCCTGCGGGCCAAGTCGGTGGCCAATGTGGCCGAAGTGAGTTCGGGCCTGATCAAGAGCCGCCGCATCATCTTCACCCCCACGACCGAGCTGAAGGAAGAGCTGAAGAGCACTTCGGTCCAGATTACCTGCTACGACCGCAACGGCGAGTTGGTGCGTCGCGTTGTGAGCACCGACCCGGGCACTGTCGAGGACAACATCGACACTGCCGGCGAGGACGAAACCCTGAACGCTCCTGCCCAGAACGGCGGCAGCTCCGGCTCCGACAACGGCGGCAGCGAGCCTGATGCTGGCTCCGATAATGGAGGCTCCGGCAATGGAGGCTCCGACAACTCTGGCAATGAGCCCGGCAACGGCGGCAGCTCCGGCTCCGACAACGGCGGCAGCGATCCCGACGGGGGCGATGACAACGGTTCGTTCTAGACGGTAGGCGGCTATGGAAAAGAAGAAGATTGTTGAGCTGGCAGTGAAGGTCATAGTAGCTGCGCTCACCGCCTTCCTGACGGCCCTGACCACCACCAGTTGCATGGGCCACGGACCTCTGGCTCTTATCTGAGCCAACAAAGAAATGCCGGCGGGCCTTGCGCTCGCCGGCATTCACTCTCCCACCCTTCGGGAAAGTCAAATCCCTTCCGGGGACGC
>JAGDCN010000102.1 GCA_017958525.1 Bacteroidales bacterium
GCTGTGACGCATATTTTTTGTGCAGCAGCTTGCACAACAGGAAAGTAAGTCCGGCAGCAGTGAGGCGGAATTCCTTTTTGCCGTCTTCCACTTCTTCTACGTCATACAGTCGGAAGAACCAGTCAGGATGTTCGACATAGATAGGTTTCCCATTTTCGTTTTTCAAAGGTTTGCCGCTTTCGTCCCTCTGCTGTTCCATACGTTCGTCCTGATCGACGAAATCCATATCGGCCTTTGTAAACTTGTATAGCCGCTTGGCCTCGCGCTTGCTGCCCAGGAATGCGTTGTTCAAAGGTGAGAACAATCGCCTTTCGCGCTCCAATTCGTTAGCTATTTCTTCATCGGAGTCGTAATGGTTGGCGTGGGTCAACAGATTGCGCTTGAAGGAGAGCACCTCTATGATATCCTCCATCAAACGCTGCAGGTCTTTATATTCCACTTGGTTATGCTCTTCGACAGCAGGTTTGCCTTTACGAGCAGGTTTGGCTTGAGTTATGGCCGACTGCGACATATACTGCAAAATGGGAATATGGTGCAGCAAAAGTCGGAATACTTTTTCCTGCTGCTCAGGATGTTTTATCTTGTCGGCGAATCTTACGACACGCAAACGATGCATATTTTCCTCGTCGCAGTCTATCTTTTCTCCACATTGCGCAGAAATATAGCACAGAACATTGAACAGATTGGCTCTTGCCATATTCAGATAGGAAGCAAACACCGGTTGCAGTCCGTTGGTCTTGAAACCAGGTTGTGTGGCATTGGGGCTTCGTCTGGGTTTTTTGTTACTTTTCGTAGAATTAGAGCCATTGTTATTCCCTTGCTGCTTATTGCCTCCGTTGTTGCCCTGCTGGCTGTTGGGGCGGTTGCCCTGCTGGTTGTTGGGGCGGTTGCCCTGCTGGTTGTTGGGGCGGTTGCCCTGCTGGCTGGAAGAAGGACCATTTTGCTGGTTGCCAGGACGACCTGATTTCTTTTTCTTCGACATAATATATGATTTTAATAATACTTACAACTGATTGCCATCATTTTAGACATTATACACAACGAAGCATATATTATGCAAATATACAAAAAAAAGAATAATTAAACGGGGGAAACAAAAAAAGGGTAAGCTGATTATATCGCGTCGCTACAACCAAACACCCTTGCTGCATTCCTGCCCTGGGGGATTCAATGGGAGCTGACCGTATAAGACTTACCCGATTGCAAAAGTACTACTTTTTCCTTTACTGGCAAATTATTTTTTTGGTTTGTGCCGTAAGTACTGATGTTTCAACTATATATTTTTTTTGTTGTCTTCTTTATTCTTTAAACTTTAAACTCTAATCTTTGAACTATTTGTATATTTTGCGCTTGTTCATTTCGGCGTGGAAAGCGGCAGCGTTGGCGTTGTGCTGAGCCAGCGTGGTGGCGAAAGCGTGGCGGCCGCTGAAGTCGGCACGGGCGCAAAAATAGAGATAGTCGGTCTGCTTGTTCTGCAGAACCGCGTCGATCGATGCCGCCGACGGAATGCAGATGGGACCCGGCGGCAAACCGCGATGCTTGTAGGTGTTGTATGGGCTTTCTATCTCCATATGCTTGTTTAGCAGACGTCGGATGCTGAAGTCGCCCACGGCGTATTTAAGCGTCGGGTCGGCTTGCAGCAGCATTCCCTTGCGGATGCGGTTCAGATAGACGCTGGCGATGTCGGCCTTCTCGTCGTTTTTGTTGGTTTCCTCTTCTACAATCGATGCCAGCGTAACAACCTCGTCGGCGGTGAGATTCAGCGCCTTGCATTTGGCCATCCGCTTTTTGCTCCAAAAGCGGTCGCTCTCTTTCTGCATACGGCCGAGCAACTTCTGGGGCGTTGTGTTCCAATAGAGTTCGTAGGTGTTCTGCGGAAACATCGCAATGATTGTCAGCGGTGTATGTCCGTAGCTGGCGCAGACGCTGTCGTCATTGAGCATCTTCAGCAGCGTGTCGCCGTTCATTTCGAGCCGCTGATCCAAATAATCGCACAGTTGTTTTTTCATCCGGTGCTTGTTAATCACCACTTTGACGGCATCCTGATTGCCGTAATAAAGTTTGGTGAGGACACTCCACACCGGTGCCTGCGGCTTGAGGATATAACAGCCGCCCTTAACGTTGTCGCGATATTGGCGCAGACGTGCCATCGAGTTGAACACCGCGTGGTTGCCGATACAGCCGTGGGCATCGAGCGAATCGACCACAGCGGCATAATCCGAACCTGTGGGGATGAATATCTTCACCTCTTCGCGATTGGCCATCTTCTGACCGCGCAAAACCAGCAGGCCGGACACAGCACAAACCAGCAATACCAAAGCAACAACGGCCACGACAATATGCTTGGCGTTCTTAGTTTTGGTTTTCGTTTTCGTTTTCGTTTTGGTTTTCGTTTTGGTTTTCGTTTTCGTTCTTTTCATTGCCCGATGATTTTTTGAAACACGATGGCGTCAACCCATCTTCCGTTCGAAAGCACCCATTCCTTGAGAATACCGCAGTTGCTGTATCCTGCTTTGCCGAAAAGACTGACACTCTGTTTATTGTCCGCCGCCACGATGCAATGCAGCTGATGCAGGTCAAGGTGTTGCAGGCCGAAATCTTCGAGAGCCGCCAGCATTGCACAGCCATATCCTTGTCTTCGCATACGGCTGTCAACCAGCACCCCTACCGATGCGCGACGGTGGAAAGGGTCGAAATCGTAGAGGTCGATGCAACCCACAGCGGTGTCGCCGTCGTCGGCCATCAGCCGCAGCTGGCGCGAGGCATAGATGTCGCTGCAGCTGTTCTCGTCGATGAAACGTTGCAGCGCATAGCGCGAGAATGGCTGGTGGGCGATGCTGACACCCCACACCGCAGGGTCGTTTTCCCAGCGGTAAATAGCCTCGATGTCAGAGGGTTCCATTGCGCGCAGTGTTATTGTCATAGGATGTTGAACTTTGAGAGTTGCAAGATGAAACGCCCTGCGGACTTTTTTATTGTGCCAACATACTAAAAAACTGTCATTCGCGTTCTATAAAACTGAGAATTGAGAATAGAAAATGAATATATAAGAATATGAAAAATACTATCCTGACATTATTGCTGGCCCTGCTGCCCCTGGCGGCAATGAGCCAGAACGACAAGAAAATCGTCTATCGCTTCAACATCGACGAGGAAATCGCACCGCCAGCAACGATGCGCGTCGAGAAAGCCCTCGAAGAGGCACACAACACAGGTGCCGACATTATCGTCGTGCATATCAACACGTTCGGTGGAACGCTGGACGATGCCGACAAAATCCGCACATCGTTCCTCCAATCCGACATTCCGGTCTATGCCTATATCGACAACAACGCCGCATCAGCAGGCGCGCTCATCTCAATTGCCTGCGATTCAATCTATATGCACAGTGGTTCGTCGATTGGCGCCGCCACGGTGGTCGATCAGATGGGCGAAGTGCAGCCCGACAAGTACCAGAGCTATATGCGTTCGCTGATGCGCACCACCGCCGAAGCTCGCGGACGGCGACCCGACATAGCGCAGGCAATGGTGGATCCGGACATCTATGTTGCAGGCATCAGCGACAGCGGCAAAGTGCTGACTTTCACCACGCAAGAGGCGTTAAAGTATGGCTTCTGCGAGGCCGAGGTCGAAAATGTAGAACAGTTGTTGGAACACGCCGGTGTCAAAGAGTATGTCATCCGTGAACAGCGCTACACCTTCCTCGACAAATTGATTGGCTTCCTCATCACTCCCGTTGTGTCGGGAATACTTATTATGCTGATTATCGGCGGCATATACTTCGAACTTCAACAGCCGGGTATCGGCTTCCCCCTCATACTGGCACTTTCGGCAGCGGCACTCTACTTTGCGCCGCTCTATCTTGAAGGCCTTGCCTCATACTGGGAAATCATCCTTTTCGTAATCGGTATTGTATTGATAATCTTGGAATTGTTTGTTTTCCCCGGCTTTGGCGTGTCGGGTGTCCTGGGTATCATCTGCCTTGTGGCCGGCTTGGTGTTCAGCCTTGTAGGCAATGTGGGGTTCGACTTCTCGCACATCCCCGGCACGTTGATTGCCAATAGGTTGATGATTGTCCTTGTTGCCGTAGCCGTCTCGCTGCCGCTCAGCATCTGGCTCGGCAAAAAACTCTTCGAGAGCACCCTGTTCGGCGGACTTGCACTCAACACCGAGGAAAGCACCGACAAGGGCTTCACCATTGCCGGACAACGCGAGCAAAGCCTTATAGGCCAGAGCGGTACAGCTGCCACCATCCTCCGTCCCGCAGGCAAGGTCACCATCGACGGCCGACCCTACGACGCCGTGGCACTGATAGGTTATATTGAACAAGGCCAGCAGGTTACAGTTGTTGACTACATCAACGGCAGCCTGGTGGTGAAAAAAGTGTGAGAACGGAAAGCGGAGAACGGAAAGCGGAAAACGAACTCTACAACTCTTTAACCTTTAACCTTTAACCTTTAACCTGTATCAAAAAAAGTGCGTCAAGCTTTCAGACTTATATGGCAATGCGACAGGCGAGGTTTTCTCCTAAAGCTGTTCTACACTATCTGCACCAGCCTTTTGCCACTGGTGAACCTCTACGTACTTAAGCTTTTGGTAGATGGCGTCACCACTGCCGTCGCCACCGACATACACGACACTTTGCTGCAGCAGTCGATTCTCAATTATGTACTGTTATTCTGCGCCATAATGCTCCTCACCCGCTGGATTGGGACCCTCAACACCGTGAACAACGACATTCTCACTCAGCGACTTACCGACTATATCAACAACATCATCCAGACGCAGTCGGTGCAACTCGACCTCTCCTACTACGACAACCCAGACTATCACGACACCTTCCACCGCGCACAGCAGGAAGCTGCTTTCCGCCCCATCCGCATCCTTGAGAATATGGTGGCTGTGGTCGGTTCGGCGGCAGCACTGACAGGCATAGCGGCAATGCTGCTCGTTGCCTCGTGGCAGGTGGTGGCCGTGATGCTTGTGGCCGTACTGCCCTCGTTCGCCGTAAGGCTCTACAAATCGCGCCGCATTTACCGTTTCCGCCGCGAAACCACACAGGATCTGCGACGCACCAACTACTACGGACAGCTGCTCACCAACCGCACTTTTGCCAAGGAAGTGCGCGCCTTCGGATTGGCCGACCATTTCCGCCGGCTTTATGTCGAAATCCGCGCCCGACTGGTGCGACAGCTGCTGGCCATCTCGCGACGGATGGCTCTCTTCGACGCCCTCACCGCCCTTTTCGAAACGGCGGCAATGGCGCTGGTGCTTATATTCCTGATCCGTCCGGCCATAAGTGGAGCGATGACCATCGGCTCGTTTGTGATGCTCTTCGAAGCTTTCCGACGCGGACAGGGCTATTTGGGAAGTCTTGTTGGCGGCGTCAGCGGACTTTACGAACATAAACTCTTCATCAACAACCTCTTCGAATTCCTCGAACTGAAGCCCTCTATCCTTTCGCCCGCCGAACCCGTGCCGTTCCCCGACCGAGTTGAAAACATCTCTTTCGACGACGTAACTTTCTCCTATCCAGGGATGAAACAGCCGGTGCTGTCGCATTTCTCGCTGACAGCAAAGCGCGGCGCGGTGACCCTCATCGAGGGCGAGAACGGACGCGGCAAAACGACAATGCTCAAACTGCTGCTGCGTCTCTACGACCCCCAGGAGGGCAGCATCCGCATCAACGACATCGATATCCGCCGCTTCGATGTCGGTGAGCTGCGCCACAACATCAGCGTTATTTTCCAGGATTATGTCCAGTTCTGCTTTACCGCCCGCGAGAACATCACTTTCGGCGACATAAAATGTGCCGACGATGCCCGACGTCTGGCAGAGGCAATGCAGATGGCTGATGCAGAAACCGTTGTTAGCCAGCTCGGCAAGGGTCTCGACACACCGCTGGGACGCCAGTTCGACGGCGGCGAAGAGCTCAGTATGGGTCAGGGACAGCGCATCGCCCTCGCTCGCCAGCTATACTCCAATGCGCAGATACTCCTCTTTGACGAACCCACCGCCTGGATGGACCCCGACGCGCGCAACCGTTTCAGCCAAACCCTCACCACCCTCACCCCCGACCACATCATCCTGCTGGTGCAGCACACAATGGAGAGCTGAGAACGAAAAGCGGAGTACATACGTACTGAAACAATCTTATTCAGCCAATTATACCTAATAAGATTACAATGCCTAATATGCCTAAACACGTAACAAACCAAATATAAGACAATAATCCCTTTAACCCTTACAATATTATGTCAAACACTTTCAATCAAAACAACGCGAACAATTCGTATGTAATTGTAAAGAACGGGAAACATATTGCGGGTACATTTTTCGAGATGGCACTCGACAATTTCTACCGCACAATCAAACACGCACTGCGCTGTGCCGCCGTTAAAAAAGCAAACTTCAACGATGATAAGATGGGCGAAGCACTCAAAGATTTGGCCTCGTCCGGACTCACGGCAACACAATTGTCGCAACTGTCGCGACTCCTGTTCCGTCATTTCCCATTTCTCAAACCTCTGATGGCCGATGCAGCCGATTATGCATTATATCCCAAGCGGAAGGAAATTGATGATATGGAGAAGCAGGTAAAAAAACTTATAGAAACGAAAAAAGAAAGGGAAAAAAATGATAATAATGCTGATGTTTCTGAACTGAACGGTGAAATCTCTGATTTGCAGAATCAGATTAAAGCCGCTAATTCGGCACTTAAAAAGGAACTGGCCGGTGTTTCCGCAACAAAGCAACTGGAATACCTGTCCCTGATGGCAATGGCGATGACATTCTACCGCAACACGTATTCTCACAAGAACCACTACAACAACCAAGATGACGAAGACACACAAAGAATACGTGAGTCTAAACTTGCCAAATGGCTCGAAATCATACTCAAAGGAGAACGCGCCATCCTTCTTGAGCGCAAGACGCATTCGCAAAAAGACACGGAATTTCTGACCAAAGACGGTGACAAAAACTACAATATCAACATAGATAAAAAGTCAAAACGCAACAACGACTTCTATTTCGGACCAGCAAAAACAACAGAAGGTTTAAAAGGAAAAGAAACGGAGATAACCGATTTCGGAATCTTCTTTTTCTGCCAGCTTTTCCTTCGTCGCACCGATGCAGAGCAATTCGCCAAGGAAACCAATCTCTACGAAGGCAGCCCATTCCTTCTTTTGCCCGAAGAGACGAAGAAACTGCAGGATCTAGAAAACAAACGTGCCGCTGAAGAGCAGAAACTCGCACGCAGAAGCGGCGCAACGCATATCGTCAACCCACGCACCATCGGCGACAACGAGTCGGTGCAAAACAACATTATACGCGAGATGATGAATATGCACCGCATACGCATACCTCGCGAAAAACGTATCGATGCCGACCTGTCGGAGGGCATCCTCGCTATGGATATTATGAACGAGTTGCGTCGCTGCCCGAAGGAATTATACGACACATTCAGTCC
>JAGDCN010000103.1 GCA_017958525.1 Bacteroidales bacterium
ACACTATGTCGAAGCCGTCAGCGTCATCGACACGGCTCTGTCGCTCTTTCCCGACAGTCCGGGAGCGGCAAAATGCTTCAACCAGCGTTGCTCTATCACTCGCAAAAACATCATTATCTGGCAGACGGAGGTGGTGGCGTCCGGCGAGCCGCATCTGGCGGTGGTCACAATGCGAAATGTAGATCATATCTATTTCAGAATCGTGCAAAGTTTCGACTACTACGGTTTGAGAGATGAAAACCAACGTCGCCGCAAGCTTATGAAGGCTCCTGTGCTGAAGCAGTGGGACCAGCCCGTGGCAATGCGCGACGACTATCTGGAACAGAAGGCGTATGCTGTGATCCCGCCAATGGAACAGGGACACTATTTCCTGCTTGCCTCTAACACGCCCGATTTCGACACGTTCGGCATCGCGTTGGGCGAATTCTTCATTGAGGACATCGTTTTTCTACCAGCCTATGGCGAAGCAGGCGTTACGCAGCGTGGTTTTGTCGTGAATCGCAAAAGTGGCAAGCCCGTTTCGGGACAGAAAGTGACTCTGATGAGCTGCGAATACAACAAATGTCGCGATTTGACGACAGTGACCACCAACCGCGACGGTTACTACGACTTCACGCCGTTCATCAAGTCTAATTGGAATAAGTTATTATATAAAGATCATCGCGTATCGACCACTTACAAAGGCTATAAAACAATACAATACGGTTCGATTGACGAGGACAGCCGCAACAATCCCTCCAATCGGACTTTCCGCTTCTTTACTGACAGACCGGTCTATAAGCCTGGCGACACCATTGGTTTTGCTTTTCTGGCTGCCTATTACGACCGCTATAAAGGTGGTGTGCTGCTGGGGATGTCAGTGCGGTTCAAATTGCTGGATATTAATGGAAAACAGACTGATACTCTGCTTCTCAAAACGGATGAATACGGTATTTGTGAAGGGCGTTTTGTGCTGCCTGCCGATGCAATGCCCGGTCAGTGGCGTATCAGCACTGGCCAGGATTTCCGCTACGAAACGGCCTACCTAAACGTCGAGGCCTACAAGCAGCCTAAATTCACCGTCACCCTAGCTAAACCTGCCGAAGTGCGCCATTTCGGTCAAACGGCTCGCGTCGAGGGCGTCGCATCTTCCTACACCGCAGTCCCCATCAGCGGCGCTACGGTGGATTATTCGGTCACGCGAATCGAGAGAAAACCATACTGGAACCGTGGATGGATGAGCTGGTGGAACACTTCTACACAAACCGTTATCGCTGAGGGCGAGCTTGTTACTGCCGACGATGGCTCTTTTGTGGTCGATTTTGTCCCGCTGCCCGATTCTAACAGCGACAGGAAGTCTTGCTATGAATATCGTGTAAAAACCAAAGTGACCGACATCAACGGCGAAACGCACGAGGCTTCGACGTCGCTTTCTGTCGGCTATGTGAACAGCTATGCTTCCATCGCTGAAAACGTTAAAAGCCGCAACGATGTCGAGCTCAGCGTGGTATGCGTTAACCTCGACGGTAAGACCATCGACGGCACCGCCGACATCGAGGTTGTCCGCTTGGCAACTCCAGCCAAACCTTATTTCAACTGCAAGGAAATGCAGTACGGCGACACGACTATAGCAATGCCGTTCAGTCGCGAGGAGTTCGAACGTATGTTCCCGCTCTTCGATTTCTCCGGCACTGCTTCTGACTATGAGTGCTGGCCGGTTGAAAAGCAGGTCTTTACGACTATGGCGCGCACCACGGCCGATAGTCCGTACAAATACACTCTTTCCGGTATGCCTGCCGGTGCCTACCGCCTGACGGCCCGCATCCGCACCGACAGCGGCGACACCGTAACGGCCAGCCGCACGGTGCTCTACCAGCCTGGCAGCTCTAAACAACCGGTGTTGTCGCAGCTGATTACCGCCGACATTGAGAACGATGTTGTCGAGGTGGGTGGCAAAGTGCGTCTGCGTGTCGGCAGCCGCTATCCGGACGTGACGGTCTATTTGGTTGTGAACAAGAACAATGTGTCGTGTTCTTATCGACTTGTCAAGCTGAACCGCGAATTCAAGGAGCTGGAAATCCCTGTCGTCGACAGCCTGCTGGGTGGTTTCCGCATCGAGGTAGCCGCCATCCTAGCCAATCAGATAGAGCATAATGGATTCGGTATTAATGTACCCTATTCGGACAAAAAACTCGATATGGCCTTTGACCTTGAAACGTTCCGCAACAAACTGGAACCCGGTAGCGACGAACAGTGGACGCTCATCATCAAAGAGAAAAAAACGGGTCTGCCCGCAGCAGCCAACCTGCTGATGACAATGTATGACCACGCGCTGGATAGCTACGGCTCGCTACAGTGGCACCTCAACCCTTGGCAACAAAGTTACAACCCTTCGACCTTTTCGGATATCAACCACTATGGAAACAGCTCCTACAGATTTGAACCGAAAATACCATATCGCGACTACAAAGTCCTGAATTTCCGCACGGTGATGTTCAAATACCCCCTTTCCGAATCCGTCTATGGCTTTAGAGGTAGGTACAACTCAACCCGTATGTACAAGTCGGCCCAAGTGATTGACATCGGTGCGCCGGAAAGCGGTCAAAGAATCACTTCCGAAGATATAGAGCGAATGCCCTCCTCCGTCGATGGCATCGTCGCCTCTGTGGCAGGAGTAAATTATAAGGGGGAAAGCAACGAAGTTGTGAATGAGCTTGCAGTTTTTTACGACGAAAGTGTGGAAGATGAGATTTCGCAGGAAGCTGCTATGAGTAGTGGCGATGAGGTACAGGTACGTCAAAATCTGCACACGCTGGCCTTCTTCCGCCCGACGCTGCGCAGCGGCAACGACGGACGCATTCGACTCTCGTTCACTGTGCCTGAACTGCTTACCGAGTGGAGTATCAACGGACTGGCTTATACCAAAGACTTGAAAATCGGCACCCTCACAGCGTCGGCCATCACTCAGAAGCGTTTGATGGTGACTCCCAATGTGCCGCGATTCCTCCGTCACGGCGATACCTGCGTTTTCTCGGTCAAAGTGAGTAACCTCAGCGACAAAGAGCAGACAATCAATGTGTCGCTCGAAATGACCAACGCCGCCAGCGGTGAGCCGATGACGATGATTGTCGGCGACTCCGAGAAGCGTATCACACTGAAGAACGGCACCAACGGCGAGGTGAGTTTTGTTCTAGCCGTACCGCGTGAACCGGTATTCATTTCCAACTATAAAGTTATAGCCCGCGGCGACGGCGTCAGCGACGGCGAGCAGGCGGCCATACCGCTGCTGCCCAGCCGCCAACTGGTTACGGAGTCGATGGCTTTCTATATCAACGGGGCAGGGGAGAAGTCGTTCGAACTCAAGCACCTTGTTGAAACGGGGAACGAAAAACAGCGAGCTGAGAATTTCACTCTTTTAAATCATTTTCTGCTGGTCGATTTCACGCCAAATCCTATCTGGTTGGCGGTGCAGTCGTTGCCCTACATCAAGCAGCTGCAGGACCCGTCGAACATTTACCTTGCAAACGCTATATATGCCAACAGCCTATCGTTCAATATCGTAAACGACAATCCACAGATTGAGCAGCTATTCGTCGATTGGGAGAAAAACAACCCCGACGCCTTCCTTTCGCAGCTTGACCGCAATGCCGACATCAAGCAGACCGTTATGGAGGAGACCCCCTGGTTGAACGATGCCGTAAGCGAAGAACAGCAACACCGCGACGTGGCGCGCTTCTTCAATAAGACAACTCTTTCGCGCCAGTTGCAGAAAGACCTTGACCGGTTACTCGCCGCACAACGCAGCGACGGCAGCTGGAGCTGGATAGAAGGTGCACGCTGGCCGAGCCTCTACACTACACAGTACATCCTCAAAACCTTTGGACTGCTGCGTCAGCAGGGTATTGCCCTCGACAGCCGCACTGAACACGCACTGAATCGTGCTATGGACTATGTTGATCGCGAGACATATATATATTATAAGAAATATATAAAAGGCTCCACCTTTGAGCCCGTCAACCTTGACTACCTCTATTTGCGCAGCCTCTATCCCGACAACAAACTCAGCAAAACTCAGCAGGAAGCCTACGACTTTTTCTACGGCAACGCCAAGAAATACAACGAAAACTATCGTAACCTGTACACTCAGGCAATGCTCAGCGTCGTCTTCAATCGCGCTGGCGACAAAAAACTGGCGCACGAAATGGCTGTCCGTATCCGCGAAAAAGCTCTCTACAACGACGAAATGGGTATGTACTGGCGCGACAACACCAGTGGCTGGTGCTGGTACGAACGGCCAATTGAAACGCAAGCGATGCTCATCCGAACCTTCGCCGAAGTGCTTGACGACAATGCAAGTGTCGCCAAGATGCAGCAGTGGCTGCTCAAGCAGAAACAGACCACCAACTGGCGCACCGACGTAGCCACCGTTAACGCCATCCAGGCCATTTTGGAACAAAATACTCACAACGGAATACAGAAAACAGATAAAACTGGATTTGCAATTCACAACTCACCAATGACAGTTTCTTTCGGCAGTCATATCCTCGCTACCGACACTACACGAGCCCAACTGCACGTCAGCCATCGACTTGAAGGCCGCGAAATAACTCCCGCCGACGGCCGTATCACCATTCGCAAAGCCGACGACGGCATCGCCTGGGGAGCTATGTACTGGCAGTATTTCGAAAACATCGAAAAAATCCCCGCCAGCAGTATGGGCGCCACCCTCAAGCGCTCGTTCTACCGTGTCGAAAAGAACGGCACACTGACTCCGCTCTCCGACAACATCCATCTCAAAGTCGGTGACCGAATCCGTGTCCGACTCACCATATCTGCCGACCGCAATCTCGAATATCTCGAACTCAAAGACCCGCGCTGCGCCGCTTTCGAACCCCTCAGCACCGCCAGCGGTTGGCACTCCAACGGACAGCTCTCCTTCTACCTCGCTGTCACCAACGCCGCCACCACCCTCTATATCGACCGACTCGACAAAGGCTCATACTACGCTGAATACGACCTATATGTCAACAATGCCGGCTCCTACATCACCGCTCCGGCAACCATACAGTGCCTCTACGCACCAGAATTCCGCGCCTTGTGCCCCGCCGATAAAATCATAGTGCATAAGTGATAATATGTTCGCAAAAATATCGTGACATGGAGGTCACTCATATGGACTTTTTGATTTTATTTTAGTAACTTTTAACATTTTTTTACATTTCAAAATCTGTTGAATCTTAGACCGATACAAAAAATTAACTTAATTTTTTTTGGCTTTTTAACTTAATTGGACAATAAAACCGCAAATTTTATGTTAATGTTGTGTTAATTTTTCAAACAAGGATCCCCCACAATCCTTGCCGAAAGCAAATAATAACCGTTATGAACTTAGGAATTAAATTGTTAGTAGCAGAAGACGACCCCAATATGGGTACCATTTTGAAAGTCTATCTCACTCAAAAAGGTTACACCGTCTTCCTAGTCACAGACGGACAGCAAGCTCTCGATGTATATAAAGAAGGTAATATCGACGCCTGCATCCTTGATGTGATGATGCCCGTCAAAGACGGTTTCACCGTCGCAAAAGAACTCCGACGCATTGACAAGCATATCCCCATCCTTTTCCTTACTGCCAAATCACTCGAAGCCGACAAACTCAAAGGCTTTGAAGTCGGCGCCGACGACTATATCACCAAACCTTTCAGTATGGAAGAACTTCTCGCTCGCATCAACGCCACCATACGACGCTCCTTCGATGAAAACAAACCCGAAAACAACCAGTTCACCATCGGCAAATTCAAATTCGACTACAACTATCAGACCCTTACCTTCGAAAACAACGAACCCGTTCGGTT
Organism: Bacteroidales bacterium; assembly: GCA_017958525.1. GTDB lineage: Bacteria > Bacteroidota > Bacteroidia > Bacteroidales > P3 > Colimorpha. Next base: position 5,835 of record JAGDCN010000103.1, read on the forward strand.
GACCTCCAAGGAATGCGAACTGCTCAAACTCTTCTGCATCAACTTCAACCAACTCATCGACCGCTCCAGCACTCTCCAGAAAATATGGAAAGACGATTCCTATTTCGCCGCACGCAGTATGGACGTCTATATAACCAAATTGCGCAAGTATCTCAAAGCTGACCCCTCCGTTCAAATTGTCAACGTCCACGGAGTAGGCTTCAAACTCACCCAAAAACAAGATTGAGCCTCTCCCCGATGACTCTTACATTCTTGGGTACCGGAACGTCGCAAGGCGTTCCGGTGATAGCGTGTCCCTGCAACGTTTGTCACTCCACCGATCCACACGACATCCGCTTGCGAACTTCCGCACTCGTCTCCGACAGCGGAAACAACAATATTCTCATCGATATCGGACCCGATTTCCGCTCCCAGATGCTAACCAATAACGTTCAACACCTCGAAGCCATTCTTATCACACACGCCCATCGCGACCACGTCGGCGGCATTGACGACATCCGACCCTTCAATTGGATCCAGAAACAAAATATGCAAATTTACGGCAACACAACAGCACTGCAGACAATTAAACACAGCTACTATTACATATTTGAATATCACCAGTATCCAGGTCTCCCCGAAGCTACTCTCAACGACGTCGGCGACTGCAAACCTTTCCGCATAGGCAACACCACCGTCACCCCCGTCAAAGGTCTCCACAAAGACCTCCCAGTGCTGGGGTACCGGCTGGACGACACCGATGGTAGCTCAATGGCATATATCACCGATATGAACCACATCGACGATGACGAACTACAAAAGCTACTACACCTTGATGTCCTTGTAATCAATGCTCTGCGCTTACAAAAGCATTTCTCGCATTTCTGCCTCCCCGAATCTTTGTCAATCATCGAAAAATGCAAACCAAAACAGGCCTATCTGACTCATATGAGCCACGAAATGGGCTTTCACGCTGACGTTAACTCCACTCTCCCCAAAAACGTCAATCTCGCCTACGACAATCTTAAACTGATAATCAAAATCTGAAATTGGCAACCAATCTCCACATAGTATCTTTCGATGTCCCTTACCCTGCCGACTATGGCGGTGTGATCGACGTCTTCTACCGGCTCAAGGCTCTTCACAACCTCGGCGCGCATATCCACCTGCATACATTCACCTACGGTCGCCCCGAAGCCAAAGAACTTGAACAGTATTGCTCGGAGGTGACCTACTATCGCCGCAAGACAGGCATTTTCAGCGCATTGTCAAGAAAACCCTATATCGTTCAGTCGCGCGAAAGCAAAAAATTGATTGACAATCTGAAAAAAGACAACAACCCCATCCTGCTCGAAGGTCTGCATTGCTGTTCGGTGCTGGAAGCACTCGACAACCGACGCATTCTCGTCCGTGCACACAATGTTGAACACGAATATTACGACCGTCTGGCCAATAGCGAGGCAAATCTTTTCCGGCGTATTTATCTGCGCACCGATGCTCGACGACTCAAACGCTACGAGCCCATCCTCTTCAAAGCCGATGCCATTCTCTCTGTCACTGAAGCCGACGCCGCCCATTTCCGCTCCATTGGCTGCAAGAACGTGTACTTGATGCCCTCCTCGCACAATGCCGACAAAGTTACATCAATCCCAAGCAACCCCGACGAAATGGGGTATGCACTCTACCACGCCAACCTCTCGGTCCAGGAAAATATCGACGCCATTCGCTATCTTGCCGAACACATCATACCAAAAACCACCTCCTCCTTCGTCATTGCGGGTCGCAACCCATCCCGCTACGTCATTGACACCATTGACTCGCTCCCCAATGCCAGACTCGTACCCAACCCCGATGACGAAACAATGCAGCATCTCATCACCAACGCACAGGTGCACATTCTTTTCACCAATCAGCCCACCGGACTGAAACTCAAGCTGCTCAAGTCTCTCTTCTCTGGACGACACTGCCTTGTCAACAGTAATATGGTAGCCGGCACCGAACTGGGACGCCTCTGCACCCTCGCCGACAACACCGATGAGCAGATAAGCCAACTCAACCGTCTGATGCATACTCCATTTACCGACAACGACATACAACAGCGAGAGCAACTCCTTGGAAACCTCTACAGCGACCAAGCCAACGCCCGCACCCTCCTTTCGATACTTGATTAGGCCATTACACCTCTCAACTTCCACATATTCCCAGTCTTCATTTTTCCCAGCCTTTTGTCTGTATTTTTTGAAGAATACCCGTATGAGGCTCAGTCCGTCATTTCGACGATACATCGCCGTTAAATCATCGTTAAATCAACACATTTCAACGATAGTATATCGTAGAAATATCGTTGAAGTATAGCTGATATGTAAGAGTTGGCATCTTTGTGATTTGATAATATAGTGTGATTTGATGATTTAGGTTGTCACTTTTGTGTACTTCGACTGGATTAAGTTGACAGGTTAATAATTATCGACTTTATTTGTTGTCGGCCGCCCGCGGATGCGACAGAAAACGGTTTACTCTGATCAAAAACTGGAATTTTTGGTTTGCCGAGACAAAAATTCTTGCTATCTTTGCACAACGGTGTTGCACTTCGAGATTGAATCTATAGAGTGAAATTGTTGTATTGAAGCACAATATAATCGCTAGAAGGTCGTTATATTTACAAAAGAATGGGTGTCACTTCCTGTGATGCCAAATTGAAACAGAATACGATATGATATTTGAAGAAATAAAAAAAATAATAGCAATGAATGAGCACCGATTTCAGGATGTACTTGATAACTTCTCCCAACTTGTCGGTGTACAGGACTGGCTTGCGTTAATTGCTTTAATCATAACAGTTATCGGACTTACATCATTGGCAGAGAAACGAACAGTGATTGGTGTTGACTACGGAAAGTATCTAATGGATGAATACAGAATATTTGGAATTGTCCGTGTTTTTCATATTCTGATAGGTATAGCCATTATTAACGCTGTAGCTTTAGTAGTGATGTTACATAATTTTCCGGTAATCATCGAGTTTGCTGTATTTGTTTTACTTATCCTGAGTGCGTGGTTTGTTCTTGTATATCTATTCTCATATGTGCTGCGAATCCATCCGAAGGTCAAGCGAGAGATATATAAGAAACAAATATTAGGTCTATATGTTAATTCAAATACAGAATGTAATTTTGAGGGAGATAGGGTTGTGGGAATGCATGGTGGCGACAGAACTCCTAAAAAAATATCTTCAAATGTTCAGTCCTATTTTAATTTATATAACGAGGAGACAATAGTTTCTTTTGTTGAATTATTCGGTCCAAAGTCCCCAGTTTACTCAAGAACAAAACACAACATTTCATACTGGAAAAAGATGGGCTTTGGAGAACCCCATGATTATTCGATATCCGAAGACAAATCAGTGTTGCCACTTAATCATATCTCTTGGGAATTCTTCCAGATGTATAGGTTTTCTGATATTCAAGATAGGTGGCTTCTTGAGATTCTGAATCTGTTCAATGGTGATTATGCTAATCAATACCCTCGATTGCGGTTATATAATGTTGCGAGAATTCTTGGGCAAATTAATAGAGTCGGTTTTGTGGAGGGGCTATGGAAGTATAAGTTTCTGGATTATTTCATGCCATTTATTATAAAAGCGCTGGATTCTTCAAAGGATAAAAATTGTGAAGAAAGAGTGCCTGCAGAAGAGTATCTGCATATGCAATTGGCATTATACTTGCAAAAAGTATTTAGCAATTATCATACTCAGATGTTCGAAGAATCTACTGCTAAAGCGTTTAATATGCTTTTAAGTATTGAACATTTCTATGGCGTCATTCCGATTCAGAAGAGAATACAGATCTATTCAAAAGGCGCAACAGGTGATTATAAGAAAATTTTGGATGAGGCAATATCTAACTATAATAAACAACAATCTAGTATTAAAAATATAGTGCTTGATTTTGGTAATGTTTTGGTTGATTGGAGTCTCGATAACCTTTTTAAGCGATATTATAAGGGCTTAACAAGGGAATCGAAGTTGTACAAGGAGGTGTTGAGTCCTGAGTGGATAAGAGAAGTCGATGCCTCAAATAGTCTAAAGGAAATTGTTGATGAAAGAATCAGGAGATATCCTCGTTATAAGAAACAGATTGAACTTTTCTATCGAGAGTGGGATTTGACTGTATCTGGGGAGATTGATAGGATGTTGGAACTTGTAAAAGAATTAAAAAAAAAGTATCGTGTTTATGGATTGTCTAATTGGTGCAAAGAGTTGTTTTTAAAGGTTCAAAAACATTATCCGATTCTGAATGAGATTGACAATTATATCATATCTGGCGGTCTTGTCGATGGTAATGGTAATTCAATTCCACCAAAGCCATCAAAAGAAATATATGAATACTTTCTTAATTACTTTTGTCTAGATGCTGTGAGTTGCTTTTTTGTGGATGATAAAATCGAAAATGTTAATGCCGCAAGAGCCTTAAATATAAAGTCTATCTGTTTTAAAGATGCACAACAGTTAAGACGTGTTTTGTTATAGAATCACAATCAATTACGGCTGTCTCATTGTGGAAATCTTTTTGATTGTCTCGATTCAGAATTTTATTTTACTTTGGAGTTTTATTCCGCTTTGTAAGTGAAGTAAGTTGAGGGCAGAGCGAACTAGTTTGTGCGACAGAGATGCGGGAAGGCAGACAATGTCAATGCATTTGTGAATTTATTCATTTGCCCTATTTTTTATTTTTTTGCTTCAAAGTTGCTTCTTTTGGTCATATTACGGTGTGGTTGTCAAAAATCGTAAGAGTATTAAAGTGTTGCGTTATGGTCAGGAATCTATAATCAATCACTCTTCATATTTATTTTGTGAATTCAAAAAAAAACATTATCTTTGCAGTTTCATTCGAAAAAAAAAGATAAGTAATTAAATTATTATAAATTAAATTATTATTTGTAAATTATGACAAAGTACGTTTACACTTTTGGAGGTAAAACTGCCGAGGGCAAAGCCGATATGAAGAATTTGCTGGGCGGCAAGGGCGCCAATCTGGCCGAAATGTGCCTTCTTGGTCTCCCTGTTCCCGCAGGTCTTACTATCACTACTGAATGCTGCACCGCTTACTACGCTAACAACTGCCAACTGCCGGCAGGACTAATGGACGAAGTCTGGAATGCAATGAAAAATGTCGAGAACCTGATGGGTATGAAGTACGACGACCCAGAGAACCCACTGCTCGTCAGCTGCCGTTCGGGCGCCCGTACCTCAATGCCTGGTATGATGGACACCGTCCTCAATATCGGTCTCTGCAGCAACACCATCCCTGGTCTGATCAAAAAGACTGGCAACCCCCGATTTGTGTATGACTCGTATCGACGCCTGATTATGATGTATGCCGACGTGGTGATGGAAAAAGCCGAAGGTATCGAACCAGCCGACGGCAAAGGCATACGCAAGCAACTCGACGATATGCTCGACGAATTCAAGGCCAAGAAGGGCTATGAAAGTGACACCCAAATCACCGCCGACGAACTGAAACAACTCGCCGAGGATTTCAAGAAGAAAGTGAAAGAGGTACTCGGCACCGAGTTCCCCGACAATGCACGCGCCCAGATGGAAGGCGGCATCAAGGCTGTCTTCAAGAGCTGGGATGGCAAGAAGGCCGTCAGCTACCGCCGCATTGAAGGTATTCCCGACGACTGGGGCACCGCTGTCAATGTTCAGGCTATGGTATTCGGCAATATGGGCGACACCAGCGCCACAGGTGTTGCCTTCACACGCAACCCCGCCACAGGCGACAACCACTTCTATGGCGAATGGCTCATCAATGCACAGGGCGAAGATGTCGTTGCCGGTATCCGCACCCCCAACCCCCTCAACAATGAGACCAAGAACGACCAGAACAAGCATCTGCACTCGATGGAAGAGCTGATGCCCGAAACATACAAGGAACTCTACGATATCCGCAACATCCTCGAAAACCACTACAAGGATATGCTCGACATCGAATTCACCATCCAGGACAGCAAGCTCTATATGCTTCAATGCCGCGTCGGAAAACGCACCGGCCGTGCTGCCGTCAAGATGGCCCTCGATATGCTGCACGACGGATGGATCGACGACAAGGAAGCCGTGCTCCGTGTCCCCGCCGAAAAAATTATCGAACTCATCCTGCCCGTTCTCGATCCTGATATCGAGAAACAGCACAAGTCCATCGCCAAAGGTCTGCCTGCAGGTCCCGGCGGCTCAGTGGGACGCATAGCACTGACCAGCGAAAAGGCAATGGAATACAAGGCAAAGAATGTGGCCAACATCCTTGTTCGCGAAGAAACCAACCCCGAGGACGTCGAGGGTATGCGCGCCGCCAACGGCATACTTACCGCTCGCGGCGGTATGACCAGCCACGCCGCACTTGTGGCACGTGGATGGGGCAAGAGCTGCATCGTCGGCTGCTCGGCAGTCCATATCGACATCGAGAAGGGCGAGGTGAAGATTGGCAACAAGGTATTCCACGAAGGCGACATCCTCTCGCTCAACGGCACAATGGGTGCTGTCTATGATGTCGAGATGCCGCTTATCATCCCCAATGTCGAGAAAGACGAACTCTTCCAGGAGTTTATGGGCTATGTTGATAAATACCGCAAAATGGGTGTCCGCACCAATGCCGACACACCGAACGACGCTACCAATGCAGTCCGCTTCGGTGCCGAAGGTATCGGACTTTTCCGTATCGAGCATATGTTCTACGGTGAAGACGGCAAGGAACCTCTTGTCAAACTGCGCAATATGATTCTGGCCAACAACACCAAGGAGCGTGTCGCTGCCCTCGCCGAGCTGGAACCCTACATCCGCGAAAGTGCAAAACGCACCCTCAAGGTGATGGACGGCAAACCGCTGACTTTCCGCCTGATGGACCCCCCGCTCCACGAGTTTGTCCCCTCTGAGGAAGACAAGCAGATTGAATTGGCCAAAGAGCGTGGTATGGAACTCTCCGACCTCAAGAAACGTATCGATGCACTGCATGAAATCAACCCGATGATGGGTCTGCGCGGTGTTCGTCTTGGTATTGTCTATCCTGAAATCACCGAAACGCAGTTCCGTGCCCTCTTCGAGGCAACTGCACAGCTGATGAAGGAAGGCAACGACCCGCATCTGGAAATAATGGTCCCGCTGACCATCAACGTCAAAGAGCTTGAACACCAGAAAGCTATCGCCGACCGCGTCAAGAAGGAAGTTGAGTCCAAATATGGCGTCGAAATCAACTACCTCTATGGTACGATGATTGAGATTCCGCGTGCTACCATCGTGGCCGACAAGATTGCCAAAGTGGCCCAGTTCTTCTCGTTCGGTACCAACGACCTGACGCAGATGACCTTCGGCTTCAGCCGCGACGACGTCAACAAGATTGTGAAGACATACACCGAAGAAGGCATCATCCCCGCCGACCCGTTCAACACCCTCGACCAGGAAGGTGTGGGCCAGCTGGTGAAAAACGGTGTTACACTTGGACGTTCAACTCGCGACAACCTCAAGTGCGGTGTCTGCGGCGAGCACGGTGGCGACCCCGCATCGGTCGAGTTCTTCTACAAAGCCGGTCTCAATTACGTCAGCTGCAGCCCCTTCCGCGTACCTGTCGCTCGCGTGGCTGCCGCACAAGCTGCTATCAAGAATGCCAATAAATAATAACATAATCAAAACAAACAGCTTATGATAGACAGAATCAAAAAAGAACTGGAAGCCATTGGTATCACCGGTGTTAAAAGCATCCGCTACAACCCTTCCTATGAAGACCTCTTCAAATTGGAGATGGATCCGTCTTTGACTGGATACGAAAAGGGACAGCTCACCGAACTCGACACCGTCAATGTGATGACCGGCATCTACACTGGCCGCTCGCCCAAGGACAAATACATCGTTATGGATGATGGCTCAAAGGACACTGTATGGTGGAACACCCCCGAGTATCCCAACGACAACCACCCGATGAGCGAGGAGGTGTGGAAAACCGTCAAGTCGTTGGCCACCAACCAGCTGTGTGGCAAAGACCTTTTCGTGGTTGATGCTTTCTGTGGCGCCAACAAGGACACCCGCATCGCTGTCCGCTTCATTATGGAGGTCGCCTGGCAGGCACACTTCGTCACCAATATGTTCATCAAGCCCACTGCTGAGGAACTCAAGGATTTCAAACCCGGTTTCACCGTCTATGCCGCCAGCAAGGCCAAGGTGGATAACTACAAGGAGATGGGACTGCACAGCGACACCTGCGTTGCTTTCAACGTAAGCAGTCGTGAGCAGGTGATTCTCAACACTTGGTATGGTGGCGAGATGAAAAAGGGTATGTTCTCTATGATGAACTACTACCTGCCGCTTCAGGGTATTGCATCGATGCATTGCTCGGCCAACACCGATATGGAAGGCAAGCACACTGCCATCTTCTTCGGATTGAGCGGAACAGGCAAAACCACCCTTTCGACCGACCCCAAACGTCTGCTTATCGGCGACGACGAGCACGGTTGGGACGACGAAGGCGTCTTCAATTTTGAAGGCGGATGCTATGCCAAGGTTATCAACCTCGACAAGGAGAGCGAACCCGACATCTACAATGCCATTCGTCGCAACGCCCTGCTTGAGAACGTAACCGTTGATGCAAACGGCAAAATCGACTTCAAGGACAAGAGCGTCACCGAAAACACCCGTCTCAGCTATCCCATCGACCATATCGAGAAGATAGTGCAGCCTCTCTACGGCAAAAGTTCGGGTCCTGTCGCTGAAAATGTCATTTTCCTTAGCGCCGATGCATACGGTGTGTTGCCTCCGGTGAGCATCCTTACTCCCGACCAGTGCAAGTACTACTTCCTCAGCGGTTTCACCGCTAAGCTGGCCGGCACCGAACGCGGCATCACCGAACCTACACCAACTTTCAGCGCCTGCTTTGGACAAGCTTTCCTCGAACTGCATCCAACCAAGTATGCTGAAGAACTGGTGAAACGTATGGACAAGAGCGGCGCAAAAGCCTATCTGGTCAATACGGGCTGGAATGGTACAGGCAAACGCATCAGCATCAAGGACACTCGCGGAATCATCGACGCAATCCTTGACGGTTCCATCGACAAAGCACCCACCAAGAAGATCCCATATTTCGACTTTGAAGTGCCAACCGCTTTGCCCGGTGTCGATCCCAATATTCTCGATCCGCGCGACACCTATGCCAACGCTACCGAATGGGAGGAGAAAGCCAAGAATCTGGCTGACCTCTTCATCAAGAACTTCGTCAAGTTCACCTACAACGAAGCCGGAAAGGCCCTCGTTGCCGCAGGTCCGAAGCTATAATATCGGATAAACTTTAAACTGAAAACGGAGAATTGGCTGACGCAGCCATATTCTCCGTTTTTCGTTTTCCGCTTTCCGAGTTGGATGTACCACAACAAGAAATCACACGCAACCGAGTGCCACCTGTCGGGTCGCTTTGGAAACGGGGACACATACGTCAGAAAAGTCCTTAATTCTCCCTATTGACCGATTTGGATTTAAATATTTGTGTTGCTACAATCACCAGAGTTGTAAGCAGTTCTGCGGTGGGTATTGCCAGCCAGAGCCCTGTTTTGCCGAGCAGCACAGGCAACAGAACAAACGCTGCAACCAGGAAAATAATACCGCGAAGTGATGTGATCAGCACAGCCATTCCGGCGCGTTCGATACTTTGATAATATCCGGTCAGACAGATGTTTACGGCCATAAAGACAAAACCCGAAGCGAAGTAGGGGAGTCCGTCGGCAGCAATGGTGCCAGCTACGGTTCCGCCTTCAAGAAAGACCCTCACCACGCTCGTTGAAAAGAAAACGAATATTGCCGAAAGCAGTACTCCCAAAATGATACTTAACGTTAGGCTGAACGACATCGTTTTACGCACACGTTGCGTCTGTTGTGCACCGTGGTTGTAGCTGATTATGGGCTGGGCAGACTGAGCTACTGCATTATACATCATAAACACCAGTGGCGACAGGTAGCAGGCGATGCTGAATGCCGAAATGCCGTCGTCGCCAAGTATTCGTTTGAACATCCAGTTGCCTGTCAGCATCATCACAGCCACGGCCAACTCGCCCACCAGTCCCGAAGCACCCGTTCGGATCATATATCCCACATTGCGTAACGACAGCTGGAGGCTCTTCAACGATCGTTTTATACGATGGAATTTCAATGTTTTAGCCTTGAAAATCATATAGTACATTACCATCAATACACCCACCAGACCGCCGATGTCAGTGGCCAGCGAGGCGCCCATCAGTCCCCATCCGCAAGGGAAGATGAACAGGTAGTCGAGAGCGATGTTAACCATCGCCGGAATTATATTCGACAGCATTGCATATCGCGGCGAGCCGTCCAGACGAATCACGAAAAGACCGATGGTCTGCAGCATTGTCAGCAGGCAGGTTGGCAGAAACCACACATAGTATTCAAAAGCAGCGTCATAGATGGCACCCGATGCTCCCAAAAGTTCCAGCATTCCCTTCGGAAAACAGTAGCATAGCGTCCCGATCAGCACCGACACAAATGAGCCGGCAATGAAAGCCTGTGTCGTGTTCAGCCTTGCCGCCTTTGTGTTGCCTTTCGACAGGTGAATGGCTGCAACCACGCTGATACCAATGCCGAACATTGTACCTAATCCGTTTAAGGTCAGCATAATCGGTCCTATCAAATTTATTGCCGCAAGACCCTGTGGACCGATGCCGTGTCCCACAAAGATGCCGTCGGTGAAAATGAAGGCCATATTGAACAGCATCCCCAGCAAGGTAGGGAAGAAGAGCTGTGTGAATAGTTTTCCGATTTCCTCGTTGCGGAAATCAATACTGTCGCGTGAATCTCTCATTTTTCTTCCTTTTAATGCCAATACTGATTTTTCATTATACAGAAAATCAATTTGTTTGTCGGTCAATTCAATTGTTTTCCGTGTGCAAAAATAGTCATTAATATGGATGTGGAAAAATAATTTTAGACGCAAAAGAATTCAATAGCAAAAAAATGTGTATTTTTGCAGATTAAATAATTCAACTTTCGGGAATTATAAGATGGAGTTAAATAGGGAGTTATGCCAGCGTGCTGGCAGGGAGTTATGTTCTTCGAACAGGATAATAGTCATCAAACAGACATTGTGTAGATTGTATTGTCTTTTTTAACTTCCATTTTACTTCAGAAACTTGATTAAAAATATTTAAAAAAATGGATATAAAACTTGGCAAAATAGACTTTACGGCGCTTGACAGACCGGTTATTTTTCTGTATGGCAGCGAAGTGGCTTCGCGTTCCTTGCCGCTCAAACGAGACGAGGTGTCCTATCTTGGCCAGAGACGCAAGGACGATATTTCGTCGCTTGTTGTCTTTAGCCGCCTCCCTCACAAGATTTTTGTGCAGAATTTCGACAGTGAACTGCCAAGCAGTGAGTGTTTGGAGAAGTTGCGCCGTTCGGCAGCCGAACTGCAGTTTATGCTCTGCAAAGAGAAAATGGAAAAGGTCGCCATAACCGGCGAAGGTGTGATACCCGAAGAAATGGTGGCCTTCATTGAGGGTCTGCATATGGCCGCTTACCGTTTCGACAAATACAAGTCGAAAAAAGATACTCTTCTGAAGGAAGTTGTTGTTGAAAAGCATATCATTGAACAGGCAGCCCTGGATGAAAATATTCGTCTTTGGCGGCGCATCGACACAATGCGTGACTGGGTCAATGAGCCCGTTATGCAACTGAATGCACCGCGTTTCGCCGACATCCTCAAAGTGGAAGCCGAAAGTGTTGGTAAAGTCAAATGCACCATTATGGGCCAAAAGAAAATCGAGTCGCTGAAGATGGGCGGTTTGCTGGCTGTGAACCGCGGCAGCGAAGACGAGGCTCGTTTTGTGGTGCTGGAATACAAACCGGGCGACCGCATCAATAAAAAGCCTGTCGCTCTTGTCGGCAAGGGTGTTATGTATGATACTGGCGGACTGAATATCAAACCGGACGACTATATGACGGAAATGAAATCAGATATGGCTGGTGCTGCTCTTATGGCTTCGACGGTGTTGGCTGCTGCCGAAAACGCACTTCCGATATGGATCAAGGCCTATCTGCCTTTGACTGACAACCGTCCGGGAAAGAATGCCTATGCCGCCGACGATATTCTAACAATGTTTGACGGCACAACTGTCGAAATCACCAACACCGATGCCGAAGGCCGCCTGATTCTGGCCGATGCCATTGCGTATGCTTCACAAGACAAACCCGAGCTGATAGTCGATGCTGCCACATTGACCGGCGCTGCTGTCAGAGCGCTGGGCACAAAGGTCGCCGCCGCTATGCAGGAAGGTGCCGACGGCCCGATGAAACTGATGTCTATTGTCGGAGGAAAAGTATATGAACGACTGGCCGTGTTGCCCTTCTGGAAAGACTATGACGAACTGCTGAAGTCGGAAGTGGCCGATATGATAAACTGCAACTTGCACGCCAATGCCGGCACCATAACTGCAGGCCGCTTCCTGCTGCATTTTGCACACGGATGCCCCTACATCCACCTTGACATCGCCGGTACCGCCTTTTACTCAAAACGTGAAAGCTTCTACGGCACAGGCGCTTCAGGCTTTGGACTCAGACTTCTTTATGCCTTTTTTCAAATGTACAATATAGTGGGAAAATAATTTCCTCCAACCCTAATTTTAACGAAAACGAAAACAAAAACGAAAACGAATTTTCAATTCTCAATTTTCAATTGTTCCTCAAACTCACCAACATATCAACACAAAACATATCAACATATCAACAACCCAACAAATGTCAAAATCAGAATCCCATAAAATAAAAGTAGCCATCACTCAAGGCGATATCAACGGCATAGGCTATGAGGTAATTCTCAAAACCTTCTCCGACAATCGTATGTACGACCAGTGCACGCCGATTATTTATGGCTCGACCAAAGTGGCCTCTTATCACAAAAAACTGCTGTCTCAACAGATGCAGGATATGAATTTCACCGCTTTGCTCGACGCAGCGCAGGCTCAGGAACGCAAATTCAACGTTGTCAACTTGGTCCAGGATGAAATCAAAATCGAGATTGGCAAACCCACCGAAATCGGCGGACAGATGGCCCGGATGGCTCTGGACCGCGCTTGCGACGACTTGAAGCGCGGTGTTGTGGATGTCCTTGTAACTGCACCTATCAACAAAAAAAATATACAGTCCGAAACTTTCGATTTTCCGGGACATACTGAGTATCTTTCTAACAAGTTCGGCGGCGATTCGCTGATGATGATGGTGTGCGACCGCATCCGCATAGGCATTGTAACCAATCACTTGGCTCTTAAAGATGTGCCGGTCGCAATCACCAAAGATCTGCTGATGAAGAAAATCGCCCTTATGCACGACTCGCTGAAACGCGACTTCGGTATCCCTATGCCAAAAATCGCTGTTTTGGCCCTGGACCCTCACGCCGGCGACAACGGCGTTATCGGCTCTCAGGATGAGGAAGTCGTGAAACCCGCCATCGACGAGTCCTATGCCAACGGGATCCTTGCATACGGCCCTTATCCGTCCGACGGATTCTTTGGCAGCAGCGAGTTCAACAAGTTCGACGGCGTTCTGGCTCTCTATCACGACCAGGGGCTTATTCCCTTCAAACTGATGTCGTTCACCGAAGGCGTCAATTATACAGCTGGTTTGGACATCATTCGCACTTCCCCGGCTCACGGCACCGCCTACGATATCGCCGGCAAGGACAAAGCCAGCGAACAGTCTTTCCGGCACGCCGTCAATCTCGCTTGCGACATCCTTCGACATCGAAAGGAATATGACGAACTGACCGACGACCCTCTGAAATAAAAAACCAAAACCAAAACGAAAACTAAAAAAAATATTTATGGTAATTCGTGGCCATTTATGGTAATTCCTGTTAAAAAAGCTCGCTCGCGAGCAAAAAAAAAAATGTTTATATAAACCTTAACTTTGACCTTAACTTTAACTTCAGAATGATTTAACTAAAACATATTTTCAATTCTCAAATCTCCCCCCTCAAACAAATGAAAAAACTGATGTTGATAGACGGTATGGCGATGGTCTATAGGGCTTATTACGCTTTGAACCACAACCCCCGTATGAATAGTCGTGGATTGAACACATCGGCCGTCCTCGGTTTCACCACTACTCTCTACGACCTGCTCCGTCAGCAACACCCCACCCATTGCGCTGTCGCCTTTGACAGGTCCGAACCCACCTTCCGACACGAACGCTACGAGCAATACAAGGCCAATCGCGATGCTATGCCCGAAGACATCCAGCACGCTTTGCCTTACATCCACCGGGTGATCGACGGATTCGGCATTCCCGTGGTCACCAAAGCGGGCTATGAGGCCGACGACATAATCGGCACCCTGTCATATCAAGCCGAAAAGCAGGGCTTCGATGTCATTCTAATGGTCACACCCGACAAGGATTTCGCACAGCTTGTCACAGACCACGTTTATCTGTACCGCTTCGGACGTATGGGAAAACCCGACAGTATTTATACCCCCAAGGAGGTTTGCGAAGCCTTTGGCATCCAGAGTCCCGAACAGGTGGCCGACATTCTTGGACTCTGGGGCGACGCCATCGACAACATCCCAGGCATCCCTGGAGTGGGGGAGAAGAAAGCCAAACAACTGGTCGAACAGTTCGGTAGCGTCGAAAACCTCATCGCTCACAGCGACGAAGTGCGCAACGAAAAACTGCGCAACGCCGTGAAAGAATTTTCTGAGCAAGCTCTTCTGTCCAAAGAACTTGCAACAATATGTAGGGAAGTGCCCATCGAACTCGACGAACCGATGCTCGCCGTTTCCACACCCGACTATGAGTCTTTGGCCGCCCTCTTCTCCGAATTGGAATTCCGCGCCTTTGCAAAGAAAATCTACACCGACCTCAGCGTCAGCGACCCCGAACTCGCAATCAAACTTGATTTGAAAGTCAAAACCCGCAACAGCGCCGTCTCTCCAAACAAACCAAACTCTCAACCCTCCAACCCTCCAATCTCTCAACAAAAAAACAAATCAACCCAAAAAACAGACCCCCGTCAAGTCTCTATGTTTGGTGACAATGACCTGATGTCACCTTCCAACCCTCCAACCTTCCAACCTTCCAACCCTCCAACCCTCCAACAACTCGAAGACCTGCAACATAAAAATTTCGCCTTTTATTTGGATCTGGATGCCAAAAGTGGCGAAGTACGCGGCATCGCCTTCTCCACCGACGGCATCGAAACCTCCTATCTGCCCTTCGACGGAAACGACTATTTTTCATTCCTGAGGGCAGCTATGGAAAACCAATCCACCCTCAAAGTGTGCTACGACCTTAAACAGCTGAAACACACCTTCATCGAACACGATGTAACCATTGAAGGCCAACTCTTCGATGTCCAGCTCGCTCACTATCTCATCGACCCCGAAGCCCGTCACTATCTCGATTTCATAGTCTCCAGCGTCTTGAACATATCCTTGGACCAACCCTCCAACATATCAACATATCAACCTATCAACCTATCAACAACCTATGCCGTCCGTTGCGCCCAAGCCCTCTTCAATCTCTACGAACCTATGCGCAAAATGTTGATTGACAACGATATGTTTGCACTCTACAACGAAGTCGAAATTCCCCTGGTCGATGTGCTTGTCGATATGGAACGCGAAGGCGTGCGTATCGACGTCGATGCCCTTAAACAGTACTCGGCCCAATTGTCCGCAGACAGAGCCGACATCGAACGCCAAATATACCTTTTGGCGGGAACCACGTTCAATATCAGCTCCCCAAAACAGCTCGGCGAAGTGCTGTATGAAAAACTGAAAGTCACCGATAAACCTCCCCTCACAGCTACCAAGCAGTACAGTACCGCCGAAGAAGTGCTCCAAAAACTCAGCGACAAACACCCCATCATACCCCTTATTCTCGAATACCGCTCGTTGAACAAACTCGTCTCCACCTATCTCGACAGCTTCCCAAAACTCATCGACCCCCTCTCCGGACGTTTGCACACAGCCTACAATCAGGCCGTTACCGCCACAGGCAGGTTGAGCTCCTCAAACCCCAATTTGCAGAACATCCCCATCCGCACCGAGCGGGGTCGCAAAATAAGGCGCGCCTTCGTCGCTCGCAACGACCACTACAGCATCCTTGCTGCCGACTATTCCCAGATCGAACTGCGCATCATCGCCGCTCTTTCCAAGGATAAGCATATGACCGAAGCATTCCGCAATCACCTCGACATCCATCGCGCAACGGCAGCCAAAATCTACCACCTCCAGCTCGATGAAGTCACTCCCGAGCAACGCCGCAACGCTAAGTCGGTCAATTTCGGAATAGTCTATGGCATCAGCGCCTTCGGACTTTCCGAGCAACTGAACATCCCCCGCAAAGAAGCAGCAGCTCTTATCGAAGAATATTTCCAGCAATATCCTGATATAAAACAATTCATCGATAACAACATCGCCTTTGCTCGACAACACGGCTACGCCCAAACCCTGCTCGGCCGACGCCGATACCTCTACGACATCAACAGCCGCAATGCTGGCCTCCGCCAGTTCGCCGAACGCAACGCCGTCAATATGCCCATCCAGGGCACTTCCGCCGATATGATCAAAATAGCAATGATCCACATCTGGAAACGTTTCAAACAATTGAACCTCAAATCCAAAATGATACTCCAAGTGCACGACGAACTCGTCTTCGACGTTTACAACCCCGAACTCGAAGACGTGAGGAAAATCGTAAGAACCGAAATGTTGAACGCACTGCCTCTGCCCATCCCCGTCGAAGTCGGTATCGATGTCGGTCAAAACTGGCTCGAAGCCCATTGATAAATTGAAAACTTTAACTTTAACCTTGACCTTAACTTTAACTTCAGATTGATTTAACGAAGACAAAAACAAATTTTCAATTGTCCTTCCAAATTTCCAACCTATCAACATATCAACAAATCAATAATAATTCCTGGCCATTGATGGTAATTCCTGTTCAAAAACTCGCTTGCGAGCAATAAAAGTAAAAACGAAAACCAAAACGAAGACAAAAACAAAGACGAAAACGAAAATAAATTTTCAATTTTCAATTCTCAATTCTCCCTCTAACCCTCCTATGGCAAAAATCATTCTAGGCATCGACCCCGGTACACGTATCCTTGGTTACAGCGTCATCGAAATCATCGACGACAAACCTCATATCCTTGTCCTCGACGTACTCTATCTGCGGCAGATAGCCGACTTCAATCTACGTATCCGCAAAATATTCGACTCAACTCTTCGTATCATCGACTCCTTTCGTCCTGACCATCTCGCCATCGAAGCACCCTTCTTCGGCAAAAACGTTCAATCTATGCTTAAACTCGGACGAGCCCAAGGGGTCGCTATCGCCGCAGCTATGTCTAGAGACATCCCTTTCTCTGAATACGAACCCTCTACCATCAAACAAACTGTAACAGGCAATGGACAAGCCGGCAAGGAACAAGTCGCTTTGATGCTGCGCTCTATGATGCACTTCCCAGACGAACCTCGCTATCTCGACGCTACCGACGCACTCGCTGTCGCCTATACCTGCTTCGCCGAACTCGCCAACCCCCTTGCCAACTTACATCATCATCTCTCTCCCGGCTCTAATAAAAAATCTAAATCGCCCCGCAAATCCTGGTCTGAATTTGTCAATATTAACCCCGACTTAGTCGAAAATTAATTGTTTCAATTTTTTTTATCATCCTATTCAATTTCTAACCTTTATTATTATTATCGATTCTTTAATCTTTAACCTCTAATTATGGCAACAAAATCTGGAGAAGGTTTCAGCAGCTCCTTCGGAGCTATTATGGCCGCCGCCGGCTCCGCAGTCGGGCTCGGTAATATTTGGCGGTTCCCATACATCTGCGGCAAATACGGCGGTGGCGCTTTCCTACTCGTCTATATTTGTTTCGTGTTCTTTATCGGTATGATTTTGATGATGAGCGAATTCATCATCGGACGACGAACAGGCGAAGACCCAATGAAGGCCTACCCCAAACTGCGACCCGACCGCAAAGGCTGGCGCTTCGTAGGCTTGGCTGGCCTCTTCACCTGCTTCCTCATTCTCGCCATTTATCTCGTCATCTCAGGTTGGACTCTCAACTATTTCTGGGAATCGCTCTCTGGCACCCTCGCCAGTATCGCCGATAACGACTTCGCATCCCATTTCAACGCTTTCGCCTCCTCAACCTGGCGACCCATCATTTTTATTGCCGCTTTCCTGCTCTTTACTACGCTCGTAATCATCGGCGGCGTCGAGAAAGGTATTGAACGCGTCTCCAAACTTTTGATGCCTATACTGCTGTTGCTGCTGCTTGTCCTCTGTGTGCGCTCGCTCTCCCTCCACGGCGCTTCGGCAGGCGTCGCTTACCTCTTCCAGCCTGATTTCTCCAAACTGACTGGCGAGGGCATCCTCGCCGCCTTGGGACAGGCTCTGTTCTCGCTCTCCGTAGGTATGGGCGTTATGATCGTCTATGGATCCTATCTCCCCGTGGACGATAATATTCTCAAAACTTCCATCTGGATCACTGTTTGTGATTTCGCTATCGCTGTCCTTTCGGGCATCGCTATCTTCCCGGCTGTCTTTGCCTGTGGACAGGATCCTACCGGCGGCCCAGGACTAGTCTATCAAGTGCTGCCTATGGTCTTTAACTCGCTCGGCACCGTTGGACGCATATTCTCTATCGTCTTTTTCCTCCTCCTGTCGCTGGCTGCGCTCACCTCGGCCATCTCTCTCCTCGAAGCTCTCACTCAATGGCTCTCAAGCGAAAAAATTGGACGTACTAAATCGGCTATTGTGATGTCTCTTGTTGTCATCCTCTTTGCTGTTGTCGCTTCCCTCTCCTTCGGCAACGGCATCTTGAGCGGAGTTAAATTTGGCGGACTCCAGTTCTTCGATTTGCTCGACAAATTGACCGGCACCGTTCTCCCCCCTGTCTGTGCTCTGATGACTATCCTTTTCTTCGGCTGGTTTATGAAGAAGGAGGACATCATCGACGAACTCTCTAACCACGGCACCCTCAAAATAGGCTATTTTAAGGCGTTCTATTATTTCCTCGCTCGGTTCGTGGCTCCTGCTGCTTTGATCGTCGTTCTTGTCAGCGGCTTGATAAATTGATGATGAAAATGCATAAACTGGTTTTTTCTCTGACTTTGGCCTTTCTCTTCGCTTCGTGTGGAAACATTCAGGTCAAAAAGACTATCGACCCTAAGACGGTCAACTTTGAAGCTCTCTATGACGAAAACTTCGACAATGTTCTCTATCCCTCTATGATGCTTGCTCTGGCCAACTACAAGGGGGACGAAATGGACTCGCTGTTCCGTATCAGCGTCACCGCCCCTCAAAACAATTCGGTGATGCGCATCGTCGCCGATTCTACTGTGCTCAATTACATTAGCATCACCCAGGAAACGCTCCCTCGCAGAGGCGTACGCTATTCCTTCTCGCCTGTCATTAAATGGAAGTTTGAAAGTCTTTATCGTATGCGACAGCAGGGGTACATCGACCTTACCTTCACCTGCTATATCAACGATGAACAGATCGACGTAAAGAATATCCGACTTAATTACCGTCCTACAAACGAATGCCTTATGTCTCTTATTGGCAAAGACGGCAGTTATCACGACTACCGCTGGCTCTTTGCGGCATACGTCAACGAGGATCATCCAAGAATAGACGGCATTCTTGGCGAAATACTGAATCAAGGGTTGGTAACTATTTTCGACGGCGCACGCTCTGAGAAAAAAACCGAAACTCAGATGCGGGCCATCTGGTATTATGCCCTCAGCCGAGGATTGGCATATTCTTCTATTACTTGCACGTCGAACGGCTCCAAACGCACTAATTCTCAACATATCCGCTTTTTCGACGATGTCTATCGCAACCGCCAGGCCAATTGTATCGACGCTTGTGTGTTCTTTTCGTCGATTATGCGCAAAGTGGGCATTCAGCCTATCATCTTCGTCGATCCCTGCCACGCCTATCTGGGCTATTATACCGACAAAACAAAGAAGAAGATTGAACTGTTGGAAACAACTATCACCGGCTGGGTGAACCTGCCTGAACTGGATAATCATTTTAATGAAGAAACAGGACTGCTGGATGAAACTTATTTCGACAAAATATCCAAATATTTGACCGAAAAGCAAAAAAACACTTACCTGGCCGGAAAAATGACCCTTGATGACATTAAAAAGGCGGTCTCTAACAACCTCTTTGACCGCGCAACCGATTATCAAAAAGAAAACTACAATATCAACAAGGCTCTTTATACCGACACAACTCAGCAGACTTACCAGATGCTCGTCATCGAAGAATTGCGTAAACAAATAGCCCCCATCCCCGCTGTCGATACCGAGGAATATTTAGTTAATAGCCAGTAATATATAGTTAATACCGAGTAATATATATCTGAAAATTAAACCCCTCCAATCTATCAACAACTCAACAAATCAACCTCCAACTCCCTCTTCCTAATGCGCTATCTGATTCACTTGGCATATAACGGAACCAACTATTGCGGCTGGCAAACTCAGCCCAATTTGCCGACTGTTCAACAGACTCTCGAGTCGGCATTAACTACTTTGCTGCGCACTCCAGTGGCCATTGTTGGATGCGGCCGTACCGATACAGGCGTCCACGCCTCTGATTTTTATGCCCATTTTGATTTAGATATACCGCTGATTGACAACCTCGTTTTCAAACTCAACAGCTATCTTCCCCCTGATATTGCCATCTTTGACATCAAACCTATTGCTGACAGTTTTCACGCTCGTTTCTCGGCCATCTCGCGCACCTATAAATACTATGTCTCAAACGAACGGTTGCCCTTCTCACAGGGCCTGTACTGCCGTATCTATTTTGAGCTGGATATCGATGCAATGAACGAAGCAGCACAAGTGCTGATGCAGTACGACGACTTTACCAGCTTTGCCAAACTGCATACGGATAATAAAACCAATATCTGTCATCTCTCTGAAGCTCATTGGGATAGGGAAGAGAAGCTGCTTGTTTTTACCATCACCTCCAACCGGTTCCTTCGCAATATGGTGCGCTCTGTGACAGGCACTCTGATCGACGTCGGACGTGGAAAATTATCCCTTGACGGACTGCGTTCAATCATTGAAAAGAAAGATCGTTGTGCGGCTGGTGTGTCTATGCCTGCTCAAGGACTTTTCCTTACCAAAGTTGTATATCCAAATAGTAATTCTTTAATCAGTAACCCTTAAATATCATCCTTCTATACAAATGAAATATACCGAGGTAAACATAAAACTATCTAAGCTTAACCCATTTCGCGATATCCTTGTCTATAATCTTGGCGACGAAGGCCCCTATGAGAGTTTTGAGGAAACAAACCAAGGAATAAAGGCTTATGTGCCGACAAGTGAATTCGATGCTGATTTCCTGCAAAATACGATTGATGCATTGATGGAAATTGACGGCGGACTAAAATGTGAATATACCGTTTCCGACTTGCCGGACAAAAACTACAATGAGGAGTGGGAACGCCAGCATCAACCTGTTTTGGTTGAGAATTTTTGCTGGGTGCGCGCTCCCTTTCATCCGCACCGCAACGATGTAAAGTATGAAATTGAAATTGAACCGAAGATGTCATTCGGTACAGCTCATCACGCAACGACTTACCTTATGTTGTCTCTCTTGGAACAACAGCCTGTCGAAGGATTGCGCGTACTTGATATGGGTAGCGGAACAGGGGTTTTGGCAATCCTCGCCGCAAAAAAAGGTGCCGCCTATGTTGAGGCCATTGATGTCGATGAATGGGCTTTCCGCAATGCTCAGGAAAACTTTGAACATAACAATGTCAATGTCTGCCCGCTGCTGGGCGATGCATCCTTGCTTACTAGCGACAAGCATTTCGACCTTATTATGGCAAATATCAATCGCAATATCCTTTTGCGCGATATGGCCGCATACACCTCTGTTCTTAACCAAGGTGGAACCATTCTCCTCAGCGGATTCTATGAACACGATGTCCCTTCGTTGCAGGATAAGGCGGAATCGCTTGGACTGAGACTCGTTCAGCAACGCTCCCGCAACGAATGGACTGCATTGGAAATGATTAAACTATAACTTGAATTATCAATTTTTAATTTTCAATTAATTATTATGGATTTATCTGGTAGAAGAAAAAGTACAAACGTCGAAGACCGTCGTGGAAATGGCGGCAAAATTGCCGGCGTCGGTATCGGAGGTGCATTGATTGCTGTTCTGTTGGCACTTTTTATGGGAGGAGACCCCTCTGAGGTCGTGCAACAACTTGGCAGTCAAACTGCAGGCAACTCTGAGTATGTCGCTACTGAGCAAGAAAAAGAATTTGAAGATTTTGCCCTTAAAATCCTTGCTAGTACTGAGGATGTGTGGGCTGCCGAGTTCAAGCGTATGGGACGTACCTACGTGCCGCCTAAACTGGTGCTCTTCCACGGTAGCGTCCAAAGCGGATGCGGTAGCGCCAGCTCCGCAATGGGACCATTCTATTGTTCGGCCGACCAATGTGTTTATCTCGATCTCGATTTCTTCAACGAGATGCCTAAATCGCTCGGTGCAGGCGGTGATTTTGCCTACGCCTACGTCATTGCCCACGAAGTTGGACATCACGTCGAACACCTGCTCGGTGTATTGGGCGATGCTCACAGTCAGATGGCAAGAGTGTCTGAAACTGAAAAAAACAAAATCAGTGTCCGCATCGAGCTTCTTGCTGATTTCTATGCTGGTGTATGGGGCTATTACGAAAAC
>JAGDCN010000104.1 GCA_017958525.1 Bacteroidales bacterium
AGGCAGGTTCTGGTCCGTCGCGAGAGGTTACTGTGGCGTGTTCTACCTGGTAATGCCACGAACCGCCCCTCGGCACTCTGTAAATGGATGGCACAGAATTGAACGGGTCTGCCTGCGGACTTTTGGTGTAGAATGCTTTGTCGTAATAATCAGAGCACCACTCCCATACATTGCCGCTCATATCGTAGATGCCGAGCTCGTTTGGCTTTTTGGTGCCCACCTTCTGCGGGCCTTTGAGCTGCGATGTGTCGTCGAACCAGCATACATCTGCTGCATTAGCACTGCCGGAAAAAATAGTGTTTTTCGACTTGTTGCCGCCTCTTGCCGCAAACTCCCATTCTGCCTCGGTGGGCAGGCGGTAGCCGTTTTTGGTGCGGTCGAGGTCTATGCCGCCGTCTTCGTTTTCCACATAGCACTTTTGCAAGCCTTCCTTGTCAGAAAGCCAGTTGCAATAAGCCACGGCGTCGTACCAAGAAATGCGCTGCATCGGCATATCGTCCACCCAGCCCCACCACGGATGCGTGGGCAATGGGTAAAACTTCTTGGTGTCGGGATGCTCGGCGTACCAATCTGCATTGGGTTCGTCGGGCATCTTGTGGTCTCTCTTGCTCGAAAAATAAGAGGCTGACGCATCGTTTATAAACTGTTTGTATTCCTTTACAGTCAATTCGTATTTAGCGATGTAAAAGGACTTGACAGAAACAGCATGCACGGGCCTTTCGTCGGGGTCGCCCTTAGGGGCTACTGTACCCGCATTTCCCATCTGAAACGAGCCGCCATCCACCAGCACCATATCGGGCTTGGTCTGGGCAGACACCGCGATTGGGATGCTCAGTATCGCTGCGATTAAAATTGAAAGTCTTTTCATCTTTTTATATTTATTTTGTTTATTCCTATGATTTTTTCTTATTTATAAACGCAAAAAGCAAAATAATGTTGCATAATCACCTCGATTTTTCCACCACCATCCATTCCACTTGGTTGACGGAATTTTTATAGGGCGAGATTGGGAAATCGTCGTCCATCATATCAAGGCATTTGTTGAGGGCTTTGAGGAAAGGTGTCTTGTCGCCAATTGCGGATACCGGCACATATTCGCCATTCAGATAATACCCTGGCTTGCCATATTCCACCCCGTCTTCCTCTACCGCCGCGCCAGCGTCCTTGGAACCTACAGACATCACATCGTGGATGTCAAATTCCGGGTTGCTGTCAGTTTCATTGTTGTCGTCGGGGACTTCGGTTGAAGAATTATTTTCACTCTCCTGCATCATATTTTGCCACAACGGATAATAATGGCTAAGAACCTCGTCGGAAGGGTGCTCCAATACAAGGGCGTTCACCGACTTTTCGTTGCTGCTATTGCGCACAATGCCCGAATACAGCACCGCTCCGTGCGAAGTAATGTCGTAAGCACCAACGATGGACACCGTAAAGCCACTGTTGTTCTTGTTGTCAAACCACAATGCAGGAAAATCGATCATTGCCTTGATTGACACATAACCGTTGTCAAAAGATTCGGTACGCAGATACACGTTGCGGATATACTTTACATTGTTGTTGACGCCGATGTTGGTGAGGAACAACTCATTGGCGGTGATGCCACTTTCGCGTATGAACGTGAGCGTACCCATAATGTCGGGTCCAAAAATCTTTTTGGGGAATCTTACGGCGTCAAAATCTGTCGGAGAGAAAGTCATTATGCCATGCTTGAAATCGTAGTCATAATAGACCTCCACGGCGCGCTCGCCCTTGTTGTCAATAGAGACGCCCTCTGGCAGGTCAAGGATAGAGAGGTGATAATTCCATGTCTTACCTTCGTAAAAAACATCCTGTTCAAGATTCCACTGCTTGGAACGCGAATCGTTGAATGAAGAATATACGCCGAGGTACGGTTCATAATAACTCATCCAACTATTGCCACCATTGGTAAAAACAGAGGCGTCTATGGATCTTGTAATTATCTGCACCATTCC
>JAGDCN010000105.1 GCA_017958525.1 Bacteroidales bacterium
CAAGGACGTCGGCGCTCCGACAAAAACAGAGAACGTACAATGAAAAGAAAGATATTCGCTATTGTTTTGAATGCCTTGACACTGCTGAACTTCCTTGTCGGAGGATTGTTGGGATTTATCCTGATTAAAGGCGAGGACTTGAAGACATTTCACTTTATTTTTTGGCTTTGTCTTGGAACGTTTTTTTTCTGTCTGCTATGCAGTTGGTTAGAATTACGTTTTACCAAGGAGGGAAAAAAATACTACATACTGAGGCTGAAGAAGTGGCATATTGTCAAGGAACAGCGCCAGTTTAAAAGTGGTGACGGCTGGTTTGCAACTATTGAGATAGGATGGTCCAGTTGGGCGCTCTCGTTGATAGTGCCGTTGTTTGTCCTCGGGACGATATGGCCCGACATATTCTGGGATTTTTCGGTCAACGTATATCTAAAGTATCTTGGAGCAACTTTAGCGATGATTGGAGTGATAATAGGAATAATAAAATATAAACAACAGAAAGGGGAAACCGTATGACCCTTGAAACCAAGAAAACAATAGGAATTATTGGTAGCGCGCTGGCCATAATGTCGGTTATCGCCGGCATCGCGCTGATGTCGATGCAGATACAGCGTCAAGGTGCGGGCTTTTTTGTGGGCTATCTGGCCTATTCGATGGCCATCCTGTGCGGCGGGCTGTTCATTGCGTGGCTGCCGAATATGAAGAACCAAAAGTGGGGTTTCAGGATGGTGGACGGCCGTCTGAAATGGCAGAAGGACGAACGCGTCAGTGACATACAGCGCACTCGCATCGTCTGGTGGCCTTTTATCACGCTTAGCCTCGAACTCCACGGTCTGTTCGACTACTGCAACGACCTGTGGCAGAAGCCGTGGGCAGAGACGCTTATGTTTGTTTTTATGATACTTACGCTGGTGCTTCTCTTTACGTGGGGTGCGAGACTGATAATCGAAGACATACGTGAGACAAAGAAAAATAAAGGTCAGCTGTAAGATTTTGACCTGCTGAAACGATAGTATTAATTGAAACCTTAACTTTAACCTTAACATTAACTTCAGATAGAATTAACGAAAACGAAAACGAAGACGAAGACGAAAACGAAGACGAAAACGAAAACGAAGACGAAAACGAAAACGAAGACGAAAACGAAAACGAAGACGAAAACATCTCAACATCAAACGTATCAACATATCAACAAATAACATAATGGAAGAAATACTTCGCGTGGAAGGCATATCAAAGACCTTCACGCTTTCAAAGAAACAACAGCAGATTGAACGCACCACCCAGCGCAAGAAAGTGGCTGTCGATAATCTGAGCTTCACCGCCAACCGCGGTGAGATATTCGGACTGCTGGGTCCCAATGGAGCCGGCAAGACCACAACACTGCGTATGCTGTCAACGCTGATTAAGGCCGACACGGGCGATGCCGTCCTCGACGGATGCAGCATCAACAGCGACCCAGAAGGGGTGCGCTCGAAAATTGGTTTCCTCACCAGTGAACTAAAACTCGAGGATTTCTTTACTCCCAACTATCTGTTCGACTTCTTCAGCCGCCTGCACCAGGTGCCCGATGATATTGTGAAGACCCGCAAGGAGCAGATGTTTGCCCGCTTCGGTATCGACAAGTTTGCCGAGGTGAAGGTGAAGAACCTCTCGACGGGTATGAAACAGAAACTGTCGCTGGTCATCTCGTTGGTGCACGACCCGGAAGTGATCATCTTCGACGAGCCTACCAACGGCCTCGATGTGCTGACGGCGCGCACTGTGACCGACTATCTGCAGGAGCTGCGCGATCAGGGCAAGACGATAATTCTCTCGACCCACATCTTCAGCCTTGTCGAGCGTCTGTGCGACCGCGTGGGCATCATCATTGACGGAAGGATGATTTCCTGCGGCACATTGGAGGAAGTATGCAACGGACTCTCTATCGAAGACCGCTTTTTCGAAATCTTTAAAGAAGTGAAAGGAGACGAGCAATGAAAAACAACACTTGGACAATCATAAAGAAAGAGTTTGCACGCTTCTTCGGCGACCGTCAGTTGCTGTTCACCACAGTGATTATGCCCGGTCTGCTCATTTACCTTGTCTATAGTCTGATGGGCGAGGGCATCGGCAAGATGGTGACCGAAGGTCGGGACGATGTGGTGACGGTTCGCGTCGAGAATATGCCCGAATTCCTCGCCACCGAGATAGTTACCGACAGCCAATTGGTAGTTCTGGAGCAGCCTTTCGGACAGGAGGACATCGATATGCTCAGTGACGAGAACTTGAACATAGTGATGGTACGCTTTCCGAAGGACTTCGAGCTTTTGACAAGTGTATATGACCCGCAAAGCGGTCTGCCGGCCCCCAATGTGGAAATCTACTACAACTCAACAAATAATGCCAGCAGCCTTGTATATAAGACGCTGACGATGTTCCTTGATGCCTATGAGAGCGGATTGAGCAACCGTTTCGATGTGAACCGTGCCGAGGATGGCAAGGAGGCGCAGTTCGATATGGCCACCGAGGATTCTATTGGCGCTATGATATGGAGCAAGATACTGCCTATGCTTATTATTATGATGCTCTTCAGCGGCACTATGGCCATCGCACCCAGCGCCATCGCCGGCGAGAAGGAGCGCGGCACCATTGCCACCCTGCTTGTCACACCGATGCGCCGCAACGAGCTGGCTCTGGGCAAGATTGTCTCGCTCAGCTGCATCGCCCTGCTCAGCGGTATATCGAGCTTCATCGGTATCGCCCTGTCGCTGCCCAAGATGATTAGCGGAGAAGATGTAGAGTTAGGTTTCAACTACACATTCCCCGATTATGCAGCACTGTTCCTTGTCATCCTTGCATCGGTGCTCATTATGGCATCGGCTGTCAGCCTGCTGTCGGCGCTGGCCAAAGACGTGAAAAGCGCCGGCACAATGATTACGCCGTTTATGCTGGTAGTTATGCTTGCCGGATTGTTGCCGTTAATGCAAAGCAGTGTTCCGGAAAGCTTCACCACCTTCATCATACCTTTCTACAACAGCATTGAGGTGATGACTGCCGTCTTTTCCCACAAATTGGATTGGGGCAATGTTGGCATCTGCCTGGCCTCCAATGTGGTTTACACCGGCATCGCCGTATGGGGCCTGACGCGTATGTTCAATAGCGAGAAAGTGATGTTCGGAAGATAAAACCCGGCATTTGCTGAAACAGAAAACGCCATAGAGCATTCTATGGCGTTTTCTTATTGTCTGTCGATGATATTCTTTATCACAAGTCCTGTGAAGAGGTTGCACACAACAAGCAGCAAAACCATCAGGACAGCAGCGCCTGTCAGTGTCGGCGTCGTGCCTCCTCCGGTTTGGAAAAACGTTGAAAGTCGGTCTATATAGAGACCCCTGATCCAGAGCACCAGCACCACTGCCAGCAGGAGATCGACAACAGTTGTGATGCTGATTACCACCTTGTAGAACCTCGAAATGTCATTGACTGAGTAGCCTATGTTGTGCAGGTTGATGAACATTTCGCGGTTGCGTTGGGCGATGAGGCTCATACTCATCACGATAAGTATGACCGACAATAGGATGATGATGACAGCAATGGCAATCACAAAGAGCATTGCCAGTTTGAAGAATGATGCCATCTTGCTTGATTCAAGTTCGCTTTTGTTTATGTTCAGGCTGTTGGTCTTAAAATATTCGGCAATGCGCTCGTCGCTGGCATCGTTGAACTCGACGAGCAGTCGGCTGCTGCCCTTGTCCTCGACGGCACCGAACTCGCGGTTGGCCCATTGCAAGAAATCTTCAGGCACCAGTATCGAGTTGATTTTGCCCGAAAGGCCGACGATGCGACTGTTATAGACTTTGCTTTTGCCGTTGCCGGATATATAGACGTTGAAGGTCACTTGCGACAGCAATGCTGGCGACACCACAGGCAGCGATTGGCTCTCGGCAAAGCCGAAATTGTAGAGGTTTAGGTAGTCTTCGGGAATGACGATGGGCAAGAAATCCGAAGTGCTGTCCCATTGCCAATCATCACTCTGGATGTCAAGATAGCCGTCGGGCACACTCTCGAAAAACATTTCGGTGCTCATCCGCTGTCCCTCGAAACTAATGGCGGCGCTGGTGTTGAAAGTCGCACTGTTGAAACGTGCCACTTCTTTGACAAATTCCTGCTCTTCAAGTTTTTTCAGTTCTTTGTCGGTAAAATAAAGATTCTCTTTGTTGGCGGTTTTGAAGATGGTGACGTTTTTCGATACTGTTACGGTATGAGCCTTGAAGACATCGGTCTGGTTGGTCAGCAGCGGCTTCAAGTCGCAGTACAGCTGCAGTGACAGCAGCACGATGGCGGCGCCGACCAGCAGCGACAGTTCGTAGCCAACCATCTGGGCGAGAATCAGTGTTTTGCGTTGTAACTTTCTCAACATAGCTATAAATTAAATGTCACGTCGAAGGGGAAAAAATCTATTGCATCCAGAGCCGTGACTATCAGCCCTGCGCCCTGCTTTTCGACTTCGTCGTTGATCATCGTCGCTACTTTCGCGGCAGTGTCGTGGTCCAAGTGGCTAAAAGGTTCGTCGAGGAGCAGGAAAGCGAACGGCTGGCACAGGGCCCTCACCGCTGCCACGCGCTGCCGCTGGCCCAACGAGAGGGATGCCACTAACTGGTGCTTCTTGCCTTGCGGCAACAGGGCGTCGAGCATCTGCTCAATTTCTGTATCACTTTTGAAATTGGTGAGCCGGTTCTTCAGTTGCACATTCTCCATAGCTGTCAGTTCAGGGAAAAGGCAAAGGTCCTGAAACATAAAGCTCAGCACCCGTGTGTGCAGCTCATTCTCCGTTCTCCGTTCTTCGTTCTCCGTTAAAACAATCTCACCGTCAAACGACTTGTTGATGCCATAAATGAAGTTCAGCAACGATGTCTTGCCGTGTCCGGAACGGGCGCAAATCATATATTTCCTTCCCTGTTCGAAACATAGCGATGGCTGCAAATATATGTCGGAACCGGACACTTCCGATTCCGACATATAGCGCGGTTTGAGGTTACGGAGTTCAATCGTCATAATCCTAATTCGGTCTCTTCCTCTACGTAAAATTCTTCCTCGTATTCAGGGCTGATGCTTCCGACAGTCGAACCTATCAGATTGCCCAGTTCCACCAGGTGGTCGTCGATGAAATGCAGCGTCGAAAGCAGACTGTTCTGCTTCTTGTCGCGGATGTAGATATTCCATTCGCCGCTGGTTTTGCCTGTGGGCTGTATTTCGGTGTATTCAAGATAATTGCGCAGCAACGACACGGCTCCATCAGGCAACTGTTCCTGAATTGCAAGCGGATAATCGTCGATAGTCAGGTCGGCGTAAAGGTAGTTGCCCTTTTTCACCTTCTTGGCCACGGACTTCAAAGCGTCCTTGTAGCCGCCTTTGATGAAGGTTTTTGCCGACATTTCGCTGTTTGTTATATACATAGCTTTCTTGTTCAGAGCAATGTAGATATTGAAACCAAGTCCGATTGGGTTAGAAAGTGCGTAAATGCCATCGACCTCTTCCATCTTGGCTTCGGCCAGAAGTGTGCGGATGGTTTCGGCATCGTTGATGTCCAGAGCCACAGCCATAAGCGGTTCGTTCCTGCCGTCGGTGTAGGTCTCAATGTCGAAAAGGCTGAACAGGACGCTGCCACCGAAAGCATTGATGACATCCCTGACGGTCTTGTCGCCGGTCACTTTTTCGTCCAGATCGATTTCCTCATCCTGCTGGCGTTCCAAGATATTGACAACCTGTTTCAAATTGTAGCCCATCGCGAAAGTGAGTAAGGTGTTCTCGGGCATATACTTCACCAGGTCGCTGTTGAACTTTTGCATATAGGCGTTCATTGTGCGGCCGTTAATGCCCATCATCTCGAAGGTGGTGCGTATCACGCCCTTGTCGAACGTCAGGTTGGCAGCAATCGACGAACCTTTGACGGCATCCCAGTAATCCTTGCCCAAACCTGTCTCGGCCATTATCTCTTCCATATCGACACCGTTATCTTCTGCCATTTCAAAGATGTGATCGAAACTCATCCAGAGGCTTATCTCGCTGCGGTTTTTCCAGTATTTACGGAATTGTTTGTCGGAGGCAATACTCTCTCTGTGTTTCATATCCAGCAGCGACTCCAAGTTGGTGCCTCCAGGTACGAGCATCGCTAGTGTTTTGTTGAAGACGATGCCGGCGCCGGCATTGTTGATTTTTGCCACGCGGAAACCTTTCAGGTCGCTTATCGTCAGTTCGAAATCGTTGTCCGCGGCCAGTTTGGTGAGGAATTCCTCGAATTTTTTGCGCTTGTGCATTGTCATCAGGAATCCGCCACGGAAGGTGACCTCCTCGTCGGCCTTGACCCATATCAGCAGGTCGCCCTTCAGGTCCAGACCCGTCGAGCGCGGGTCCTTCAGTATGCCATCGACGATGGCGGCTGTCTGCGGGTCTTCGCTGCGCAGCTCCTGCAGACCCAGTTTGGCGAACGACAATTGTTCGATGTTGCTCAGGTCGGCTTTGTTCCACAGCTCGTTCATATCGACCGATACTACTCCTATAGCGTCGTCGGGGACATAGTCTCCCAGGTCGGCCTTCTTCGAGCACGAGGCCAGTGTTAAAACGATCAGTGCCACATTCGCGAGGCTGGACATAAATCTTTTGCGGAATGAAATCTTCATAATTGTAAGTATTTGTTAAAAAGTGCTTTGAAATTAATAGATTCAAAACGGTAAATCGACCGTTTTATTGTGTTTATTTACAGATAAAATAAATTTTGTCCGTGTCGGGAAATATGTGTACTTTTGCAAAAAATTAAAAAAGGACAAATTATGAAGAAAATAATGATGCTGCTTGCAATGGCAGCGGTGACAATCAGTGCGTTGGCCGATGAGGGTATGTGGATTCCTATGCTCCTTGGCCGCAATGAGGCTGATATGCAGAAGGCTGGAATGCGTATTACGGCCAAAGATATTTACGATATCAACAATGCCTGCCTGAAAGACGCAATACTGCTCTTTAACCAGGGCTGCACGGGTGAGTACGTAAGCGGCGAGGGATTGTTTCTTACCAATCACCACTGCGGCTACAGCTATATCACAATGCACAGTACCGTCGAGCACGACTATCTGACCAACGGTTTCTGGGCGATGAACCGCAGCGAGGAAATACCCTGTCCTGGTCTGACAGCGACGCGCTTGGTGCGGATGGAAGATGTAACGGCTCAGGTTCTTGAAGGCGTAAGCAGCGACACGCCTGAAAGCGACCGCAATGCAGCCATCGAGCGCAACATCAAAAAAATAACTGAGCGTGCTGTAGAGGGAACGCACTATAAAGCCATTATAAAGCCGTTCTACTATGGCAACCAGTATTTTATGTACATCAACGAAGTTTTTACCGATGTTCGTCTGGTGGGTGCTCCGCCATCAAATATCGGCAAGTTCGGAGGTGACACCGACAACTGGATGTGGCCGCGCCATACGGGCGATTTTTCGATGTTCCGCGTCTATGCCGGCAGCGACAACAAACCGGCCTCCTATTC
>JAGDCN010000106.1 GCA_017958525.1 Bacteroidales bacterium
CCGTCAGGTGGGTTCTACATTCAAACCGTTCGTATATACAATGGCTTTGCAAGACCTTGATATGAATCCCTACACGCTGGTGCCCAACACGGAGGTGTGCATCGGCGACTGGTGTCCGCGCAACTCAAGCCATCAGCGTGAGGGCGAAATGGTTACGCTGAAATGGGCACTTGCCAACTCCATTAACTGGGTTTCAGCATACTTGATGAAAGCCGGCGGTGCCAACGGACCGAATATGGTCATCAACATTGCCCGCAAGATGGGTGTCACAAGCCCCATCGACGCCGTTCCCGCCATCAGCGTCGGAGCTGCCGAAATCACCGTCTATGAAATGACTGGTGCAATGGCTACTTTTGCCAACCAGGGTGAATATGTACAGCCCATTTTCATTACCCGAATCGAAGACAACAAGGGCAAAGTGCTCGAAACCTTCACCCCGGAACGGCGCGAAGCCATCAGCCCGCGTATTGCCTGGATGATGATACAGATGATGAAAGGTGTTGTCGATAGCGGTACCGGTGCTCGTCTGCGCGGATCGCAGTTCAAACTCTCATAC
This sequence comes from Bacteroidales bacterium, assembly GCA_017958525.1. Classification (GTDB taxonomy): domain Bacteria; phylum Bacteroidota; class Bacteroidia; order Bacteroidales; family P3; genus Colimorpha. The sequence continues at coordinate 557 of JAGDCN010000106.1, forward strand.
CCGATGGCTGGCAAAACCGGTACAACCCAAAACAACAGTGACTGCTGGTTTGTCGGTATCACGCCTAAATTAACCACCGTTGTATGGACCGGCGGCGAATTGCGTTCCATCCACTTCCGCAGTATGGAGTTCGGACAGGGTGCACGCCAGGCATTGCCTATCTTCGGACACTATATGCGGTCGGTCTATGACGACCGTGTGCTGAATTTTTACCGTGGTGACTTTACAAAGCCCGACCTGCCCGACGAAGACTTCATCTGGGACGAAAGCGTGTATGAACAGGAGTTGCTCGAAGAAAGCAACGACCCATTCCAAACAACGACAACCTGGTAGAACCTTAACTTTAACGTTAACCTTAGAATGATTTCAGCAATCAAGAACGCATCAGCCAGTTAAGGTTAAAGTTAACGTTGAAAACATAATAATTATGACCTCACTTCTTGGATTAACCCTCGGCGAGCTGCAATCCTATTGCCTGGAGCAAGGATTTCCGAAATTTACAGCCAAACAGCTGTGCGACTGGATGTACCAAAAAAGAGTCGGCAATTTCGACTCAATGACCAACCTATCGTTCAAAACACGAGCCATACTTAAAGAAAAAGCTCAAACCGGATTCTCTCCTGCCGTAGACTGCCAGAAATCATCCGATGGCACAAAAAAATATCTTTTCAGCATAGAGAACCAAGGGTTTGTCGAAGCGGTATACATCCCCGACGACGATCGCGCAACACTCTGTGTCAGCTGCCAGACAGGTTGCAAAATGGGGTGCCGATTCTGCGTCACAGGGCAGCAGGGCTTCCACGGCAACATCAGCGCCGCTCAAATACTCAACCAAATCATCTCTATTCCAGAAAGTAGTTCGCTTACCAACATCGTTTTTATGGGTATGGGTGAGCCGATGGACAACTACGACGCCGTTTGCAGCGCTATAAATGCCATAACGGCACCCTGGGGAATGGGATGGAGCCCCCACCGTATCACCGTGTCGTCGGTGGGTATCACGCCTATGCTGCGTCGACTAATCGACGAGACACAAGTCGACATCGCCGTCAGCCTCCACAACGCTTTCCCCGAACAACGCGCTGCTATGATGCCAATGGAAAAAGCCTATCCCATCAAAGAAACCATCGCAATGCTTAAGGAATACAACTGGTTTGGACAACGACGCATCTCATTCGAATACACAATGTTCAGTGGCATCAATGACGATATAGCCCACGCCGCTGAATTGGTACGCATACTGAGAGGACTGCATTGCCGCGTCAACCTCATCCGGTTCCACGCATCGCCGGATATGCCATATCGTACCAGTGACCAGCGTACTATCGAGTCGTTCCGCGACTACCTCAACAATCACGGCATCATCTGCACACTGCGCGCCTCACGTGGAGAAGACATTATGGCCGCTTGCGGTCTACTTGCAGGAAAAGGAGCCAAACAATAACTTGAGGAAAAATACAGAAAATAACAAGCGAGAATAGCAACACCTAATAAAAAACGCGGAAATCCGTCGGATTTCCGCGTTTTTCTATAATTATTAAAACTGGTTTTAGAC
>JAGDCN010000107.1 GCA_017958525.1 Bacteroidales bacterium
AGCAATATCGTTCATCATTTCGCCAACAGTTTTGTTGCCATTGAATCGATAGCCCCAAGCCAAAGCTGTGTCAGGCCAGTTGACAGCAAGAACGACCTGATTCTGGCCTTCGCCAACCCAGTAAAGAATATCGCTGGCAGCAATAGTGGCTTCTTCAGGAATGTCAGAACCGTTTGGGTTGCTGGCAGCGGTTGCCGATGTCAACGCGAACATACAACTGCTGCTTATCTCCATTAAATCTCCATTGCTCACAGGTTGATTTCCGTAAGCATTGAGTGCCCACGACCCATTCAGATAGTAACACCATCCGTTTGTTGAGCTCCCTGACACAAGAGAACCGTCATTGTATGAAACATATTGCATCAGGGAACTGGAATAAGAATAACTTAAGCGACTGTCGTGAGTGGCAATCGAATCAATAAGGCCGAGAGCCGTTGTGCTGCCATTCCAACGAACACCCCAAGCCAAAGCAAAATTGCCATTAGGATTGTCATCCCATCCGACAACAACGACAGCGGAATTACTACCGCTTCCAACCCAAAATTGAACATCAGAAGCCTGGAAAACCACACTCTTTGCTCGAACATTTTTCTTTGTATGTCCTGCATTGTTGCCCTCTTGGGCAGACACGATAGTAGTCATCATCAGACTCAACGATAAAATTAATAGTTTTTTTAGCATAATCGATACTATTTAAAATGTTAATATACAATTGTCCAAACTCAGTATCGGTGGCCAACAAAGGAAAAAAGGAAACGACAATCCGGAAAAAACGCGGCAATACACACCGCAAACTCCAGTTTACCGGACACTTTTTCCTCGAAAGCGAACCGAATTTTCAGATTTGGCAGGTCTTCTGACTCGTTCTATGCCCATCAGCCTTCCCATATATCTATGACGATATACAGTGGCTATTCCATTGATTGGCATACTACTGAACTCACAGCAGCGGGACTGTCCAGGATTCTCACCTGGTTCCCTTTTGACACCCTTTCGGGCGACCAAATCAATTGCAAAAATACATAATATTTTTTATAAACTGTAAAAAATTTTGACAAATTCTTTTTTTTACAATATTTAGTCTTGTTACCCGTTTTAAATACACTTGATTTATTGATACAATAATGAAAAAATACCGTTTTTTTCTATATATCCCACTTTGCGCATTTATATCCCTGTTGTCGGCTTGTCATCACAGCAGCGAAGGTGACGATAAAACCATTTTCCGATACAATGAATCGGCTGGAATTACAACCCTCGATCCCGCTTTTGCAAAAGATCAAGCTCTTATATGGGCCACATCACAGTTGTTCAACGGACTCGTGCGTCTCGATAGCAACCTTAATGTGGAACCCTGCATAGCAAAACATTGGGCAATTAGTCCCAATGGACTTACATATACTTTTACTTTAAGGGATGATGTGTTTTTTCATAAGAATCCACTGTTTAAAACTAGCGATTCAACTCGAAAAGTAACAGCATCAGACTTTCTTTATTCTTTTAACAGAATTCTTGATCCCAACGTTGCCTCACCAGGCTTGTGGATTTTCTCCAATGTTGCCGAAAATGGCTTCTCTGCACCTAACGACACAACGTTTGTCGTTAAGTTGAGAGAACCCTTTGCGCCAATGCTGTCACTTCTTTCTATGCCATATTGCAGCGTTGTTCCTCGCGAAGTCGTTGAACACTATGGCACAGACTTCCGCAATCACCCTGTAGGTACAGGTCCTTTCCAATTCCAATACTGGAAAGAGGGTGTAAAACTTGTTATGCGTCGCAACAGTAACTATTTTGAACGCGACAACGAGGGGCATACCCTCCCCTATCTAGATGCTGTTGCCATTACTTTTATAATTGACAAACAGACTGCTTTTCTAGAATTTATAAAAGGAAATCTAGACTTTATGAATTCACTGGATGCCTCATATAAAGACGAAATACTAACCAAAACAGGACAATTGAAAGGCAAATACACCGACCGTATTGATATGATCTCTATTCCCTTTCTGAACACTGAGTATCTGGGATTCAATATGGAAATATTCCAGGATGAGTTGACCGATGCAACGGGCCAAAAAATCGATGCCCAAAAAACAAAACTAATAAGACAAGCCATCAATTACGGATTCGACCGTGTAAAAATGATGAAATATATGCGAAACAATGTTGGCAGACCAGGTGTTAATGGAATGATTCCTTGTGGATTGCCTACATACGACAGTTCGGCGACATACGGTTATGATTACAATCTTGAACATGCCCGTAAACTGCTGGCCGATGCTGGTTTTCCTAATGGCAAAGGATTGCCAACCATTAAGTTGGCTACAACAAGTAGCTACCTTGACCTTTGCAAGTATATACAGCAGCAGCTTTCGCTTGTTGGAATTAATATAAAGCTTGATGTAAATCCACCGGCAGCCTTACGCGAACAAATGGCACAAGGTAAATGCCCCTGGTTCCGCGGCTCGTGGATTGCAGACTATCCCGATGCAGAAAACTATATGGCACTGTTTTACAGTCATAACCACTCTCCTTCCGGACCAAATTACACCCACTTCACCTCAATAAAGGTCGATCAACTCTATCGTATAGCCATCAAGGAAACTGACAATATGAAGCGACTTTCAATGTACCGCCAGATGGATTCGCTTGTGATGGACGAAGCACCGGTGATTGTACTTTATTACGACCAAATACTTCATTTTACGCACAAAAACATCAGCGGTATGCGAACCAATGCAATGAACGCTCTTGACTTAAGATATACAATAAAAAAACTTTAGTGCTTTTCAACTTCTCCTCCAAAAACGCGAAGTGATATCCTGCATCTTACCATTGGTTATCTTGTACATACGCTGGTTCGTGTGCCTGCTGCGCAACGAACCCAAATGTGCCAGATATGGTCCTAATTTGATATAGTCGAAATTGTTGATATTCAATGATGGAGAGAGCTGCGAACGTCCACTATACCAGGCTGTGCGCAGTTTGGTATAGCGTTGACGCAGGTTATGCATAAGTCTGTCAACTTCGGCGGCACAGGCATCTCCCCCCATCACGGCAACGCAGGTAATCTGGTTACGATAAGGCTCAATTAGCTTGTCCAAAGCCTCGTCAGTCAGCGGCTCTCCGACATCATTCCACAGATACTTCGAATGGCACCCAGGACAATGACACGGACATCCAGTGATGTTGATAGCCAACGAAACCTCGTCTGGAATTTCTTGAAAGACAATATCGCTATTTAGGTATTTAAGCACAGCCTAACTACAAATTACTAGTTTCAATTTTCAACCATCTGATTAGGTGTGGCATAGTGACGACGAGCAGCCTCTTCTTGACGTGGCATCGAGAAATTGCTTACACGTTTTAGGTAGCCGATAATGCGTGTCATATAGTCAACATTTGTAGAATGGCAGTGCGGACATTCCTTCAGGTAGCGTTTGTCTATATGGCCGCAGTCGTTGCAAATAGTATTGGGAATATTGAATGTAAAGTAGTTACAACCCTCTTTTGCAGCCACGTGCAACAATTGCAAATACTGTTCCTGCGAGAGATGTTCCTCAAGGTTACAGTGAAGAGCACTGCCACCGGTCAGATGCTCAATATATGGCGTACCGTGCAAACGGAACTTTTCGAGAATAGAAATTGATTGGTCTTCAACAATATAAAAATAGCTATTATAGCAGTCGCGTGGAACAAAATAACCATCCTCGCGGTCCCATTTAGCGTGTTTAACACCCACGTTTTCAGCTGGAATCATCTCGCAATTGAACATCACCTCCTTTGTGCGGTATTCTTTATTTTTCTTCTCAACAAGTCCCAATACGGTTTGTACGAAGTTTCTGTAGTTTGGATTATCGTTGATTGTCAAGCCCATAAATTCAGCAGCCTCAACCAGTCCATTAACACCAATTGTCAGATATTGACGCGCGATATTTATATATCCGGCATCGAAGAGCGGCAACATACCGTGGGATGCCAGATCTTTAAGATTTTCGTTGTAAGCCAGCTGCACTTTGTGGCAAAGATCGATAATGTCGGTCAGAAACTCCTTGTAATCCATCTTGTTATTGATGGCATACTGTATGCTGCGGTTCAGATTGATGGTCAGCACGCTCTTCGAGCCTGTCGATACGCCACCGGCACCGAGTGTATAGCTAAATCCATTGTCTGTAATCTCATTGCGCAGTCGGCAGCAGCTGCTCAGTGAGTCAGCATTGTCGCTCATATAGGTGAAGAAACTATGACCTTCAGCATACATCTCTGCAGTGAACCCGGCCATATCGGGATCTACCATTTCTCCATCTTTGCTCAGCAGCGCCATAGTTTCTACAGGGAAAGTAAGCACTGCCTTGGTCCGCTCCTTGTTGAACCAGCGCATAAAACGTTTCTGTAACCACTTCAAGCTCTCCCAATCTGGTGCCGAACCATCGGGGAAGCGGAACTCTCCGAAAAGACTCTCAAAGTACGGTTTGTCGTAATATGCTATATTCCAGAATACGGCCTGATAGTTGCGCGCACCTGTGGGTTGGTTAAGGGTATAAACAATTTGCTCAAAACAGTCGGTGATAATCTTGTCCAGTGTGCGCTTGCGCAGACTCAAATCAACCACCTCGTCAGCACGCTTATAATAGTCCTGACCGTAGTCTTTACCAATGAAATAGTTAAGATACATCAAAAATTCAGGCGTTGCGCAAGCACCACTCAACATACTGCTTACCATAAAGACCATATTCACAAAACCTCCACAAAAGGACTTGAGATTGGTCGGTGCCGTAGAATTGCCACCAATTGACGCCGTGCCACTTAACAGCCAAGGATACATTGTGATACTAGCACAATAATTTGCCAACGATGTTTCATCATTCTTATAGATAAAATGATGTGTTAATAGATCAATATATCTGTCAGCCAACTCTTTACCATACATTGTCTTTATTCTATCTGTTAACAGACGACGGTTTAAACGAATAAAGTTTGACTTTGGCAGCTCACCTATAAGCGTTGCAATATTCTTGTGCTCCACATTGGCGTTTGCGTCATATTTTGAGCCTGTTGCAGCGTTCGCAGCTTCACAGTATTCTGACAAAAACTTCATTTTTTCCATTGTCTCACGGTCTTCCGTGTGACGCTGGCGATACAGCATAAAACTCTTGGCTACATCATAGAACTCCTCTTTCATCAATGCCACCTCAACCTGATTCTGGATCTCTTCGACGGTAATACCGTTGTGGATATCAAGATGCGAAAGAATTTTCGACAGAGCACCCAAATCAACAGGACGATCTATGGAATTGAATGCCTTTATGATGGCATTCATTATTTTGTCAAGCGAAAAACGATCGGCACTACCATCGCGTTTTGTGATTGTCAGAATATTACTGTTTTCCATTATATTGATGTATTTTTATTCGTGCAATTCTTGTTTATTTTTTATTGTCCCCGCTTAGTGAACGGACTGCTTCTCTTGCAAATTGTTTCGGCAGTCTGCTCACAAAATATCATATTAACACATTTAATATGAACTGTCAGCAGCGAAAAAAAAAACATTATTTGTCATTTTTTGGCGATACAAAATTACTACAAAAACAGTATGCTGAAGAAAGAAAACTTATAAAGTTCTCAACAACACCTGTTGATTTAATTTAGGAACACAGGCGCCACGTTGGTATTGGAGTATTTTACTCCTCACTGACTTCTGACACAAAGCGGCGGTATGCCGAGAAAGTATTGGCACGCGAAAGAAAACCCAAATAATAATCTTCATCGTCAATGACGATAAGGTTGTAGCGGTTACCGACTTTAAATTTGTTGACCACCTCGGCTGGTGGGTCGCTGATGCGAACAATGTCACCCTCCGATAACGGGTGCATCAAGTCCAAAACCGCAGTGTTGTCATAACGTTCAGGCTGGAACATAATATGCCGCACATCATCGAGCAGTATTACACCCAAGAACTTGTCGTCGTTACTCAACACAGGAAACACGTTACGCCGAGAATATTTGATGGCCTCAACCAGGTCTCGCAGCTTGTCTTCCTCACGTACAACAACAAAGTTTGTCTCGATCAGTTTGCGCATATCCATCAACTGCCAAGCCGAACGGTCCTTGTCGTGTGTCATTAGGTTACCTTGCTCAGCAAGTTTTCGTGCATAAATAGAATGACGCTCAAATGGCGACACACAGAGGTATGTTACTGACGACGTCACCAGCAGCGGTACCATAAGTGCATATCCACCAGTGATCTCAGCAATGAGGAAGATGGCCATAAAAGGCGCGTGCATCACGCCCGTCATAACCGCCGCCATACCTACAAGAGCGAAATTGGCAGTGCTCTGTTCGGGCAGACCCAGCTGATTGTAAAGCATACAGACAAAATATCCGGCCAAACCGCCTATAATCAGCGACGGGCCAAATGTGCCGCCAACACCGCCGCAACCAATCGTCGTCGCTGTAGCAATAGCTTTTGTTAAAATCAGCACAAACAAATATGCAAGCACAATCCAGTGGTTGTTATGCAACGAAGCAAAAACACTGTGTTCAAATAGCAATTCGTCACTGCCGTTCAGCAGTTCAGTCAAAAACGTATAGCCCTCACCAAACAGTGGTGGGAAAAGGAATATCATCAAACCTAGTGCAATAGATCCAATGACAGCACGTGACACAGTGCTTTTTCTTCGTGCATACCACTCCTCTACCCTATCGGTTACACGCAGAAAATAGAGTGATACAGCCGCGCAGACCCCCCCCAATACAATATAATATGGAATTTGAGACAATCCCGACTGACCCACAACAGTGAAAGCAAACTGCAAATCATTGCCCATCAAGAAGTAAGCTACAGTCGATGCACTTACGGCCGACAGCATCAGTGGCAAGATAGCCGTTGCCGTCATATCAAACATAAAGACTTCAATCACAAAAAGTACACCTGCAATCGGAGCCTTAAAGATACCAGCAATGGCACCAGCAGCTCCGCATCCCAATAGCATCTTCACATCGTGTGCACTCAGGCGGAAGAAACGGCCTATGTTTGAACCAATTGCACTACCTGTAGAAGCTATTGGTGCCTCAAGACCCACACTGCCACCGAAAGCCACCGTCAGAGTCGATGCTACAACCGACGAGTACATATTCCGCGCTGGAAGCACTCCACCGCCGCGTGACAGCGACAACAGCACTGTTGGCAATCCGTGACCGATGTCGCCCTTCACAACATATCGCACAAACAATATCGTCAGCAATATTCCGATGGCGGGATAAAGTAGAATCAGCAAGTTGCCACCAACAAATGTCGGAATATTGAATTGTAGCAGCCAACGATTAGTGATGTGAACCAGCGTTTTCAGCAATACAGCCGCCAAACCCGACAAAAGACCAACCAACACGCTAAGTGTCAGCAGAAAGACCCTATCGCTAACGTGACGCTTGCGCCACACTATAAAACGCTTGTATATACTCCTCGATAATTCGATACTCTTTTTTTTATTATTAATCATTGACAATAACCTCTTTATTCGTTAAATCCCCGTTTTGTCTGCAAAACAATTACCTTATAATCAACAATTCTATTTGTTAAATAATTGCAGTAAGTGAACCTTATTTTATTTTTAGAGGTTTACTTTTGTTTTAAGTTCAAAAGAAGTTGCAAAAATACACAACTTCTCACAATCAGCCAAATTTTTTTTACACACACAAACTAAATAAACACATCATTCGTTATATAAAAAAGAATTTAATAATAAATTGTAAATATATTATTTCCACTATGAAACTAAACGCTATCCACCTTGGTCTCGCCGCACTGCTGTTTAGCTCGTGCGTCACACTTGGCAAATACGAAGCTCTTGAATCAAAAAACGCACAACTTAGACGAGAATTCAACACTTCGCAAAGCGAACTCAACGATCTTCGTGACGAGAACGCCAACTTGCAGCGACAAAACCAGTCGCTAAGTGCAGAAATCACAGAGTTGAGTGACATTCGCAACAGCCAGAATGACAGTATTTTGTCACTACGTCGTGCCCTTGAAAACCAGAAACTTGGTTTTGATACAGTTATCGAGAATTATTTGCAACGTCTGACAGGTCAAAGCCAGGATCTGAACCGTGCCAACAACCTACTTGCAGCACGTACCAAAGAGTTGAGCGACAAGGAGGCTGCTTTCAGCGCTAAGGAACAGGCTTTTAAGGAGCAGGAAAACCAGCTGCGCATCAAACAAGCAGAACTAGAGAAGAAGGAATCGGACGCACGCAATGCGCTGGCTGCCAAGGAGCGCGAACTTGAGCAGCTGCGTTCATCAATCAACAATGCGCTGGTTGGTTTTGCAGACAAGGGGCTAAATGTTGAAACCCGTGACGGCAAGGTATATGTCTCAATGGAGAGCAAGTTGCTTTTCCCGTCAGCCAGTTGGACTGTGTCGAAGGAGGGTGTAGATGCCATCAAAACACTTGCAAAGGTACTCGAACAAAACACAGACCTAAACATTTTGGTGGAAGGCCACACTGACAACGCTGCATACAAGGGCAGCACTGCTGTAAAGGACAACTGGGACCTTAGTGTGATGCGAGCAACATCGATAGTGAAACTACTGTTGCAGCACGGTCCTAGCATCGACCCGGCTCGCATTGAAGCCTGCGGACACGGTGAATTTGCTCCAAAGGTACCCAACGATTCTCCGGCCAACAAGGCCCTTAACCGTCGCACAGAAATCATCCTCACTCCCAAGATGAGCGAAATTCTCAATTTAATTGGGGAGTGATATTAAACCTTATCTGGTACTGGTAAACTAAAAGAGTTATATGTTACTTTATTTGGTACGTAGGCGAGAGACTGCGTACCATTTTTACATATTGCTGGCAAACGGAATCTGTGGTGTGATGAGATGTGTGTCACTAAAAATGCCTCTACGATATACTGGGATGTTAGCACGTGCGGCAGAGTCATTGGCGGGCAAGTTTGAGGTAACACGGTCTGTGATTCGGCAGGCGCCAATGTAACGTTTTTTGTAATATGGTTCGGTGGAATGTGATATAGTGATGCCTGATGAGGTTGCGCTGTGGATAAAATAGAAGCCTTTTTCATCGACAGCTGTAACGATACCAACGTGTCCTATGGATTTGGAGCCTGAACGTCCGCCATAAAAAACAAGGTCGCCTTTGCAGATTTCATCGTTTTTCAATTTGGAACCTGCTTTGTATTGCGGAGCAGCAGAGGGTGCCAGTTCTACACCGAACTTGTTGTAGATATACCGTGTGAATCCAGCACAATCAAATCCCTTCGGACTTTTGCCGCCCCAGCGGTAGGGTATGCCAATGTATTTCATTGCCTCGTCAATGACCATATCGGCTACTGTTGTTGCCGACGAGCGGTAGAGCTGCTGCTGTGCCAGAAATGTTGAGGGCATTGCAAGCAATAGTATAAGAGTCAATATTTTAGATGCTCTATGCATTGATTAAAGGCGACAAGGTTAAAGTTTGAAATGTTTTATTCAGATAAGATTTATTTTTAAAAATGCAAAAATACAAAAAAGAATCCACCCAGTCATCATTCTATGGTGGTTTTAGTTTTTTTTAAGAAAGGCTTTGTGTTTCTTCGTGATGATTCTCAGTTTTTTCACTCTTTTTCTCCGCGAATACATCGAGGGCTACCACGGCTGCCGTAAAAGCCCAAAACGGCACTGATAATTTATCGGTATCCAGAAAATTATTGAAGATACCGTGAATATAATAGGTCAGCAGGCTGAGCGTGAAGGCCAGTGCCAAACGAGCTGTTTCGGGGTGCACCGCTTTGCGATAGACATGGACACCGGTGGCAAAAGTAGCAAGGAATATGCTGAGTATCAGTAGTGCACCAGGCACACCCTGTTCGGTGAGGGGACCTATGTATTCACTGTGGGCGTTGCCACGGTTGCCTGAATTGGTGCTGATTACTGATAACTGATAACTACGTTGATAACTGGCGTAGAGGAACTGATAGGTGCCTGGTCCGCAGCCGAAAACTGGGCGTTCCTTGAACATTCGCATCGCTGAAGCCCAGCGGTTTAGTCGTTCCAGATTCGAGGCGTCAGTAGAAATGTTTGATATCGACTTCACTTGTCCAGAAAGGTCGTAAGAGGAGTCCTGCTTGTTTTTGCCCAGTTTATAAAGCACATCCGACTGATAGACAAAGAAAAGTGAAGTTCCGAGCGCAAAAAGCAGAACCATCCAGCGCACCTTCATTCCCATACGGATGGCCAAATAGACACCAATGGCACCTATAACGCTGATCCACGCTGCACGCGAGTAAGAGAAAAAGAGACCAATTAGCAGCAACACCATTGCGGAGACAAGCACCGGACGCAGCCACATACTACCTTTGCCAGTATTTTTATCAGGCTTGTCCCCTGCCCTAAGCATATAGTGGAAAGCTATGGGAGTGAAAAGTGCAATGACACAGCCGTAGGCAGTATGGTCGTTATAGAATGGACGCATCACGCGATGAAGAGTCTGCAGATCGTGAAAGTTGCCAAGGGTTTTAACGGTGGAAATGATGATGACGACCGCGAGTGAGAGTCCGTAACAGAATACAAGTTGTCGGATACGCTGTGTATTTTGGAAGAAATGGACGGCAGCGAAGAAAAAGGGGATGACGAACCAGAGTCGTGCTGCGAAATATTTGAAGGAAATTGCAGGCAATTGTGAGGTGGCAGAAGTGACGACCATCCAGGCCAACATTGCGAATATGGCGATGGTGACAGGATGACGCAGGATACGACGGTCGTAGCCTGACTCGACAAGTACGCGGAAAATGAACATTAACGAGAACAGTATCATCATTGGCTCTACAGGCATTGAGAGTTCCATTCCCGGCATAAGTGCAAAATCAACTGCAAAAGGGGTCAAAAGAGCTGTTACAAGGAGTCCCGTTTCAAACTTGAGGATGAAGAGTGCCATTACTAATCCCGTCAACGGAAGGAGAAATAGCCAATAAACATCGCGCGAAAGCATAAAGAAATTTAGCACAAGAAAGGCTGCAGTGACCAACACTGCAACAATAATTGTACTATGTTTCTTTATCTGGAACAATTTATAATAAGTTGAATTGTCAATGCTTATTGTTCGGTAATTCGTTATTGTCTTTGTCTGTTTTTGCTATGTCGGCAATCAATAGAATGAGAATGCAGAGTGCTAAAGCTCCGAAGGTGCCGAGCAGTACAATGACGGCACGTTTGGGATAAGCTTTCTTGTCGGCGGGGGTGGCCTTGTCTAGCCAGAACTTGTAACTTACCGGGCGTGCCATATCGACCTTAGTTTGCGACATACGGGTCTGTATTTCGGCTAGTTCTTGGGTTTTATTACTGATAAGTTCAGAAACGCCGAAGCGGCTTTTGTCTTTGCGCAGTGTGTCTTCAAGCGACCGGATGTCAGCTTCGAGTTCAGCACAAACATCTTCCATAATCAAGTATGCGTCGCGTGAGCGGTCCTGCTGGATGCGGCTGGTAAGAGTGTCATAGTTCGATGCCATAAAGTTGGCTATGTCGGCAGCCCACTGCGGATCGACATCAAGTACTGATATTTCGACACCGAGGAATTCTGTGCGTTTGACACTGACGTTACTACGATAGGCTTCGTGCAGTTTAAACAGTTTCTGTGGGTCGTTTGGGCTGATGCCGTAGTGTTCCATCATATTGAAGCGACTACAAACATCGTCCTCCATTGACTGTGAAATGAGAATTTGAATTGCATATTCACAGTCTCGTTCAATACCGTAGTCCATATAGTCTAGACTGTAGCGATCGGCTAAGATGGCTTTCGATAGGCGGTTAGAACTAGTCGGAAACAGTATTGCCGACGATTTGAAACGTGGAGTAACCAGAAGTGATGCAACCACCGAAACGGCTGCAGCTATAACAAAGACAATGGTAAGCAGTTTCCAGTGCCGTTTAAAAAAATTCATTGTGTTCTTGAATTCGTAATTGTTGCCTAATTCGTTCATATTGTGTAATTTTATTAATTCATTTATTTAAGAAACCTCTGACGGAGTATTATTTTATGGTAAAGAATGTTTAATTATTTAAAAGACAACTCCTTCGGGGTATTTTCGAGGGCATCTTTTACTTTCACCATCTCATCGGTTCTGTTTCAGTTTTGTATTCAAGCCCTTTTTCGGGACGTGAGCAGTTGCTTATATTGTTTTGAATGCTGTCGATTTGAGCCTGTGTCATCGGGATACCGTCATCATCAATGAATCTTTTTTTCCAGTAAGGGAAGGCAGATGCAAGGTCGCCAGAATAGTAGAAGTCGAAGCCAATGGCTCCAAATGTATAGAGTTGGCCGTTGACGCTGATGTGTGAACCTCCGCATCGTGGTGCATCGTGGGGATGCGACTGCGAGAAGCCTACATTGAAGAGGGTACAGAGAATATCAGGTCTGTCAGAGATGTCAAACCCAGCACGCCGCCATTGTAGCATAGTTTGATGAAGGATGCATCCGGTATATATATAGGAATAAAGGTGGTTGCGGTAATCCACCAATCGGTTGTAGCGTTCCATCTCAGGATTGTCGGTCTTGAAATCAAGCAGGTTTTCGTAGTGTTTGCCCATATAAAATTCAGAGGATGTATCTTTCAGATGGGTTTCAACGGCTTTGGCAGTATGCTCTTTGATGCCATTGACGCCATAGGAAAACTGAGACTGTACGGAAAGCATTTTTACAGGTCCCAGGTATTTCTTAACCATCTCGCGATTACTATTAAAGAGACGGATTTGTTCACCTACCAGACAAGCAACTATCAGACGTGGCTCTACACCAGTCAAGCGCCCAGCTTCTATCAGCAATGCACTGTCTTTCAGTATCGATGGTTTCAGCATTTCCCATTCGGTCGTGGCCATCCAGGGTATTAGTGTTGGTGACTGCATTGCCTGACGGCTGTCATAGACTTGCTTCAACTGCTTGAGGAACTGGTTGTAAGCATCACTGCTGTCGGTATATAGCGATGCGGCCGAAATCATTCTATCAACTACCAGCGGGTTGTTGCTCTGTTCTGCCGCTTCGAGCATTAAATGGGCATTTTCAGGATAAAATTTACCAAAGGCAGCCAATTTTAAATATTGTTCCAGCCAAATTGCGTTGCGTTGCTGAGGTGTCAATTCAGCATCTTCAAGCTCTTCTAGTTCAGCAACGCTCATCAAGTAGCGATAGTTCTCATCCACCCCACCCTTGTTGTTGGTTAGTCCCAGTTTGAATATTACCCACGCTGCTATGATGCCGAAGCCAGCAAGGGCAAAAACATAGACAACAACGTTGAATATACGCCGACCAAGTGGGGGCTTTATGGTTTGTTTGGCTTTAGGGTTCTGCATTTCAGTTGTTTCGCAGAATTGAATTGTAGTTTAACAATAGTATTTCAGAGGATTGGCACCGGGAAAATACGCCAAATTACGGAGGAACTCAACCTTCTCGAAAAGAGTAACATCCATAATAACAAAAACGATGGCACCAGCTATATAGCCGATAAAGGCGAGAAGTGTGATTTTCTTGAGATACCATATGAAATCTATTTTCTCCATTCCCATCACGGCAACACCTGCAGCCGATCCGATGATGAGCAGGCTTCCGCCAGTACCGGCACAATATGCCAAGAACTCCCAAAATGGATGATTGACGGCAAAGATAACCTCCTCACCGGAAATGGGATACATACCTTGAACGGCGGCTACCAACGGCACGTTATCGACAATGGATGAGAGTACGCCGATAATAAGATCGATCAGGAAGAATCCAACCACCTCGTCGCCAATATGCATATTGAGGAAGGTATCATTTAGACCCTGGGCCACATTGCCAAGGATGCCGGCAACCTTCAAACAGGCTACGGCCATCAATATACCAAGAAAGAACAGAATAGTAGGTACATCGACGTGTTCTAAAGTGCTGACAGCGGTAGGTAATTTTGCATTATCCTTGGAGTATTTACGGCTTAATATCTCAGTGGTGATCCAAAGCACCGACAGGCCTAGCAGCATACCCAGATATGGAGGAAGATGTGTGATTGTCTTGAAGATAGGAACGAAGACCAGTGCACATACACCCATAATCAGCACTATCATACGGAAGCGCTGTGGTACCTGGAAGCCCTCGTTACTGCTTTCGGGACGCTCTATGTCGCCTTTTAGCGTATAACCAATCAACCAAACCGGTACAGCCATACAGGCCAAGCTAGCCAAGAGGGTTTTGACAATGATGTTGACCGTTGTCACTTCGCCCTTGATCCAGAGCATAATGGTCGTAACATCGCCAATGGGGCTCCATGCGCCGCCAGCGTTGGCGGCCAGGATAACCATACCGGCAAAAAGCCAGCGCTCTTTCTGGTCAGCAATCAGCTTGCGTAACAGTGCCACCATAACGATAGCAGTTGTCATATTGTCAAGCAATGCCGACAGGAAGAATGTTAGTATCGAAATGATCCACAGCAATTTCTTCTTGTTAGTTGTCTTGATTTTGTCTGTGATAATGGTGAAACCTTGATAATCTTCAATCAAAGTCACGATCGTCATAGCACCAAGTAGGAAGAAGACGATTTCAGCCGTTTCGCCAAGGTTTTCAATCAGATTGGAACTGACGAACTGGCGGTAAGTTTCTAAATCCACACCGGATGCCAGATTAAACGCATTGTATATGGCCCACGTCAGCACGCCGAGCAGCAATGCCGTTGCCGTTTTATTGACTTTAAGCGGATGTTCGAGCGCAATGCAGGCGTATCCGATGATAAATACTGTTACAAGTGTTACAACCATTTTATATTATTGTTTTATAGTTTTATTTTTCAATGTTTAGTGACTGATGCGTCAGCAAACTAATACTATTTTTGCTAATTAACAAATTATCTGCGTTGTTTCTGCATTTCCTCGCTCATTCGCTGCATTTCTTCCAAACGTTGTTGAAACTTTGATTTTTTCTGTGGTTTGCCTTTGCCGGCAGCCTCAGCTCTTGCCATCTTGGCACGCACCTTATCTTCAGTCATTATAGCACGGATACCAAACATCTGGGCCATAGAGAGCAACAGGTTGAAGAAGTAATAAATATTCAATGCTGCTGACTGGCTGTTGAATATAAAGAGCATCATAAATGGCATAAAGTACATCATAAACTTCATACCTGGCATAGACGCTTGGCCCTGCTGCTGTTTCATTGTATATATTGTGTAAAGGAACTGCATAGCAAACATCAGCAGACAGAATAAGCTGATATGATCGCCATATAGCGGTATGTTGAACGGCAGGTCAAGGATGGAATCGTAGCTTGAAAGGTCGTTGCACCATAGGAAAGGCTGCTGACGCAACTCAATCGATGCGGGATAGAAGCGGAACATTGCATAAATGATAGGCAACTGGAGCAAAAGAGGCAGACAGCCCGCCATCGGGTTGATACCAGCCTTACGCTGCAACTGGCTCATTGCTTGCTGTTTCTGCATAGCCTGTTCCTGCTTGGGGAATTTCTTGTTGATGGCATCCATCTCTGGTTTCAAGTGGCGCATCACGGCACCTGTCTTGTAACTGTTCCACGTCAACGGCGATATGACAATCTTCAAGAGCAGAGTCAAAACAATGATAATAATACCGTAGTTCCAGCCAAAACCCTCTAGAAAGTTGAACACGGGGATGATGGCGAAACGGCTTACCCACTGCGTCAAGAAGAATCCCCAACCCAATGGTAGAATGCGCTCAAATCCACGGTCCATATCCCTTAAAAGACGATATTTGTTGGGACCGTAGTACATACGCATATCGATTGAGTAGTTGTCGCTTATTGCGTCATAGTCAACACCCAGCGAACTGCTCATATCGCACAGGTAGCTGTCGCTGTCGTTGCCACGGTCGGTGCTGACTTGCAGTTTCTGTGCATTGCGGAAACCATTCTCCGACATCAGTATGGCACAGAAAAACTGCTGTTTGTATGCCACCCAGTCGATAGGCGTGGTTATTTGTTTCTCATCATCGCGACCATCTTTCAGACAGTCAGGATTGTCGCCACTATTCTTGTAGTATAGAGTGGTGTAGAAACGCTCGCTGTCCTTGTTGCGATTTGCATTTCGTCCTTTCTGACTGCGATCGAACTGCTCTTGGCGATTCAGCGAATTCTGCCAGTTAAGCGTCAAATTTGGCGTAACGCTCACATAATCCTTTATGTTATGGAAATTGACATCGAAATCGACCTCATAGCTGTCGTCGTAAAAAACATAGCGGAACTCCAAGTAGGCTTCCACGTTAACAGCCATTGAATCAGAAGGACTGACAAAAGCCCTAAAACTCAGTGTTAAAGAATCGTCCTCTGGTACAGTCAATTCAGTACTTCCTGTTAGACGCTCACCGTTAACATAAGCGGCGAAAGGTATCATCTTGGTGTTAATCACATCATTGTGCGAGTCAACAAAAACCATGTCAAGGTTATTGGCGTTTGGAGTAACGATTTCCAGAGGACCGTCGCCAAACGTTTTGTATTCACTCAACACAACTTTTTGAACCGATGCACCCAGACTCTTCAAGTCCGTAGTCATCTTCTTGTTGGTAACCTTCACCGTCATCCGCTGGTTTCCGTTGTTGGGTTCGAATTGACCCAAGTTGATCTTCATTGCGGAAGCAAGGGCTGCACCGGTACTGTCGTTAATTGACGTATCTGTCATAGCCAGCTGATATAGCGAGTCTTGCAAATACTTCTGTTCAGCTTCGGCACGTGCCAGCGAGTCGGCGCGCATACGTTCCACATACATTAATGAATCCTGATGTCTGCGGGCGGCAATTTCTTCGTCGCTGGGTTTAATCCAGAACATATAGCCCAGGAAAATCAGGAAAATCAGTACCAGTCCAACTATTGATTTTTTGTCCATATATGGTTTAATATATTAAAATTCTGCTTATTAAATAATAATTACAACTTGTTTTTAAAATTACAAATTTACACAATTTTATTGATAAATATAAAAATAAAACAAACAATGTAAAAAAGTTCAAAATAATGAATGTTTAGTTCTTTTTTGTGTTATGTCGAATGGCAAAAAGTGGTGACAGTCGTTTTGTGGGGTTACGGAAGATAAAAACATATATACAAAACAAAAAGACTATCAACAAGTTGATCCTGCAAAAAAAACTGGTAATTGTATGAGATTACCAAGCGTGACATTAAGACAAGTCGCTATGGGTTCAAAGTTCAGGAATTTCTGTAATAACAAAAGGGGGTACACAATGGTATCCCCTTATTGTTGAGCAACGGACTGATACCGCAATTCCGCTCGGTGGAATGACTTCCGATTGCAAAAGTACAACTTAATTTCGTTCTACCAAAATGCTTTTTCGTTTTGTTTATAATCTATTACAGAACAACCTTTTAAAGTATCGAATTTATAAAGTATAACTATAATCCTGTCGAAAAATATTGTATCTGTTCGGCAATTTTGTCTAGTGCAGGACGAAGTTTTGGTTTAAGCATCATTGTCATCATCGGATTGCCGCCTTCAATTTCAGCACGAACAACCACATCGCATTCATTGTCGCTCATTGGAGTGATGCACATCACAAAACGGAAAGGCAGCGGCGAGGAGCTTCCTGACGCCGGCGAAATGGCAACGGTTGTATAAGGGTTGCGCTCGGCATACTGAAGGGTCAGCTGCACAAAGCCGCCCACTATGAACGAGCAAGTGTTGCCGTCAGTTTGGAAGTCTTCAACCTGAGGCGGAAGCATTCTTTGAAAATTGCGGAAGTCACAAGCAAAATTATAAAGTTTTTCCGCACTGCACTGTGCCGTAACTTTCTTTGATTCGGTAGTCATATAATAACGTTGAAGGTTGAACTTTTAAACAACAATTTGTTTTCACGTTTCACCCCATATGCTGTTCCGACCACAGTTCGGGATTCTCGCGCCAAGTCTTGAGCGATTCAAGATCCTTCTCCATAATATACTCTTGCTCACAGGCTACTTTGATTAGAGCATCATAGTTAGTCAGCGTGTGCAATTCGACATTGGCATCGGCAAAATTCTTTTCTGCAACAGCAAGTCCATAGGTGAAAATGGCCACCATACCCTTCACTTTGCATCCTTTGTCACGCAAGGCGTGGACAGCAATCAGCGAACTCTTGCCAGTCGAAACAAGATCCTCGACAACAACAACGGTCTGTCCGCTATGTATTTCACCCTCAATCTGATTTGTAAGACCGTGCTTCTTCTCTTCAGAACGGACATAAACAAATGGCTTGCCAAGCTCCTGCGCCACGAGCGCGCCCTGGGCAATGCCACCGGTTGCAACACCGGCAATGACATCGACATCCCCAAAACATTCGTTAATGATATCAACGAAACGCTGACGAATAAATGTTCTGATTTCAGGATATGATAATGTTACGCGGTTGTCGCAATAAATTGGCGATTTGCGTCCCGATGCCCAGGTAAAAGGGTTGTCATTGTTCAATTTTACAGCTTTCACTTGAAGCAGGAAAGTACTTGTTTGTTCAGCAATTTCGTTCATTTTCTCGCTTGTTCTATGTTATAAATTTAAAACGCAAAAATACAACTTTTTATCGTTTAAGAGACATTTTTTTTGCACTTTTTATCAACCATTATTTTTAAAAAACGAAATATCAGGTACTTGCGAATTGATTACGCGCATTGTTGCATAACTCCTTTCAAGGTGCTCTTTCCACTGGCCAACCGGCATCCATCTTAAGTCTGAAATACCTTCGTCGGTTTGCGGGACAAGGCGCTCATTGGAAGATGCTTTCACAGCATACCACGTTGTCTGTTTGAAATGCCATCCGCCATAAAGGTTATATATATGGTAGGTCTTCAGCAACAAGGGTCCAAGTTCCAAATTAACGAGACCCGTCTCCTCACTTGTTTCACGCAGTGCCGCTATCGCCAGCGTCTCGCCATCCTCCACTTTACCTTTAGGCAGGTCGAACCGATCATTACGTACCATCAGAAGACGCCTTCCGTCAGCATCTTCTAAAATACCACCAGCCGCTTTTACATTTATATAATTTTTGTGTAGATAGTTTAACAGTTGTCGCCAGTCGCCACATCGAACAATTATATCGCTGTCACCTTCTGTCAATTGCCTGAAAACCAACAGCCAATCTTCTATATTATATATTGTTCTATTTATCATCCCGCTGTCAGGATCCAAAATTGTTAATTTTTTGTATTGATAATTGATTATCATTGTTATATAATTAATCGTGTTATATCTTCATTTCCATTAATAAGCGCGACTTATATGGATAAAAAGCATAGCGCAAAGCACTTTTTCATCAAACGGAGAAAAAAATACCCTTCGTAATTGTATATCTAATGTTGCGCATTCTTCCCCAAAATGCACGAATGGGACAACAAAATCAAATGCAAAGATACACAATATCTATGATACTGAAATAAAAAAAAAGCATAGCTCAATTGCCGATGCGACAGATATCAGCAAATCAACTATTTCGCGCGAACTGAAGCGTAACTGTACCGACAGAGTATCACATTGTGCGACGGCCCGGAGGCTGTGTGAAACCAAGAAAAAAAAAGCTGCGGGAACTGCACAAGTTCAACAGCGAAATCAAGAACCGCACAGAACTGCCCCCTCCCTTTGCATACCTTCTGCCAGTACCTGGTCTGGGACTTCAACGATACTTCGACCATACATCAACGATACTTCGACCATATTTCAACCATTATATATAGTTAAACGATTGTTGAACAATAGTTGAAGTAACGTTGAACAGCAGGTGAAAGTACCTGTGTGATTTAATGATTCAGGTTGTCACTTTTGGTTCTCGCGGCTTGATTTGCTTATGCATTTACATTTTGAACCTAAGGATTAAATCATTTTTTCATTGTAATAGTATGAATTTTGTGAAAAATGTGTAAATTTGCATTTTACAAATATTGAGTTGCTGTTTTAGAAAACACTTGTAAACAGTCACATAGATGCACAATAAATACTACGAAATAGCCCTTACGATGTTGCCGGGTTTAGGATGCCGGTCGGCACGTCAACTGCTCGAAATTGTGGAGTCGGCAGATGCGTTGTTTCATATGTCCACGGCCGAGCTAAGACATATTTTTGGTAAACGTAACGACATAATCAATGCTATAAGAAATCGAACAGTTTTTGCCGATGTTGACAAAGAACTGGCATTCATTGATAAAAATAATATCCGCGTACTGTTTTATAAGGACCCAGACTTTCCGCAGCGGCTCAATTTGCCGGGATGCGTGGATTCACCTGTAATCATTTATGTGCTTGGCAATGCCGATCTTAACCCACAGCGGGCAGTAAGTGTTGTGGGCACCCGCAAAGCCACAGCGCAAGGAATCGAACTGACGAAACAACTTGTTGATGGTTTCCGTGGCGAAGGCATCACTGTTGTAAGTGGACTGGCCATTGGCATAGATGCAGCCTCGCATCAGGCTGCTCTTGACAACTCCCTGCCCACAATCGGTGTGCTGGCTCACGGTCTCAACCGCCTCTACCCTCCCCAAAACCGTGGCCTGGCCAAACGAATGATTTCAGAAGGCGGCGCATTGGTAACCGAAATCCGGACCGACACACCCATAACGCCAAGTATGTTTCCGGCCCGTAACCGTATTATCGCTGGACTAACCGACGCCACTATTGTTGTAGAAGCGTCAAAAACCGGCGGAGCCTTAATAACTGCAAACATTGCAAACAGTTACAATCGCGACCTCTTTGCTTTTCCGGGACGCATCGGCGACAAAAACTCAGAAGGCTGCAATGCAATCATCGCTGCCTGCAAGGCAATGTTGATTCGTAATGCCGACGATCTTTTTGTCAATATGGCTTGGGAACGCACGGTCAAACCAGAAGGTACACAAATATCTATGTTTCCGAAACTTAAAGGTGACGAACAAGCCGTATATGACATACTGTCAAGTCATCAGGGCATATCGGTTGATGAAATACACATTTTTTGCGACCTTCCATTACCGAAAATTGCCGCAGCACTGCTAAGTTTGGAGCTGAAAAACTTGTGTCGATGTCTGCCTGGCAAGATATATAAAACATTATGATTCAACAACGAAAAACACTTTTTTATTTTTTTTTAGTTAATAATCCATATTTTTCTTTTTTTTTTAGTAAATTTGCAAACGTTTTTGCTGAATTCGAACGAATTATGCCAATTCGACATTCATTTGCACAAAACATTACAAACGAATAAATTACATTATCATATGAACAATATTTGCAAAGGAAAAATCTCTCAAATCATCGGCGCTGTCATTGACGTGACCTTCGACGCCGACGTAACGCTTCCCGACATATATGACGCACTCAGTGTCAAACGACCTGACGGTGCTGAAATCATCCTTGAATGCCAACAAGATATTGGTGAAAACACTATGCGTACAATCGCTATGGATAGCACCGACGGCCTGCAGCGCGGAATGGAAGTCACTGCTCTCGGTGGCCCTATATCGATGCCCGTAGGCGAAAATATCAATGGGCGACTGTTCAACGTCATAGGACAGGCCATTGACGGTATGCCCGAACCAGATTGCGACAAAAAATACGGTATCCACCGTGAACCGCCTAAATTCGAAAATCTTTCAACAACCCAAGAAATCCTTTATACCGGCATTAAGGTCATCGACCTTATCCAGCCTTTCCTTAAAGGTGGTAAAATCGGTCTCTTTGGTGGCGCAGGTGTTGGTAAAACAGTTCTTATTCAAGAGCTTATCAACAATATTGCAAAAAAATACAGCGGTATGTCGGTTTTCACCGGCGTTGGCGAACGTACACGTGAAGGCAATGACCTACTGCGCGAAATGATTGAAGCAGGCGTAATCAAGTACGGCGACGAATTCCTCAAAAGTATGGAAGAAGGCAGCTGGGACCTCTCGAAAGTTGACAAGGAGGCCGTCAAAGACTCAAAATGCACTATGGTCTTCGGGCAGATGAACGAAACGCCAGGTGCCCGTGCGCGTGTGGCCCTCTCTGGACTGACACTTGCCGAATACTACCGTGACGGCGACGAGAAAACTGGCGGACGCGACATCCTGCTTTTTATTGACAATATATTCCGCTTTACGCAGGCCGGTTCCGAAGTATCGGCACTCCTCGGTCGTATGCCTTCTGCCGTTGGTTACCAGCCTACCTTGGCCACCGAGATGGGTATGATGCAGGAGCGCATCACTTCCACAAAACGCGGATCCATTACATCAGTACAGGCTGTATATGTGCCTGCGGACGACCTTACAGACCCCGCACCGGCAACAACATTCGCACACCTCGATGCACAAACGGTACTCAGCCGCAAAATATCAGAGCTTGGCATCTACCCTGCCGTCGATCCTCTTGACTCGACATCGCGTATTCTTTCGCCAGACGTCGTTGGCGAAGAGCATTACAACACTGCTCAAAAGGTGAAGCAGATATTGCAACGCTACAACGAATTGCAGGACATCATCGCCATCCTCGGTATGGAGGAACTCGGCGAGGCCGACAAGCTGGTCGTCAGCCGTGCCCGCCGTGTTCAACGTTTTCTCTCGCAGCCTTTCTTCGTGGCAGAAGCTTTCACAGGTCTGCAAGGCAAATTCGTCAATATCGACGACACCATCAAAGGCTTCAATATGATTCTTAACGGTGACGTCGATTACCTGCCCGAACAGGCATTCCTGCTGGTTGGCACCATAGAAGAAGCCATCGAAAAAGGTGAGAAAATCCTTGCAGAAACAAAGTAAAACGGATGAAAATGTTAATGCGTTAATCAATCAAACAATGACGCAACAAAACATTTATAATTTATGAATGTTAGAATTATAAAACCCGATGCAACCCTTTATGATGGCCCGGCAACTTTGATTCAGTTGCCTGGAACGGGTGGACTATTTGAAATCCTTGAAAACCACGCTCCCATCATCTCAAGCCTTACAGAAGGCAGAATACGTCTGCAGGCAGAAGGTGAAGAGGAAAAGGTGTTCGACATCAGAGGTGGTATCCTGAAAGGACAGAAAAACGAAATTCTTATATTGGTACAATGAATATAAGGCGAGAAGGCTCCGAATAAACGGAGCCTTCTTCAATTCAAATGTTCGAAGAATAAATATAATAATAAACTAAACATCAACAATTTATGAAGAAATTATTTGCAACACTGGCTGCTCTCGCTCTGCCGGCATTAACTTTTGCCAGCGAGGCAGACCTAATGATGCCTGAAGGCTTCAGCTCTAATCCTGACACCAAGATTCT
This sequence comes from Bacteroidales bacterium, assembly GCA_017958525.1. Lineage (GTDB taxonomy): Bacteria > Bacteroidota > Bacteroidia > Bacteroidales > P3 > Colimorpha. Next base: position 23,227 of record JAGDCN010000107.1, read on the forward strand.
TTACTGGGGTTTTCTTATAGTGGCCCTAGGTCTGCTGTTCGGATTCTGGCAATTCAGCAAAGTCCGCAATCTCAAGGCTCACAAGTCAATGCTCGAAATTGGCAACGTGATTTTCAAGACCTGCTCGACCTATCTGAAGCAGCAGGGCAAATTTCTCATCATCCTCTTCCTTTTCATCGGTGCCGCCATTGCTCTTTATTTTGGCGTGCTTAGCGATATGAAGATAGGAGGTGTTGTTCTCGTTCTTGCTTGGACAATTGTCGGTATCCTTGGCAGCTACGGGGTGGCTTGGTTTGGTGTACGTATGAACACCTTGGCCAATGCTCGTATGGCGTTTGCCTCGCTGCGTCGTCGCCCGCTTGACCTTCTAAACATACCCCTGCGTGCTGGTATGAGCATCGGTATCGTGCTAATCTGTGTCGAGCTGGTTCTGATGCTTGTCATTCTGCTTTGTATGCCTGAAAACCTCGCCGGCAGCTGTTTTATGGGCTTTGCTATCGGTGAATCGCTTGGTGCTTCAGCTCTCCGTATTGCCGGCGGTATTTTCACTAAGATTGCCGACATTGGAAGCGACCTTATGAAGGTTGTTTTCAAAATCGGTGAAGACGACCCGCGCAATCCCGGTGTCATTGCCGACTGTACCGGTGACAATGCAGGAGACAGCATTGGACCCACAGCCGATGGTTTTGAAACCTACGGCGTTACCGGTGTTGCCCTCGTAAGCTTTATCCTCCTTGCCGTCGCCGATCCTGCCATCCAGGTCAAACTGCTCGTCTGGATCTTTGTTATGCGTATCCTCGGTATTGTTGCCTCTGTCCTGGCCTACTACATTAATGGTGCTATAGCCAAAGCCCGCTACAGCAAAGCCGACGACATTAACTTCGAAAAGCCCCTCACCTCGCTGGTGTGGATTACTTCCATTCTCTCCATCTGCGGTACCTTTTTGGCCAGCTACTTCATCCTCAAGGATGTAACCATCGTCAACAACCTCTGGTTAGCACTCTCCATCATCATCAGCTGCGGAACCCTCGGTGCTGCTCTTATCCCAGAATTCACAAAGATATTTACCTCGCCCACGTCGAAACACGTCGGTGAAGTTGTTGAGGCTTCCAAACAGGGTGGCGCATCGCTCAATATTCTCAGCGGCATTGTGGCTGGCAATATGGGTGCTTTTTGGACCGGTATCGTCTTCTTCGTGTTGATGCTCATCGCCTATATGGCTGCCACTGGTTTTGGTCTCGCGCCTGTTTTTGGCCCCTTCTTCACAATCTTCGCCTTTGGCCTTGTAGCTTTCGGTATGCTGGGTATGGGTCCTGTCACCATCGCTGTTGACAGCTATGGTCCTGTAACAGACAATGCCCAGTCGGTATATGAACTTTCTCTCATCGAGGACGATATAGAAAAGACAACCAAGGATGTAGAAAGCGAATTCGGTTTCACTCCCGATTTCGAGAAAGCTAAATACTACCTAGAAGCAAACGACGGTGCCGGCAATACTTTCAAAGCCACAGCTAAACCCGTCCTTATTGGTACTGCTGTTGTGGGTGCCACCACGATGATTTTCTCGCTTATTCTGATGATTCAGAAGGCTCTCGGCATCGAACCTGCCAGCATTCTCAACCTGCTCAACCCATATAGTATTCTCGGATTCATTCTTGGCGGCTGCGTCATCTACTGGTTCACCGGCGCATCAATGCAGGCTGTCACCACTGGTGCCAACCGTGCTGTCGAGTTCATTAAGAACAACATCAAGCTCGACCCAAATGCTCCAAAGAAAGCCGACACAGAGAAGAGTCAGGAAGTTGTCAAGATTTGCACCAATTACGCTCAGAAGGGTATGATCAATATTTTCATTGCCATTTTCTGCTTTGCGCTTGGATTTGCCTGCATCAGTTCGCCAGCCAGTATTGGTGGCCAGAACGCAGTATGTCTCTTCGTAAGCTACCTCATTTCCATCGCCGTCTTCGGCCTCTTCCAAGCAGTATATATGGCTAATGCCGGCGGCGCTTGGGACAACGCCAAGAAGGTTGTGGAAGTCGATCTAAAGGCAAAAGGAACCCCGCTGCACGATGCCAGCGTCGTTGGTGACACCGTTGGCGATCCCTTCAAGGATACCAGTTCTGTGGCTCTCAACCCAATCATCAAGTTCACCACCCTTTTTGGAGTGCTTGCTATGGAAATTGCCATCGCCGACAAATTTCAGGCCGTTGCTCCGTGGCTCGGAGTGGTGTTCATCGTTATCGCTCTCTATTTCGTCTATCGCTCTTTCTACAAAATGAGAATCAACAGCTAATAATAGACGACATAAGCAAACAAAATGGGCTGGCAATTGCCAGCCCATTCTATTATATTTCAGTTAATAATCACTTTTCATTTTTTAAATATTCACGAGAATAGGCCACATAATGGGCGGCATTGTCCATCTGACCCGGACGCGCGGGTTTTAGGAACTTGGCTGGCACCCCACCCCATATCTCGTATGGCGGAATCTTTGTGTTTTGCAGCACCAATGCACCGGCGGCAACGATGGCACCCTCGCCCACCTCGCAGCCGTCAAGCAGCGTGCTACCCATTCCGACAAGGGCTTTATCGCAAATGGTGCAGGCGTGAACCGTAACGTTATGACCAATAGTCACATCGCTACCAATATGCGTCGGACCAGTCTCGAAGGTCACGTGTACACAACTGCCGTCCTGAATGTTCGTGCGGTCGCCGATTGTGATGGGAGCCACATCGCCTCTCACCACAGCATTGAACCACACCGAGCACTCGTCGCCCATCGTCACATCGCCCACAATTGTGGCGTTTTCGCTAAAATAACAGTCTCTACCCCATCGCGGTACAAGACCTTTATAACTCTTAATCAATGCCATATAAAAAACAAATTATAATGCAAAAATAAGTATTTTTTTTATTTCATCAGAAATTCATAGAATCTAAATTAAGAAAAAAGCCAATGGCTTTATTGTATTGCATTTGCTTGACGTGTGCATGTTAACTTGTTATTCTGAGTACAGACTTTTTGTCTATTCATATACCATTTACGCATTGTGACAAAATCAAGATTAATAATCTAACAAACAGGAAATTATTTTCACGCAACATCAAACATCAAGTGCTTCGAATTACTACTAAGAGACATAAGCTTGTTTTATTCTTATTACTGTTTAAAATATGTTTATTACTGCAATAATAAAAAAGACATTTTTACGTTTCAAAGCAAAACATTACAGATGTCAGATATAATCAACATATTGCCCGACAGCGTAGCCAACCAGATTGCCGCTGGAGAAGTGGTGGATCGTCCTGCGTCGGCAGTCAAAGAGTTACTAGAGAACGCCCTCGACGCTGGTGCGACCGAGATACAGCTTATTGTTAAGGATGCGGGGCGCACTTTGATTCAGGTGATTGATAATGGCTGTGGGATGTCGGATATTGATGCCCGGTTGTGTTTCGAGCGTCACGCAACGTCGAAAATACATCGTGCTGATGATCTTTTTGCAATCCACACAATGGGTTTTCGCGGAGAAGCACTTGCCTCGATTGCCGCTGTGGCTCAGGTGGAATTAAAAAGTCGCCAGATAGATAGCGAGTTGGGTACACAGATTGTCATTGAGGGTTCGGATGTGAAAGATCAGTCGCCCTGTAACTGCAATGTAGGTACTTCAATATCTGTCAAGAATCTGTTTTATAATATTCCGGCGCGTCGCAACTTCCTGAAAAAAGACAGCATTGAAATGTCACATATTGAAGAGGTGTTTCGCCGTGTTGCATTGCCGAACCATACAGTTTCCTTCAGCCTCCACCACAATGGTCGTCTGCTTTATGACTTAAAAAGCGGCAATTTTGCGCAGCGTATTGCAGGTGTGTTTGGTAAAAACTGCAGCGAACGACTATACCATATTCAAGAACAGACCGAGCCTGTCAATATATATGGATATGTTGGCAAAACAGAGTATGTCAAGCGTGTGCGTGGCGAACAGTATTTGTTTGTAAACGGTCGTTTCATTAAGCATCCGGCATTATCGACAGCCATTGAACGAGCTTATAATGAGTTGATCCCCGAACGTACATACCCTTCCTATTTCGTTTTACTAGAAGTTGATCCCTGTCGTTTGGATGTTAATATTCATCCAACCAAAACAGAGGTGCGTTTTCTGGACGAGAATATTATTTTCTCCATTCTACGAGCAGCGACAAAGAAAGCATTGGGTCAGTTCTCATTAGCTACAGAATTGGAATTCAACCCCTCAACAGAGATAGACTTCACTCCTGTTTCTAAAGACTACCATCCAGAAGAACCCAAAGTTACATATAATCCGAACTATAACCCATTCAGAAGTACTGGTCACGGTCCAGTTGCACGACGTAGCGATTTTGAACATTTCTTTGATAAAGAAGGCTTTTCACCAAAAACCGAAAGCGAATTACATGCAGACAGTATGCTCGACCGCCTACCTATTGATGATGAACCCGCATTACAATCTCCAGTAATCGCAAACACAACAACACCAATAAGTTACCAAAATAAATATATAATCACGACGATGAAGTCTGGCATTGTGATTATCGACCAACAACGGGCTCACGAGCGAATACTATACGAGCGTTTGCTGGCTAGGCGTGAATCTGAAATTGCATCACAACAACTGCTGTTTCCTGTCAATGTGCGACTAAACGCTTCTGACAGTGAGTTGTTGAATGAACTGATGCCAGAACTGGAACGGCTTGGTTTTGTTATTTCGACGCTTGGACAGAACACATTTGTAGTAAGTGCAACTCCATCAGATGTTTCGGACAATGATTTACAGAACTTTATCGAGCAAACAATCAACGATTACAAGAGTTCGATGCTTCAAAAGTTCAGCGATCGCGATAAAAGCATATGTCTAAGCCTCGCACGCCAGATGGCTGTAAAATCAGGCACAGTTCTGAAAGCCGAGGAGATGCAAAGTCTTATTGCCGATCTGTTTAGCTGTCAAGCACCCAATATATCGCCTTCCGGCAAAAAAACAATGTTTATATTTGGCGAAACAGAATTAAACGACAAAATGAAATAAATAATATTTGAAAATATGTCCCAACAATATTCTCCACAAGGATTCAGAATGCTTCCAAACGGCGTGAAGCACTTGCTAATTATCAATGTGCTTTTCTATTTGGCAGCTATTGTTTTCCGCAGTTCGACGAAAATTGATCTAGACAATTATCTTGCACTCTACTACCCAGGTAGCGATATGTTTCGCCCGTGGCAGTACATCACCTATATGTTTATGCACGGCAGTTTCGAACATATCTTCTTTAATATGTTTGCATTGTGGATGTTTGGCTACATTTTGGAAAACCTATGGGGAACGAGACGTTTCCTTGTCTTTTACCTGTTGTGCGGCATCGGTGCAGGACTTTTCCACACTGCAGTTACAGGTCTTATGTCTATGCCTGTGCTTAATGCCATCAACTCTTATGCCGCCGACCCATCACCCGATGCGCTAATTCAGATATACAACGACCATTTCCAGAAAATAATAAACCAACGATGGGTTTTGGAGGTGACCAATGCTTGGCGTAGTGGTGCAACTGGCAATTTCGGATATGAAACTACTAACGCTTTGATGCAGATATACAACGAACATATCATTGGCATACCCACCGTGGGCGCCTCTGGTGCTATATATGGCATTCTTTTGGCATTCGGTATGACATTCCCCGAAGAAAGGATATACCTCTATTTTTTGGTTCCCATCAAAGCCAAATGGTTTGTTATAGGTTATGCTGCTATCGAACTGGTGACTGGCATATTGGGCACTAACGATGGCATAGCCCACTTTGCACACCTGGGCGGAATGCTTGTGGGACTGATACTTATATTACTATGGCGCAAGAACGAGCGCAACAAATACTGGAACAGATAAGGCACTATGGGCGAGGATAGGAAAGGCCTAGTTTACGGTTTTTTATGTTACTTCATTTGGGGTTTGTTCCCACTCTACTGGCGGATGCTGGAAGAGGTTGATAGTTTCGAAATTCTGGCACACCGGATGCTGTGGTCAGGTATTTTTATGGTGTCTCTATTTGTTGGAATACGACGTGTACGTCTGCGTGACCATATCAAGTGTCCACAGCAATACTTGATGCTGCTGGTGACAAGTGTGCTAATCAGTTTCAACTGGGGACTATACATATGGGCTATTAATCACGGCTACATTTTACAAAGTAGTTTGGGCTATTATATCAACCCGTTAGTCAATGTGTTATTAGGCTATCTTTTTTTGCACGAGCGACTGAACCGAGCGCAGACCATAGCATTGTTGTTGGCGCTTGCCGGAGTACTATATTTCACCATCAACTATGGTCATTTCCCACTTATTTCCATTGGATTGGCATTCAGTTTTGGCATTTATGGACTTCTCAAAAAGAAGATGGGATTGAATGCGACACCTGCACTCACAGTTGAGACTATCTGGATGATGCCGGTGGCGATAGTATATATCACATTCCTATACGCCAATGGCCAGTCGGCAATGAACAGTTTCGAACCTATGACGTGGTTGCTGCTCCTGCTGGCAGGGGCCGTAACTGCCATACCCCTACTGCTATACGGTAAGGCTGCCGAACGCATAACACTGACAACGTTGGGCTTTCTACAGTATGTTTCGCCGACAGGCCAGTTTCTAATAGGTATATTGATCTATAAAGAGACCTTCACGACGGCCCACATCGTTTGTTTCAGCAGTATCTGGCTGGGATTAATTATTTTCACCTTTGATATGCTGAAAAGAATGCAACCGAAAGGCAATGCTAAAGAGCCAGCGAAGAAATAAGGGTTACGTAGTTGATGTAGTTTTCCAGTCCACAACGGTCGCAAGTGTCATCAGGGTCGTGATATCCGCCGTAGCGTTGTCCCATTGAAAGCAAGAAAACGGCCGGCATATGCTTGGAGAAATACCAGTGGTCGCTGTTGGGGCGGTTGGCGCGGGGACGGATTTCTGGTGCAATTTCAAGAGCATCGTTCAATGTCTTGAGCCGCTCATAATAAGGCTTTGTCTCTGGGGTTTCGGCATTAAAGACCATTATGCCCTCATTCCCACCACAAAACATATCTATATTAATAAGCAAACGCACCTTGTTAAATTCAAAAACCGGATGGTCTGCAGCATATTTTGAGCCTTTCAATCCAGCTTCTTCACCACTAAAAAAACAGAAAACGTGCGTATAATGAGGCTTTTCAGATACTGTGATACGTGCAATATCAAGTACGGTGGCTACACCACTAGCATTGTCGTGGGCACCGTAAAACACAATACTGTCACCCATAGTCCCAAGGTGGTCGTAGTGGGCTGTATAGACAATCATAGTGTCCACTTCGCCAGGAATGTATCCATAAACATTCTGTGTCTGATAGTCAGGATTAAACTGTGTAAAAATGCCGCAGTTAATCTTTTTCACCTTGGCAGGCATCTCCGAAGCAAGAACTTCTATATAGGAATATCCGTGCTCATAGTCGGTCAAAGCCGGCGAATAGGTGCTGAGTTCGTACATTCCGACGATGATGCCACGGGAATTAAAAGGATTGCGCACCCGCAACTTATTTACTTCTTTCATAATATCCAATGCCACCCCAAGGCTGGACAGACACCATTTGCTGGCATCGATATAAACAAAAACGTCTTGCAGCAGGTCGTTGTTTTTTTTCAAGAACTTTTGCATTGCAACAGTATCAATCAAAACTTCAGCAGAGACAGAGATAACTTTGTAGTCACCCCACGAAGACTTGGACCAAGCAGGTACGCGGAATTGTTTATACGGTTCAAGTTTTTTCCCGTCAACCTTGAAATATAGTGGACCTTCCATAGAATGGGTGCTGAAAGTGTAGGACTGGAAATAGTTGTCAATCAACGGTGCGACGTGCAAACGACGCAGCTCACCACGAATATATTCTGCAGCAATGCTGTCGCCCCTAAACGAATAACCACGTCCGTGAAACTGTTCGGAGGTTAACTTACGGAGCACCTGACGCATATAGTTAGTGTCCTGTGCTTTTAAATCAACACATTGGAGCCCGAGGAAAGAAAAAAATGCAGCGACTAATAATACTCTTTTCATTGCGACTAAAGAATTGACATTAGAAACCGGGGAACTGTATGAACAATGTCGGCAGAATCAAAAAGAAACCGACAACAATGAGGAAAAGAATGAACTTCCACACCCATTTGAACCAAGTGGCATAGGGTATTTTAGCGATACCGAGACAACCAATAAGCACACCCGACGTTGGTGTGAGCATATTGGTGAAACCGTCGCCGAACTGGAAAGCCAGCACAACAGCCTGCCTTGATATATTGGTGAGGTCGGCAAATTGAGTCATAATAGGCATCGTAAGTGCCGCTTTTGCCGATCCAGATGGCATAATTACGTTAAGCATTGTCTGGAAGGCATACATCGCCCCCATAGAAGTCACCTCACCAGCTTTTGCCAAAGAACGTGTAAGACCATACAAGATTGTATCTATCACCTTGCCGTCTCGGAGAATGAAGATGATGCCACTGGCGAGACCTACAACCAAAGCCGCAGACAGGATGTCCTTGCAGCCGGCAAGAAAAAGTTTGGCAAGTTCGTCGGCCCGCTGGTTGTCAGCAATGCCGGCAAGCAGACCCATAGCAAGGAAAAGCGCAGATATTTCCATTACATACCAGTCGTAACCAAGCACTCCAACAATGAGATAAAAAATGGTAAAGACCAAAATGTCGAGGATGAAGAAGTGGACCGACTTACGAAGGGCGAAAAAACCTGTCAATAGGAAAAGTCCTGCAAAGACTGGCATCAGGCATATCTGCGAACTACCGTTGCCTACAGCTATTGTAGTTAAAGGAAAACGAACTGCGCACCAAACCAGGACAGCGCCCAACAGGACATAGACTATCCAAGCCACACGCGGTGTGTGATAGACCACCTGCGACTCGGTCTGTTGCTGTGAACGGTCGCGCCAGTAGGCATCCAGTTTATAGACAGGTGATTTTTCCGGTTTATTCTTAACACGTTTTGCATAAAGAAGAACAAAAGCAATACCAATGATTGTCAACACTATCCAGCAGAAGAAGCGATATTCAAGTCCAGAAAAGAGCGGCAGTCCGGCAATACCCTGCGCTATGCCTATTGTGAAAGGGTTTAGCATAGCACCGGCAAAACCGATGTGAGCTGCCATATAACACATACAAACACCAACGATGGAGTCATAACCCATCGATATGGCCAATGGAACAAAAACGACAACAAAGGCTATTGTCTCTTCGCTCATTCCAAAAACAGCTCCAAACAGGCTGAACATTATCATTATAAGCGAAATGATAACATTCTCCACTCCTATTTTCTGAAAAAAACGATAGCGGTTTAGCCGCTGCACCTTGCGCAGAAATGACATAACACCGATATCTATGGCGTGACTGTTGTTGAGTATCCAAAAGGCACCCCCCACCATCAGGATAAAAATGATGATGTCCGCTTTGTCGCAGAAACCAGAGAATAGCGAAGAGAAAACCTGCCACGTCTGCGGCTGGCGATCAACATAGTGGAACGAGTCGTTCTGAACAACTTCACGTGACGTCACACTACCGTCAGCATTCTCTACATTGACGGTTTGCCTGACAAATTCGCCGCCCGGTATAATCCAAGTTAGCAGGGCGGCGAAAAGTATTAGAAAGAAAACTATAGAAAATGTATGTGGAATACGCTTCATAACTTGGCTAGACAGTCAATCACATTCTTTTCAATTCGAGTTTTGATATCGGTGCAGTCATCGGCTTTGACAAATTTCTCACCAGTAATATGTTCATAAAGCTCAATATAGCGATCTGTGATTGAATTAACAATTTCGTCAGTCATTTCGGGTACCTTTTGTCCCTCTTTGCCTTGAAACCCGTTTTCCATAAGCCATTCACGCACAAACTCTTTGCTGAGTTGACGCTGATGTTCTCCCTTTGCCAAGCGCTCCTCATAGCCTTCTGCATAAAAATAGCGCGACGAATCGGGAGTGTGGATCTCATCAATTAGATAGATTTTACCATCACGTTTGCCGAACTCATATTTGGTATCAACAAGGATTAGCCCTTTTTGTGCAGCGATTTCAGTACCTCGCTGAAATAGTTGAAGTGAGTATTTCTCCAATTGGTCGTAATCCTCTTTCGAAACAAGACCAGTGCGAATAATCTCTTCGCGCGAAATATTTTCATCGTGACCTTCGTCAGCTTTGGTGGTTGGAGTGACTATTGGTGTGGGAAATTTCTGATTTTCTACCATTCCATCAGGCAGTTGGATACCACAAAGAACGCGATTGCCAGCCTTGTATTCACGCCAGGCCGAGCCGGCCAGATAGCCACGGACAATCATCTCAACCTTGAAACCTTCGCATTTAAGACCGACTGTAACCATCGGGTCGGGAGTGGCAAGTTTCCAGTTAGGAACTATGTCGGCTGTTGCATCAAGGAATTTGGCTGCTATTTGATTGAGTACTTGTCCTTTGAAAGGAATTCCTTTGGGAAGAACAACATCAAATGCCGAAATTCGATCGCTGACAACCATTGCCATATATTTATCGTCAATATTATAGACATCGCGTACTTTGCCCACATACAGACTTTTTTGTTTAGGAAAATTGAAGTTTGTTTTTACTATTGCTTGCATAATCTAATTAGTTAATTCGAAATGATTTATAAAATTGTTAATCGTCGTTCTTATCTTTGTCCAATTTCATTGTAAACAGCGTGAAATTGACTTTGCCATAGTTCCGATGCTGCCAGAAATGCGGGTGGTCTTCAAACGAGAATTCCTTAGGATGCTCAAGAATAAAGATACCGTCAGGGTTCAGAACGTCACTTTGTAAAACCAGATCGGGTATTTTCGACAAGTCTTGTAACGCATAAGGAGGGTCGGCAAAAATAATGTCGAATTTCTTGTAAGCTCGTTTTAACAAGTCGAAAACATCGGCACGGACAACGTGTATGTTGTTAATATTAAACTGCTTTATAGCCGTTTTTATATAATCCGTGCAACTGCTGTTTATGTCTATGGCTGTCACGTTCTTTGCTCCACGTGATACAAATTCGATACTTACAGCTCCAGTTCCAGCAAAAAGGTCCATCACTGCGCAATCCTCATAGTCAACATAATTGTTTAGAATATTAAACAATGCTTCACGCGCCATATCTGTCGTTGGACGGACTGGTAAGTTGGCTGGCGGATTCAATCGACGCCCCTTGAGGTTTCCGGCAATGATACGCATATCAGATTACGAAATTACTAATGCATACTGATAAGTGTGTATGTGCTGCATTTCAGGCACTGTGAGCGTTAGCGGGCGACCTGTATAAAGTACAACGGAATCAAAATAATGTCTGAATGTGCTAAAAACATCGCGATCCACATCGCCACAAAGTGCCACCATCATACGCGAATCTTCGAGATGTAACTGTTTAGTTAGACTCAAAGCATAGAAGATTGTCTCGTCAATGTTTGCGCAGTCATAAGTATTTGAAAGCAATAACTTTTTGTTACAAACAACAGTGAAATCGCTCTCTTTGCCGCGCATTTCTATAAGTATCATCGATTTTTGGTCGCTGTTTTCGAGGACAATGCTGTTGACCATTTTGCTATGCTGGCAACGTATCTTTATTCCCGGCAACACAATCTTGAAAGCCGATACTATATTATTATCAGCACTGAAAACAATATTAGCTTTGATGTCTTTGTTGTAGTCTGTGTGAATGCTATATGTCGGTTGTATCTTGCACAAGGTTTCAAGATAGGTACGCTGCATACTGTCATCATACAAATGTTGCGGAATCCATACGAATTGGTTACTTATTGTAATAAGTTCTGTCTCCTTTAATCCATATGGGTATATTTGTGCCTCGCCGAGAACGCCTTTGATGTCGGCCATCAATTCTGCTATCGGGGCTTGAAGGTTGCACTCTGCTTGACCTATTACAAGCAATTGGTCGAGAATGTCGGAGACGGAAAAAGAAAATCCATTTGGCGTAAGGCAAATGGATAATCTTTTTTCATATTGTGCAACATCTTTGTCAGATTGTACAAGGGTGTTGATTTTGTATGACATTATTCAAAATTATTAAAATAAAAAATTAAGAATTAAGTCAGCTTGCGCCGCACAGTTAATTCTTAATTTTTAATAAATAAGTTGATTATTCGAAGTTGCCTTCAGTGACAGGAGCAGTAATGTCACCGACTTTCCATCCCAGGAATTTGTTTTTATCCTTAAGGTCAGCTTTCTTGTTTATGAGCCACTGAGCGTCGCTGCCAGTAAACAGCTCGACAAATTTGTGGAATCCACCTTTGTTCTCAGCATTGGTATAGTCGGCATAAAGGTCATCAAGGGTTACATATGCTTCAAATGTAGGCAGTTTATCACCAGCACCAGAAAGCGAAGCAGCAACAGAATCGGCCTTGATGGTAAACTTTGTCTGCTTGTGAGTGTAGGGAACATATATGACATCGGCCAGCTGTTCATCAGTGAGGTTCAGTTTGCCGTCTTCACGCAATTTATCAAGTGGCACTACAAATACTTCTTTCTGAACAATCCAGCCCTTACGGATGGCTTCCAATTCGGGCATATCATATACCGAGTCGGGTGCATTTTCGGCTTTTTCTTTCTTCATCACACGCTGTTCTTGTTTGTTAAGGTTAATCAGCAGAGTATCGAAATCGCCACAATATGTACCATAAGCTTGTTTATGAGCCTCTTCAAGGGTGCGAATAACTTTAAGTTTTTCGCCGCAGGCATCACGGCGTGTGAAGAACTCGGACTCGCGCTGCTGTGGGCGGTCAATGCAAAGGAAAATCATAATGATGAGGAACACGATCAAAAGACCGAGTGCGCTCTTAAGAATAATTGATCCAGTCTTGCTCATTTTTGTTGATATTTTATGTTTTTATTTTGCTTTATTTGAATTTGCAAATATACGAATATTTATTGATTCAAAAAGTGTGTGACCCGAAAAAAAATATTACTCATTTTCAAAAAATTCATTAACAATTTTTTACAATATCAACAATGAGGTTTTAATGCTCTGCTGATTACTGATTGATGAGTTTTTTTTATGTCACTTTCATCAACTTTCGACTTTTGTCAGCCTGCTTTGCTCAAGGTGATGCAGAGAAACCTGACAGTCGAAATTATCGCGAATGTATCGGGCAATCTGTTCAGCACAATAGACCGAACGGTGACGTCCACCTGTGCATCCGAAATTAATCATCAGACGGGTGTATTTCTTTGCTATATAGCTTTTTATAGACTGTCCCACGATGTCGCGGACTGCATTCAAGTATTCAGCTGTCTCAGGGTGCTGCGTAAAAAAATCCTGTACTTCCTTGTCGCGTCCATTAAGAAGGCGATATTCGTCATAAAGGCCAGGATTGGGCAACGCACGGCAGTCGAATACATACCCTCCCCCATTCCCATTTTTATCAAAAGGAATGCCATTACGGTATGAAAAACTAAAAATACTGACCAACAATTTTTCATCCTTATCGGCAAAGTCAGTCATTTCACCGATTGACTTCCAAACCGCTTCCAAATGTGGTATATTTATAGGCAGTTTAATACTTTCCAAAATATTGCGCATATTACGAACTGCGTAAGGGATGCTTTTAACAAAGTGCTCTTTTTTTTCTATAATACCACGATAGCCATAGGCACCCATTGCCTGCATCATTCGGACAAGCACATAGGCATAAAATTTCTGGACGTATGAATACTGGTTTGTATTCTTATCATAACGCTTATTGATATAATAATCAAGTAGTTGATGTCTAATTATGTCTGATATGTCTGCTTTTGAACTATAGAGCAGCGAAGCCAGATCGTATTCGGCAGCACCTTTACGTGCTCCTTGAAAGTCAATTATATAAAGATTATCATCATTAATCATTATGTTCCGCGACTGAAAATCGCGGTGCACAAAGCAATTTGTGTCGCCTTCCAATAGATATTGTATAAAAATCTGGAAATCGTTTTCAAGAGCTTGTTCATCGAAATGGATGTGGAAAAGCTGCAAAAAATAGTATTTGAAATAGTTTAAATCCCACTGGATGGCTTGATGGTCGAAATTGGGACGAGGATATGCCATCGAGAAATCAATATCGCTGCAGGTGTCCTGCAAATTAATTAATTGGTCGATAGCCTGCTGATATAATTTTATGGTTGGTTGTGTTATGTCTATGCCGCTAGTTTTGCGTGAACTCAAGTATGTATAGATGGTTACATTTCCCAAATCTTGCTGCAGATAGGTGGTCTGGTCCTCACTAATGGCATAAACCTCAGGCACATTGATATTTCTGTTTTTTAGCTGTTCGGCAAAATGAAAGAAAGCCTGGTTCTCACGAACATTGGCGTTAAAGGCTCCTATGCAATGTTTTGTTTCTCCTTCCAGTCTGTAATATAAACGATTGCTTCCATTGGCAGTAATCTGTATTTTATTCATGCAAGGTTCACCAGCCCATTGTTCAAATAGTTTTTCCATTATAAATGTGGTTTCAAAGTTTTTTATAAAAATATGAATATATGAATAATAGAAATAAAGGTTGTCCTTATTTCAACGCCCTCACCATCCTAATTAACGCCACAGTTAACCCTAGTGCAGCAAAAAGTATTGTTAAAAGAGGGAAATTGGCACCACGACGGCGGTCAATAGCGACACCACCCCATACAGCGGCGCCTATAATGACTGCCATTTCAATTCCAAGTGATGAATATCTAACCCAGTCTTTCATTCAAACAACAAGACCATTATGCGTTGGTCTCTTCGTTCTCCTTGCGCACCTCGTCGAGCATACGGCACGAGCCTGAAAACGTAGCACCAGGTTCGATGCTAAGGCGGTTGATCAAGATGTCGCCCTTCACATTAGCGGTATTGTTCAACGAGAGCAACTCCTTGACCGAAATGTTGCCGTCAACGCGTCCGATTATATTGGCGTTCTGGCACACAACATTTCCTTTAATAAACCCTGATTCACCGACAACTAATTTTCCGTTAAGTGTTATGTTACCTTCCAGTGTACCGTCTAAACGGAAGTCTCCGACAGCACTTATCGTGCCTTTGATTGTTGTGCCTTTAGCAATTGTGTTGATAGTGTTTTCCATTTCTGCAAATTTTGCCATTGAGATTATGTGTTAATTATTGATTTAATTCTTTGATAACCATTTGCTATTTGTCACTCATCTTTCATTTGTAGTAATATTCATAAAAACGCCTATAGGCCTCTACGTTTTTCTGATTGTAAAATGTGTTGTAGTTTTGTGTTGATATGCTGAAAACCATATAGTCGCGATGATCATATTTCGAAAGTGGACCACCGTCGAGCAGCAGATGTGTGCGATAGTCTTCTGCTTCCTGTGCGTTTTTGAAACGGTGTATAGTCAGCATTTGCACCGTGTCGGTGAACAGCAAAGGGCTGGCCCTGTAGCCACTGTTAGAATAGTTCTGCATATTGAAATCGGCTATTGCGTATTGCAACTGTGTGGCCACAATTTTGCGGTCGTCAACAAGGACAGCCACATAGTGCTGCATATTTTCTTTGTAACGGTACATCAGACTCTCTTTTGGCAGTTCGTTTTCTCCCTCACCTGTCTGCTTGGTTGTCTGTGGATTGGCAACATCCAAAACGTTTTCGTTGTACCGTTTGCGACCTTTGGCCTCGTCTTCCGATGAAATATTTTCTGCTGATGAAAGAAAATAACCTGTACGTAGATACGCCAACTGTTCGCGAGCCAGTTCAACAATGCGGCTCGTATCGGCATAGTCGGCAATTATAGCTTCGAAGATGGCAGTGGCCGTTGATGTATCTCCCATTTGAGCCGA
The DNA here is from genome assembly GCA_017958525.1 of Bacteroidales bacterium. GTDB lineage: Bacteria > Bacteroidota > Bacteroidia > Bacteroidales > P3 > Colimorpha. The sequence continues at coordinate 39,096 of JAGDCN010000107.1, forward strand.
TGCCAGACCTTTCCAATATTTAAATTTGCCCATAAGTGGCTGTTCGTTGTAAAGTTCAAGGGCTTTATCGACGTGCGATACAACATCTGTGTATTTCTTCCGACGATAAAGATTAAACACCGTATAATATTCATTCTGAGCCACTTCACTGCGCTTTATTATTTCCAGATAATACTGGTCGTCACGAATCATATTGGCATAGTCACAGTCGGGAAAGCCCATCAAAACCATATCTTTATAGTAGTTTGCCTGCGGAGTGTTACCCTGCTTAGAGTAAATGCGCCACAGTTGGTAGAAAGCCTGCACAATCTCGTCAGCGTCTGGATAGTCCTTTGCCAAGCGGTGGTAGCACTCTAGTGCTCTGTCGGTATTCTCAATGCCGTCATAATAAATATATCCGGCATTCAGCAAACAACGCGCAATCTCCATATGCATTGTGTCGCGTTGTCCTTGTGTTTTAGGAAGGTCTTTTAAATAATAAGCCACATTGTGCGGGTCATCGGGATTGTCGCGAGGCGACACAACGGTGGTGCTGTCGGCAGATGTACTGTCGCTATCGTCACCCATATCATCGCTCGTCATCTCCATACCGGGAATCATTGAACCCATTGCAAAACTATTGCGATTGTTCAAAAACCAGTAGTCGTCCAACGTTCTTAATCCCCACCGTTGCCGGAATGTCTGTTTGCCTTTGCTTACGTTGTTGTGGTTATAGAAATACCAGTCACCCTGTAGAGTATTCTGCTGTGCCAGCGCCTCTTGATTCATTTCTGCAATCAATTGTCGTTCGGCCTCTTCTTTCTCTCTTTGTCTTAGATCGGCAATTTTTTTTTCGATTAATTTTGTTCGCTTGCCAGGATCCATATCAGCCCACAGCAAAAGGCTGTCGTTGCGATAGATTAATCGTGTGTTTTCAACCAATGCTGTAAGTGTATTGTATCTTGAGCGTATTTCATCAAAATGCGGATAGCCAGCCTTGATGATATGCATCGCCGTGTCGTAGTATAGCTGCGCTTCGTCATAGTTTTCGTACATTTCGTAGAGTACGTCGGCCAGACGTAAAGCCGATTTGGCTTTCTGCGATGGATTACCTGCAGCGGCAGACACCGACTCCTTGAAACTGTCACAAGCCTTTTGGGCATCTTTCATACCCAGATACATCTCACCCTTAGCATAATAAATCTGGTCTTTGAATTCGGCGTTCTTTTTGTCTTTCAGCATCTTGTCGAGGCTCTTTTCCACATCGGACAGATTGGTATGCTCTTCATTTGCACACGAAGCAATATTGATTCTTGCATTAAACTCCATCACATAATCTGGACGGCACTTCAACACTTTCTCATAGTATTTCGTTGCCGTCGGACGTTTCTCCAACTTCTGATAAATTTGTGCCATAATGAAATACAGACGAGCTTTCGTGCGACGGTCAGTGGTTTCGTCAAGAACCAAGCGAATATACTGCACACTTTTTTTGTATTTTTCTTGCGGCAAAACGCACTCAATCATAGCCATATAAAGTTTATCGGCCAGTTTTGGAGAAAAATTGTCCTTTGCCTGATCGTTTACCAGTAGATCCAAAGACGATTCAGCATCAGCATATTGTTTTTCCTGTGTCAGGCAGCGTGCCAGCAGTATGCGAGCTTCATCGGCCTCAATGCTTCCGTTGTATTGCGACATAATAAGGCGGCAAGTATTAGCCGTTGCCGCATAGTCCTGTTTATAAAATGTAGCGTAGGCTGTCAACAGGTAACAGTTCTTCACATATTTTACATATTCACGACCTTGGACGTAAATGCTATGTTTTTTTATGCCTTTGATACCTTTTTCTATGGCTTTGTCCATCTGAGGGTATATGCCCATAGCTTTCTCTTTGCTGCCTATTTGATAGACTGGTAGTATCTGCGTGTAGTCATCGTTGAAGGTATGCCCAAGTTTCTTCAAGCCATCCTTGTAACTCTCGTTGCCGTTCCACCACGTGTTGTAATGGCACGTAGTGTTGTGAAACGTTATGTTGGCCCATTTTGCCTTCTGTGTCGAACAGCCACAAACGGCAGCAAGCACTGACAATGCCAGCACTACCAAAACCAACCTGTCGCTTACATACCGTTTCACATTATTTCAATTTTGAATTAACAATACTAAACTTTATAAAATACAATCACTAAACGCATTAACATAAAAAAATCCTTAAACATTAAACCTGAAATGCATAATGTCACCATCTTGCACCACATAATCCTTACCCTCGACAGCTATCTTACCAGCTTCGCGACACTTAGCTTCGCTGCCCAGAGCCACATAGTCCTCATACTTTATTACTTCAGCACGAATAAATCCACGCTCAAAGTCACTATGAATAATTCCTGCTGTTTGAGGGGCTTTCATTCCTTTGCGGAATGTCCACGCACGGCATTCCTTCGGGCCAGCTGTCAGGAAAGTCTGTAGGTTCAGAAGGCGATAGGCGGCCTTGATAAGACGATTCACACCGCTCTCCTTCAAACCCAGGTCTTCAAGGAACATCTGCTTTTCTTCATAGCTCTCCAATTCAGCAATATCGGCCTCGATACCGGCACCTATCACAAGAACCTCTGCATCTTCGTCTTTCACAGCCTCACGCACCATATCTACATATTTGTTTCCCTTTACCACCGAAGCCTCATCAACATTGCATACATACAAAATTGGCTTGGCTGTCAGCAGCATCAGTTCTTTTGCAGCCTCCTGTTGACTCTCGTCCAATTTAACCGTACGTGCACTTCTGCCAGCCAACAGGGCTTCTTGGTACAGTTTCATTACCTCCACCAACTTTTTGGCTTTTGCATCACCGCCGGTTTTAGCTTTTTTCTCTTCTTTTGCCAATCGGTTATCTATGGTTTCCAAATCCTTGAACTGCAATTCAAGGTCTAAAGTCATCTTGTCGCGAACAGGATCAACAGATCCATCAACGTGTGTCACATTATCATCATCAAAACAACGTAGAACGTGAATAATAGCATCAGTAGTCCTTATGTCGCCAAGAAACTTGTTACCCAATCCCTCCCCTTTCGAGGCCCCCTTAACAAGACCAGCAATATCGACAATCTCAACTGTAGCAGGTACGACGCTAGCTGGATGCTCGATTTCAACTAGTTTTGACAGTCTCTCGTCGGGTACGGTTATAACGCCCACATTGGGTTCTATGGTGCAGAAAGGAAAGTTGGCAGCCTGTGCTTTGGCGTTACTCAGGCAGTTGAAAAGAGTTGATTTGCCTACATTCGGCAAACCCACGATACCACATTGCAATGACATATTTTAAATCAGTTATTTCGTTTGTTGATATGTTGTTTTTTAGGAGTTATTGATACGCAAGTGTTCTCGCCGGCGCAACTTGATAATCTCAATTATTAAATAACTGCTGTCGAGCAAAAAAATTGTGCCATCAGGCGAAAAAAACGTTTTTTGCTATCGTTCAAACTGTTCGAGCGATATTCGTTCGCGCTCCGTCAGACCACCTGGCTCCGTTCTGAAATCTCTTTTATTCGTTGGTGCTTCGTTTGCTTTTTTTCGTTCTTGCTTCACTGCACTTTGTTTCGTGCTCTCCTTGACACGCGAATGTCTAGCCTTTAGTATTTCATTTTCCGATTTCAGTTTTTTGCTTTCCTTCTTAATAGTCAGGTAGTCCGGCGAACCAGGATTGACATAACTGCGTGTCTCGCTTGCCGCGTCACCCTCGTATTGTGTAGTGCGCAACGTTATGTGGAAACAGGATCCTCGTTCGTATTTCACATAACAAAGTCCTTCGTAGCGAAGTTCATACAAAGCCAATGCCAGCATCTGCTTGCAGGCATCGACCACAGTGTCGTGTCCGCTGGCTACGTGCAGGTAGCGTTGTGCCGACAGGTCAAACGTAGTACCATAAATATGGCACGATGTGTCGGTGGCATTACGGTTCACGCGTCGCAAGCGTCGTTCACTCTGTTCAGTTCGCAATGCGCTGGTCACTATTACGCTGTGTTCACCCAACGAGGGGTAGTGTTCCTCCATCAGACTTTTGAAGCGGTGAGCAATATAGTCTATCAATAGCACCGTTTCGGGCAACAGGTAAGGCACCGAATGATGCATCGTATCAACGCTGTATAAGGCAGTACTGAAAATAGGCACAAAAGCGGCGTTTTGCGCAGGGTCACCTACTGTTGCAGGGTCGATACCGCCCGCCCGTGCGGCGGCCAGTTGCACATAGTTTGAATCGTTGAAAAGCTCACGGTATCTTATATTGTTATAATTGATCGCAGGTATCGCGCTACGCTTTATGCGGCGACGATAGACACGGTGGATGTCGTCTTTTGCTTTGGATTCCTCCACCACAGCATCGTCCTCGCTCAAAATACGTTCCACACGCGAACTCTCCGTGCTATGGATAGCGCGCATTGACACGAACACCACAGTAACAGCGGCGACGACCAGCAGCAGACACTTCCGACCCATAATGCTGATATGTCGTTTGCGCGTTTTTTTGCACAAATCAGCCTCGCTATGGTGACGATACATCATTTTGTATGTCCAATTATTAAGTGTTTATTTTTTAATGGCTTTTGCAAAGCTAATCAAATCCGGATAGCAGCGATCTACCAAATGTGGCTTGCGTCGCGCCAAATCCGTCTCGTCGCCCACCAGTACTGTCTGCATTCCAGCACGACGACCAAAGAGCATATCACTCTCCGTGTCGCCAACCATCACCGAATGACGCAAAACGACACAGGGAAAATCCTTACGCGCACGTATCGCCATACCTATCGACGGTTTACGCATAAACGAATGATCTGATTTCAAATTAGGACAATGATAAATACGATCTATCCTTCCGCCAGCCTCCTCTACCCTGTCAAACAGGCACTGGTGGATAGCCTTAAGGTCAGCCTCAGTCATCAGCCCCTTACCGATACCCTGCTGGTTAGTGACCACGAAGATATGGTCGAAACACTTGGCTAAGATGGCAAAAGCCTCCGGCACACCGTCAATCAAGACAAAATCCTCAGGACGCGTGACATAGCCATCAACTATGCGACGATTGATGACACCGTCGCGGTCCAAGAACAACGCACCCATCAGACTAGTTCTTTTTCAATCAAATAGTTGTTTCGCGTACTTGAATTGCGGCATATCAGCTCTCCAAGGAAACCTGCAAGAAACAGCATAGCCCCCAGCACCAGAAACAGCATCGAAAGATAGAACCACACACTATTGGTAAGAGCGATACGACCGCAAAGGCGCAACGTGCACACCACAACCAGGGCAATGAAACCTAGTAGAAACGACACTGAACCCACCAAGCCAAAGAAATGCATCGGCTGCTTGCCAAACTTCGACATAAACATAATTGACATCAGGTCCAGATATCCATTCACAAAGCGATTCAAGCCAAACTTCGTCACACCAAACTCACGTTTGCGATGCTGAACCACCTTCTCACCAATCTTACCGAATCCTGCCCACTTTGCGATAACAGGTATGTAGCGGTGCATCTCGCCATACACCTCAATGCTTTTCACCACGTCACGCCGATATGCCTTCAGGCCACAATTGAAATCGTGCAACTTGATGCCGGACATCTTGCGCGTTGTCCAGTTAAAGAACTTCGACGGTATATTCTTCGCCAGCTTCGAGTCATAACGTTTCTTCTTCCAGCCCGACACCAGATCGTAGCCTTCATCCTTAATCATCTTGTATAGTTCGGGTACCTCGTCGGGACTGTCCTGCAAGTCAGCGTCCATCGTGATAACCACGTCACCCTGCACGTGGCTGAAACCAACATTCAGAGCCGCCGACTTGCCATAGTTACGGCGAAACTTCACACCCTTGTATGCCGGGTTCTTTGCACGCAGTTCCTCGATGACCTTCCACGAATTGTCGCGACTACCGTCATCAACCATAATAACTTCATATTCAAAACCGTTTACCGACATCACCCTGTCAATCCATTCTGCCAGGTGCGGCAACGACTCTTCTTCATTATAAAGCGGTACAACAATGCTTATATCCATACTGTCTTATATTGTGTTGATTACCGAAACTTGAGTTATTTATTTTTAATTTTCACCTTGTTCTTCTCCGTTCTGAAAACCAGTGCTGCTACAAACGCCGTCATTATCGACATCACCGCCGTGCGGAAAGCACCGATAAAAGCCCAAGTATGAAGGCGATAGGTGCGCATCACTACTATTGTTGCTGCTTTCTCCTCGTCGGTGCCTGCTCCGCGCTGCTCGCCAACAATGAAATGTTCAAGACAGCGGGTCGCAAACTCCTTGTCAATCACACTTCCATAAAGCAGCAGGAAAAGTCCGTATATCATCGCCGCTATCACACCCAACCACAAGCCATAGAGCATTAATTCTTTGAACGTCACACGACCATCAGGCAGACTGCCGCGGTAGCGTCGGGCAAAAAACAGTGTTGAAACAAGTAGCGCAATGTCGGTCACATAGTTTTCGGGAGCGTATATGGGATAATAAATCAGCTTGCAGAACAGCACAGCAAACGATATGAACGCACCAGCAATTGCGCCATTGCGAAGTCCCACAATGCGATAATTGCCATAAATCTCTGATTGATATTGTCTTATAAATTTCATTATATATCATTTGCCATTGCAAAGATAAAATCTTTTTTTCATTCGCCGACAATACCAAATAATAAATATTTATTAACCATATTATTAACCATCAACCTCTGCATTTGACACTCGTAATGTCGTCTTGGGGCCCGAAAAAAAAAGGACAGTCAGTTTCAAACTTATACTGCATTGTAATGTTCTGTCAAAATAATAACAAAAGTAGGAGAAACTCCATTGCAATGATTGTTTTTGTTTTTTAATGGTATAAAATGACGATATAAAAAAAAATCAACTCTACATCATAATTTTAAAAACAAACAACTGCAAATCAAATACTTTATTATATGAAAAATCTATTATCTGTTGATTAAAAACTATTTTTAATTGAAATAACAAACCGTGTATCATTATTTTTTAGTATCTTTGCAAAATATTATAAACTGTTAACAAAACAAATCACAATCAATAATTTACTGACAAATAACAAAAAAGATGAAAAAGACTGCATTTCTTTTTGTGCTCGGCAGCCTCTTGATGACATCCTGTCTCAAGGATGGTTTCAAGGATTTTGAGGCTCTGCAGCACGGAATGACCATCAGCGGTACTGTGAGCCCGGTTCTCGGTGTACCTATTGGCGAGGGTTCTGCCACAATCTATGATATGCTGAAAATGGTCCAGATTTCTTATGCCACAATGGAAGTTGATAGCCGTGGTATTATTACGCTGGCCTACGACACAAATATGCAATGGCACGTGGATTTACAGGACGGCAAGGGCAGCGGTCCCAATCCCAAGGATAATGAAATTGTATATGTTTCACGAAACAGCATTTCAGGCAATGTCGCCATCGATTTATTCAACAATATGCAAATTCTCAACGAGGCTGATATAGAGGTCGATAGTCTTCTGGTATATCTGCGCACCTACATCAAGGCGCAGGCCAACCCCAACACACTGCAAGCTATGGAGACCTATCACGTGCACGTATATTATGACCAGTTGACAATCAGCGTTGTTGGTCAGGACAATGTTGTTTATCCTGTTTATCCTGCTCCGGGGACTGCTTCCGACTCGATACCGATCGACAACCTCGTGGCTGGAGAGTATATCACAATTTTCAACAATACTGATATCAGCTCGGCCATCAACAAAAGGCCCAAGGAAATCCAATACAGTGCGCGTATGAACATTGCTTTCGAAGCTGCTTTCTTCGCCACGGCTGGCATCTCGGAGAACCAATTTGTGGCCGACTCAATTGGGATGCAATCTGTTGATATTGACGGTGACATCAAAGTAAAGTTCCCTGTTTCGGCATACCTGAACAACCTGAACTACCAGACAGACATCAGTTTCACACCTTCGTTCCATCTGAACGATCTGGTGGTTGACTCGTCAATGCTGTATCTCGACTGTCAAAACGGTTTGCCATTGTCGCTGCTGATCAGAGCCCAGTTTGTCGATGAAAATGATCAAGTACTCTGCGACATTCTGAATCCTGTTCAGACCGAGGTGACCGGTGCCGATGTGGCACTGAACCCCGAAACAAACCTTTACACTGCAACAACTCCTAAACAGACACTGATAGAAATTCCCGTGACAAGAGATGTGTTTGAGGACTTACTTGAAACCAGAAAAATTCGCATCAGTGCGGAAATGAGCACTTCGCCTACCAACGACCCTGTGCGCAACCGTGTTTCAATTCAGGCCACAGACCGCTTGCAGCTTCGTGTATGGGCAAAGTTGCGTCCAACATACAATCTAAACTTCGAACTAGGTTCAAACGGCAATGAGGAAGGAGGTGAGAAATGAAACGCTTTATCCGCATACTTTCCTGCACGCTTGCTTTGGTTGCCATAGCAATGACGAACAATGCTAATGCACAGAGCAACATTATGTATGGCTCATCGCGCAACCCGCTGATGAACTCGGCCAATCCCGCATTCTTCCCCAGCCACGCTCGTGCATACCTTGCCCTGCCTAATGTCAACTTCAACCTGTCGAGTCCATTGGCATACTCGAGCATTTTCAACTATGACTCTGTCGAACAACGCACTTTTATCAATGCCAACAAGATCCTCGACAGTCTCTCGAACGGCGAGCAGATGCGTCTCGGAACCAATATCCACGCTTTGGGATTGGGTATTGACTTCGGTAAGTTCTTCCTCACACTCTCCGCACAGGCGAAAGTGGATTTCGGCTTCGGTATGCCTAAAGGACTTGTCACTTTCATCAATGATGGTAACTATAACCACACAGGCGACGATGTCATTGAACTGCTGGACGGCAACCTGATTGGTGCTCGCGTCTATGGAGAAGGAGCCCTTGGATTCGGCATTCGCCTGAACGATTACCTGACTGTTGGCGCACGTGTCAAAATGCTGCTTGGCTATTTGGACCTCTCAAATGCTGGTTCGTCGCTGACGATGACAACAGCTCCAGACTATTCGTCGTTGAGAGCGGATATGAACCTGAATATGAACTACACTTCGGCTATAGATATCACCACCGACACAAATACAAACCAGACTTCGGCCACTGTGCGCACATATATGCCCAAAAACCTTGGAATTAATTTCGACCTTGGTGCTCGCTATGCAACCGACCTGTTCGAGGTATCGGCCAGCATTGTCGATCTCGGTCCTGGCATCCATTGGACTGACGGCATTAAACGTATTGTATCGGCTCGCGACGACAACTCGTTCACTTTCACCGGTGTTAATGTGAGCAATATAATGCAGGGCGGTACGCTCGACTCAAGCTACACGCAGGTACTTATCGACTCACTGACTGCTTTGGCAGAATACAAAACCATAGACGGCGGCGATGCCTACTGGACAGCAATTCCCACCAAGGTGAATCTGGGTGGTATGCTCCACATTACCCCGGGCGTCAGTGCAGGACTGCTTTTCCACGGCGAATTCGACCGCGGATTAGTAAAAGTCGGCGATGTGTTCAAAACCAAAACCGTTGGTTTCTATAGCCGCACATCAGCGATAGCACGAGTCAACATCCACGAATGGGTAGAGGTTGTGGCTTCGGCCTCGGTGCTAACCAACAATGGACACTGGAACTGGTTCAATCCTGGCATTGGTTTCACACTCACACCTTTCCGCGCATTCCAGATTTATGCATTCCTTGACTATATTTCGAATTTCTACGTCATCGACGCAAAAGAGGTTAACCTCTCCGTTGGTCTCAACCTATTCTTTGGCAGCGGTTCGACTTATTAATGATTCCGAAATAAAGGATTTTAGGGTTTAAAAGTATAAATGCTAAAGATATGAATAGGACTGTTGCGCTTGCCATTATGGCGATTGTTGCATTGTGCGGTGCTTGCAACCGCGATATCGACGAGTTCCATTTTACTGGAACAGTTGTTGATGGCGAGCTCTGCTCGTCATCGCAGATTGGATACGTCATTGACATTCATACGCCAGACAGCATCGGCAATCCTTTTACCTCTTCGGGCATTAGCTGCCAAAACGCTGTGATGGCATACCGTGCCCCGCAAATCCTGCACTATGGTGACACCATCGAGGGGGTGGCATACCTTACTGAAAGTTATGCTGCCCTTAACTGCTTTGGTGTCATCGACAATGACCTGCCCGAAATAATATTGCTTTCCATTGATAAGATTCACAGTAGCAATTAATTATTAGTTTTGAATTTTAATCTTTCATTTTTTATAAGTGTCTAACATAGTAGCTATAGTGGGACGCCCAAATGTGGGCAAATCAACTCTCTTCAACCGACTTATCGAAGAACGTAAAGCCATTGTCGATGAAACTTCGGGCGTGACGCGCGACCGCCAATACGGCCATTCCGACTGGAACGGCAAACATTTTTCTGTTATCGACACCGGCGGATATGTAATGGGTGGCGATGACGAATTTGAAATAGAAATCCGCAAACAAGTAGCCCTTGCAATTGACGAGGCCGATGTAATTCTCTTTCTGGTCGATGCCAAGGAAGGGTTGACCCCGATGGACGAAGATGTCGCTGATATGTTGCGACGCTGCAAGAAAAAAGTGATGCTGGTCGTCAACAAATGCGACACTCCAGCACGTCAGGAGACTATCGGCGAATTCTATGCCCTCGGTCTCGGCGAAATATATCCAATTGCCGGCATCACTGGAAGCGGCACAGGCGATTTGCTGGATGCTGTCGTCGCCGACTTTGAAGAAGGCGAAGAAGAGAACGACGACCACCTGCCGCGCATCGCCGTGGTGGGCCGCCCAAATGTTGGCAAGTCATCGTTTATCAACGCCATTACAGGTCAAGAGCGTAACATAGTGACTCCCATCGCCGGAACGACGCGCGATTCTATCCTGACACACTACAATCTTTTCGGATTTGACTTCAATTTTGTAGATACTGCCGGACTTCGCAAAAAACAAAAAGTCAGTGAAGATCTTGAATTCTACTCAGTGTTGCGCTCGGTGCGTGCTATCGAAGCCTGCGACGTATGTATTCTGATGCTCGACGCATCACAAGGTATCGAACAGCAGGATCTCAACATATTCGGACTTATCCAGCGCAACCACAAGGGTGTCGTTGTTGTGGTGAACAAATGGGATCTTGTCGAAAAGGACAACAATACGCACAAAGACTTTGAAAATCTTATCCGCGAGCGCATTGCACCCTTCGACGACGTGCCTATCATATTCACTTCTGTCATCAATAAGCAGCGCATTTATAAAGTACTTGAAACCGCTCGTCAGGTATATGCGGCTCGCAGCCGCAAGATCAGCACCTCGGAACTGAATGACACTATGCTTCCCATCGTAAAGGAACAGAATCCTCCACCCAGCGTCAAAGGCAAATGGATAAAAATCAAATATATCACCCAGTTGCCTACCCCCTACCCACAATTTGTGTTTTTCTGCAACCTGCCTCAATACGTCCGCGACCCCTACCGTCGCTATGTTGAAAACCGTATGCGCGAACTTTGGGACTTCCACGGTGTACCGATAAACATCTACTTCCGAGCCAAATAATTGTTTTGGAACCCCTCATCTGTCTATTCAAACTTCACTTGTCACAATTCACAAACAATGAACGATATCCGCATCGACAAATACCTGTGGGCCGTTCGCCTTTTCAAGACCCGCAGCATCGCTACCGATGCCTGCCGTTCGGGACGTGTCAAAATGAACGGAACACCAGTCAAGGCGTCGCACGAAATCAGTGTTGGTGAAATATACGAACTCAATATTGACCAAACACATCGCACTGTGCAGGTCAAAGAAATGCTAGGTAACCGCGTAGGTGCCAAGTTGGTGGAAAACTATTTGACCGACCTCACCCCCCCTGAAGAATACGAGCGCATACAGATGGTACGCCAATATGGTTTCGAAAAACGCGACCGCGGTAGCGGCCGACCGACCAAACGCGACCGCCGCGAAATAGAGGAGTTTAAATACAAATAACAACTGCTACACCAGGATTGTTTTTGTGTCGGATTTGTTACCCGCATAAAAAGTATAGATACAAAAACTAAGGGCATACTACTTGCATATAACAGCAATAAAAACAATAAAACAACCGTAGAATCTACGGTTGTTTTATTGTTGTGCATAAATTAGAATTTCAGACGTATGCTTGCAGCCGGAACAAATGAAATACCACGCCCGATCAAGGGTTCTGTTTGGATTGTTGGAATAATTTCAGGAGAAATGTTAAGCGTCAAATCATCTGTGATTTGGAAATCATACAGGTGTCCAAATACATAAGCATCAAGCAGATTTAAACCGTAAATTGCTGTTGCAATGATAATTGAGAGCTGGAAAGTTTTGTTGTAGTCTTCGTAAAGGTTGTATATATTTGATCTGGTATTATTAGCTATATCTGGATCGTCAGGATGTAAAGTCGCGTCGTTGTTATTCACACGGTACAGATATTCCTCTTTGTACAGTTTCATCTGCGTATAGTTGTTGTAGGTGTAGTAGGCCACACCACCCAATCCTACATAGATAATAGGGATTTTCCACGCCTGACCGTTATAAACCTGTCCTGCGCCAGGCAGAACAGCCGAAAGAATAAGAGCTTTTTTGGCACTGTGCGGCTTTTCCATTTCCATTTTGTGTACCGTAGCCTCCAGTTTGCCCTGCTGTACGGACAATAGGCTGTCGCTCTGCGCTTTGATAGCATTAAAAGAGGAAACACAAAAAAGAGTAAGGAACAAAAGCCCTACTCTTTTTATTTTATTCATATTTAAATAGTAGCTAATCACTGTTTACTTCTCGATCAGCTTGATGATACGCTCGAAATCCTTGTCGCTGTTGAAATGTATTGTCAGTGTGCCCTTGCCGCGACGACTGCGTTTGATATCTACTTCCGACTGAAGGTACTGCTTCAATGCCGATCTCGAGGCAGCGTGTATCTCAGGAAGGTCTTCCTTGCGTCGGGGCAATACAACTGGTTTTGGCTTGGCCATTTCCTTAACCATCTGCTCCGTTTGGCGCACCGATAGCTGTTTGTTGATGATATCGTGCAGCATAGCCAGATGAGTTTCAGTGTCTTCAACGTTCACCAGACAGCGTGCGTGGGCCATACTGATTTGGTCGGTGCTCAACGCCAACTGTGTTTCGGACGGAAGGCTCAACAAACGCAGATAGTTGGTGATGGTCGAGCGGTTCTTGCCAACTTTTTCGCTCAGCTGCTCGTGTGTCAGTTGGCACTCTTCGATAAGTGCTTTATAGGAGAAAGCAATTTCCATTGCGTTAAGGTTCTCGCGCTGAATATTTTCCACAAGAGCCATCTCCATCATCTGCGTGTCGGTGGCGATGCGGATATAGGCTGGTATCTCTTTTAGTCCGGCCTGCTGCGACGCTCTGAAGCGGCGTTCGCCAGCAATGAGCTGGTATTTGCCGTCGGGCATCTGTCGCACCGTTATGGGTGTTATAACCCCCTGCTGACAGATGGATTGCGCAAGCTCATCAAGGGCTTCCTGGTCGAAATCCTTGCGTGGCTGAAAGGGATTGGCTTCTATTTGGCTGAGAGGAATGGTTGTAATGGCAGTGGTAAGGTTGCTCTTGCCCATCGCCGCATCAATATCGACATCGGGCAGTATGGAACCAAGTCCGCGTCCCAGTCCTGAAGTTTTTTTCTTGGTAGTCATAACGTTGTCTCTTTCTTTTCTCACTTGTGTCTTCTGGTTTTTTCCATTCCGTTACGGCGCAGTATCTCGTTGGCCAGGTTCAAGTAGTTGATAGCTCCCGAGCAAGTGGCGTCGTGCATAATAATCGAGCGACCATAGCTTGGTGCTTCTGCCAACTTGGTATTGCGATAGATGAGTGTATCGAAGACCATCTGTTTGAAATGGCTGCGCACATCCTCAACCACCTGGCGAGCCAGACGCAGACGCGAGTCATACATAGTAATCAGCAGACCTTCGATTGATAGTTTGGGGTTGAGTCGTGTCTGGACAATGCGAATAGTGTTCAAGAGTTTGCCCAAACCCTCAAGGGCAAAATACTCACTTTGTATCGGAATAATGACCGAATCCGACGCTGTGAGGGCGTTGATAGTGATGAGACCAAGTGAGGGCGAGCAGTCGATGATGATAAAATCGTAGTCATTGCGAATAGGTTCCAATGCTTTGGAAATGTAGAATTCACGTTGCTTTTCGTTCACCAGGTCTATTTCGGCGCCCACCAGGTCGATACGGGTTGGCAGCAAAAAAAGGTTGGGCGTTTCAGTCTCAACGATACAGTCTTTGGTCGCAACCTGTCCCAAGAAGCATTCGTATGCACTTTGCTCTACAGTTTCGGGGTTTATACCGAGTCCCGATGTAGCATTAGCCTGTGGGTCGGCATCAATCAGCAGCACCTTGTATTCCAGCACAGCCAACGACGCAGAAAGATTGGTGGCAGTGGTAGTTTTGCCCACCCCACCCTTTTGGTTGGCTATCGAAATGATTTTACCCATAGTTATGGATGTTCCTTTAGATGTTTGTCAGACCTTTAGGTCTTTAAATTTTGAAAATATCCTCGATTTCATCGTTGGCAGAACCTGTAGTGCTTTCTACAGAATCAGCATCGTCTTCAGGTATGATTCCTGTTTCGATGAAAGAAATGGCATTATTAAGGCCTTTCTGGAACTTTTCGAAATCCTCCTTGTAGAGGAACATCTTGTTTTTCTCAAAATAGAAATTTCCGGTGTTATTGTCAAAAAGCTTGCGGCTTTCAGCAATAACGATGAATTTGTCGCCACCGCGTGTTTCCTTCACGTCAAAGAAATACTTACGCTTGCCCGCACTAATGGACTGTGAATACAACTCTTCTTTCGTTCTGTTACTGTTAGAATCCATATCTTTATTTATTAAATTTGAATTGGCAAAATTACAGTTTTTTTTTGGAATACTTTCTTTAGGCCCAAAATTTTTATCAACAAGTCTAGTTTTGCTTATGCGTCATAATATCAAGCACAATGTCGTCAGTCTGGTCCATTCCCTCGTTGCCCAATCGACCCAAATTGCGAATAGAGAAGTCGATATCCTTTTCCGAAAGGCCATCGCAGGCATCCACAACCTTGTCGTGCAAAGCAAGCTCGGCGCTGACAAACGCGCTGTAAAGTCCCGTGGACATCTTTAGCGCACACGACGGTTTGGCGCCATCGCAGACCATACCTGCCAACGTGTTGATCATATTCTTGATTGCATAACACACCTGATCGTAATTACCACCGTGCAAGTAGGTTATGCCCGAAGAAACACCTATCGATGCGTTGACAATGCCGCACAAAGCCGACAACCTTCCAATGCCTCGCTTGATGTAGATGGAAGTAAGATGGCTGAGTATCAATGCCCTTGTCACCTGTTCTTCACTCGATCCTTTTGCGCGACCATATTCATAGACGGGCAACGTGCAGGCAATACCCTGATTACCGCTGCCGCTGTTGCTATAGACAGGCAGGGTGCATCCGTCCATACGGGCATCCGATGCAGCGACAGTACGGGCAATAACCGTATGTACAATGTCACCGTCGGCGTTTTCCATCAGTATTCGTCCCGTGTTAAGGCCATACCCCTTCAACCCCTCGTTGGCAGCGGCGGTGTTCAACTCAACCGTTTCGCGAATAAACTGAAGTTCTTCAATGGGTGCCGTGGTAGCATAATCATAAACGATGCGTTCAGACAGACAGGGGTCGCTGCAACAGTCGTTTTCGCCATTGGCGACACACTTCTCGTTGTCAAGCAACACCTTGTCGTTCTTTGCAATATAGATAAAATTTGTGTGCCGCTTGGAAATGATTGCCGTTGCAGTGTCACTGCCCTTCGAACAAATGCATTCGATATATAGTTTGTCCTCACACCGCTCTTTCAAACCTATTTTGATGCTTCCGCCATTGTTGGCAAGCCACACCTTGGCCGTCTCGACATCGTTGGCAGGCACCGTAAGCACCTCAAGTTGGCGATTCGATTCGCCCGCAGTCAAAGCAATGGCAACAGCGATAGGCAATCCAATCATTCCTGTACCGGGAATACCCACGCCCATAGCGTTTTTAAAGACGTTCTTGCTGAGCAACAGCTCAGTACGGTCGGGCATAAAGCCCAGCGTTTCACGTGCTTTGGCAACAGCAAGAGCGACAGCACCGGGTTCGGTACATCCTGTCGCCACAACTACCTCGCGCTGAATCAATTCGCGAATTTGCTTACGGATACATTCGTCCATAAAGGTGTATTTGAAAAGTAAAAACTGATAATTGACAGTCAATGACCGGTGGCAACAATGTGCCACCGGTCATCAATCATAATTATTTTTCGAAAAGACGCTGCCAGTTCTTGTACTCGCGTTCACGCCAGGGACCATTATGATAAACATACGAAGCTATCATCGGGATAACTGTAGTACCTTCGGCATAAACCATTTGCTGCAGTTCTTCGCTCACCTTTCCCCAGCTGCCGGCTTCGAGCAATGTCGATGACGAGCAGGCGCCGTCACGCACGTCGGCAACGGTGATCTGGATTGCATACTTATGCATCGGGACCTCGTGACCGAGGATTTCAGCGCAAACGACGGTGTCTTGTGCAAAATTCTTCGGAGTGCCGCCACCGACCATAAAGAGACCAGTTTCGGGACAAGACATCTTGATCTTTGTCAGTTCGATGAAATCGCACACCGAATCGATGCTGAGATAAGGTTTACCTTCATTGGCACGCATCCACTGGTGTTTGCCGATGCCGAAACCTGCCGAGCAGTCGGAGAAAGCGGGACAGAAAATAGGCACGCCACACTCGTAGCAAGTCTGGATGAGACTGTCTTTTTTCACAGCGCGACCGTTGTGCAGCCATTTGCCAAGTTCATAGATAAACTCGCGCGAGCTGTAGGGGCGAGCCTCAAGCATATTTGCCAATTCATAGGTGGCATTGTCGCAAGCCTGCAGTTCCTCTTCGTCGATAAAAGTGTCATATATGCGGTCAATGTAGAGTTCACGCAGTTTTGTGTCGGGGATGACATTCTCTTTTGTTCCGATATAGTGCTTGAAACCGAGGGCTTCAAAGAGGTCCATATCGATAATCGAAGCTCCGGTCGAGACAACAACATCTACCATTTTGTTTTTAACCATATCGACATAAACCTGCATACATCCGGCTGCCGAAGTGGAACCGGCAATGGTGAGGATGTTGGTGCATTCCTTTTCGGCGCACATTTTCATCAATATGTCGGCAGCGCGGGCAGTATCACGGCTCGTGAACGACATATGACGCATTGCATCAATCAGTTCTGTCGAGTTGTATTTCTTAATGTCAATGTGTTGAACGGTTTCTTTAAGAAGGTCCTTCTTTTCCATTTTGTGATAAATTAAATATGTATTAATTATATTATATATTGAAATTCAAAAAATTGTCATTCCATCGGACAAATTGGAATAAATGCAAATTTACACATTTTTGTTGAATCGGCAAAATAAAATTACACAATCTTGTTTTGAAAGATTCCAAACCGAAACCAAAACAAATCCTCAACTCAAAAAAAAGGGAAACAGCCTTCCCCGCCGGAGTAACGACACCTAAATTTATAACAAAAAAATGTTAAAATTTTAATTATATACTACAGAAGTAAAATTTGGGTAGAATTTAGTAAGAATTTGGGTAGAATTTGATAAGAAGATGGTGTGGAGAATCAGCAAGTTAGAAATGAGCCAAAAAGGGGCTTTTGCGAGATTTTGAAAATATTTTTTCAAATCGTCACAAAAGATTGGTTGTCAAATAATAAGGAGCAAAAAAGTGTTAAAAACAAAAGAAAACCCGATATGTCGTGAAAACGGATTTTTACGGACAATCAAGTCAAAATTTTAACATTTCTGATTTAACCTGGTTATCTTTTCCAAGAGGGAATCGGGTTATAGTTATCCAAGAGGGACCGGGTTATATTTATCCAAGAGGGACCGGGTTATCTTTTTCTATGAGAATCGGGGCCTGCTTTTAAAACATATTCTC
>JAGDCN010000108.1 GCA_017958525.1 Bacteroidales bacterium
AAGGTGCTATATTGTTCGAAAGCCTTTTGCAGCATTTCTGTCACACCATTACAGGTCATAGTGCTGCCACTGATAGCATCTACTTCGTATGAACTGTTTTCGTCGGCGTTCTTTTTCAATACTATTGGTTGTTTGTCCATTTGTTTGCCGATAAAGCGATTGGCAAATTTGTCGGTGGCAATTTCGGCACCGAGACCGGGAGTCTCGCCTTGATGGTCGAAAACGGCGCCCAGCACGGTACCATTGTTATCCAAAGCCATATATCCCCAAATGGGTCCCCACAAACCGTTTCCTTTCAGCGGGATGACTATGCCGTTGTTGAATGTGTAGTAAGGAATCTTGGTCCCGTCTTCAGCAACAAAAGAAATCTCACTGTCAATGTTTTGTGCGTAGAGTTCTGCCGCGTTGTCGCGTGTTGCTTCGACGCCGATGGTCTTCAGTATCATCTGCTTGGTCTCGGCATCGCGGTTCTTGTCCTGGCGCGGCTTGAGGCTTGTGGCGACGATGGTGAGCACCAGCGCCACCACTGCTGCCAGTCCAAGGGCATAGAACAGCATATATTTGTTTGAAAACTGTTTCATTATGCGGTCCTCCTTTCTGCTGTAGCCCAGCGTTTCTGGCGTCTTTTGATGTTGCGTGCCACAACGCAGTGGTCTATCAGCGGTGCAAAGCAGTTCATCAGCAGTATGGCGAGCATCATTCCTTCGGGATAGGCGGGGTTAAGCACTCTCAGCAATACGGCAAAAACACCTATCAGGAATCCGTAAATCCATTTGCCGGTGTTGGTATGTGCTGCGGTGACAGGGTCGGTGGCCATAAAGACGCATCCGAAGGCAAAGCCGCCCATCAGGTAGTGGTAGTAGAAGGGAAGCTGCATATACTCGTTGGCTCCTATGGCGTTGAACAGCAGGCCCATAAGTCCGCCGCCAAGCACTACGCTAAGCATTATGCGCCAGCTGGCAATGCCAGTAACAAGAAGCAGCAGTGCTCCCAGAAGTATGGCTATGACCGATGTCTCGCAAGTGCTGCCGGGTATGGTGCCTATAAACAAATTGAGAATTGAAAATTGAGAATTGAAAAATGATAAATCCGTGTTGCTGGAAAGGAGTGCGAGCGGTGTGGCGCCGGTGACGGCGTCGCTTCCCCACAGATCGGCGGCAATCCACACGTTGTCGCCCGACATATGGCTGGGATAGCTGAAAAACAAAAAGGCTCGTGCCACAAGGGCGGGATTCAGAAAATTGTAGCCGCTGCCGCCAAAGACCTCTTTGCCGATGACTACGGCGAAGGCAACGGCCAGTGCCAATTGCCACAGCGGTACGGTGACGGGGACTATCATCGAGATAATCAATCCGGTGCCTATGAAGCCTTCGCTGACCTCCTCGTGGCGGATTTCGGCAAAAAGAAACTCGATGCCAAGTCCAACGATGTAGCTGACGGCGATGATGGGCAGCATACGCAGGAATCCGAACCACCATTTGTACCAGAAACTCCAATCCAAGCCGCTGCTCACAGCTGTCTGGTGGCCGATGTTCCACATACCGAACAGCAGGGCGGGCAGCAGGGCAATGACCACGGTGATGATGGTGCGTTTTAGGTCAACGGCGTCGCGGATGTGGCTGCCTCTGTAGCGGTCGCGCATCTTGCCGCCGGTTACGGTGTTGGGTGTGAAGGCGAACGACTCGAAGGCCTCGAAAGTCGATGACAGCTTCTCGAAGCGGCCACCTTTGCTGAAGTTTGGCTTCAGCTTGTCAAAAAAATCTCTGAGTGTCATAGGCCAAGCTCCTTTCTTATCTTTTCAAGGCCGTTGCGGATGATGGCCTGTATTTCGGTCTTGGAGGTGTCGGCAAATTCACAAAGTGCCAAGTCCTCTGGCTCAACTTCATAAATGCCAAGGTTTTCCATTAAGTCGATGTCGCCAATGATGCAGGCCTTTATCAGCTGCATCGGATAGATGTCAAGCGGCACCAGCTTTTCGAATTCGCCGGTGACGAACAACGGCCTTACGCTGCCGTGCTTGCCTGTATCGAACGTGAAGAAACTGCTTTCCGTTCTCCGTTTAAGGAAGCCGCTGAGGAAAGTGCGTGAGAAGCTGTATTTGCGGAAGTTGGGGCGCAGCCAGCCCATAAAGTCGTAGTAGTCGCCTTCGGGCAGGAAACAAACCTTGTCGCACGACGCGGATAAAAAGCTGTCGGATGAAAAATTGTCTATCGCCCGTCGCATTGAGACTCCGCTGAGCACGTCGCCGCATATAATACGCTGCTCGCCACTGCCGCTTTTTAGTATTGTCGTGGGAATATCAGAGCCGCTTAAAAGGCTATAGTATTTAGGTTTCACTACATCAGGACCGCAGAAGGCCACGAGACGCTCAGGGTAGTAGAACCCCTTGCGGAACCAGAAACCTATTGTCGCAACATCCTGTATATTGATGGTCCATACTGTCTCGCCCTTGTTGATGGGGTCGATAAAGGCTATCTGTGTGCCGACAAGTCCGGCAGGATGAGGCCCTTCAAAAAAATGGATAACTGCGTTTCCGGTCTTGGCAAGAAACGAGTCTCGCTGACTCTTCGCGTTGAGTGACAGATGCACAGGTGCAATCCTGGACAGGGCGTTAATACCCCATTGAAAGTCGTCACTATGTTGGGGTAGATGTCTGTTTTGCAGCATATAGTCGTAATCCACTGGCAATGGCGAACTGTCGAATCCTGATATGAATATCGCCTTCGGTTGACTTCCCTTGCGTGGAACGATGCCGAACGGACGTTGCCGCAGCATATTCCACATACCCGATGTCTGAAGGATATTTCTGATTGTGTCGGCATCGCTGCTTAGGGGGTCAACTAATGGATGTGTGTGATAGTGCTGAATTCCCTCGTTGGCCTCAACAATGACAGAAAGCAACTTGCGTTTCTCGCCGCGGACT
The DNA here is from genome assembly GCA_017958525.1 of Bacteroidales bacterium. GTDB lineage: Bacteria > Bacteroidota > Bacteroidia > Bacteroidales > P3 > Colimorpha. The sequence goes on from JAGDCN010000108.1 coordinate 2,924, forward strand.
ATGGCTTTGACCTTGCCACTTACGGGCGACACAAAGGGGATGCCCTCGTTGTTCTTGTCTTCAAACAGCGGGCTTCCGGCCAAAACCTCAGCGCCTTCAGATACAAGCAACCGTGGCGCCACACCTACATAGTCGGTGGGCTTCACGGCATACTTATACTGATACCCGTCATAACTGGGGAAGAGCAACTCAGTTTTTCGTTCTACTGCCCCAGGTATGGGGATGTCAAGGCCTTTTTTGATTCTAATGACTTCCAAGTTATTCAATTTTCAATTCTCAATTTTCAATTCTCAATTTTCAATTTCCCCAAATCCACAGGCTTCAGCATATTCTCCGGTTGAAGAATCTTGTCCAGCTGCTCTTTTGTCAGCAAGCCGTGTTCCAGCACCAGCTCATAAACACCGCGACCTGTTTCGCTGGCTTCCTTGGCAATCTTGGTGCTCTGCTTGTAGCCGATGATGGGGTTGAGCATCGTGACGATGCCGATGCTGCGTTCCACCAGCTGGCGGCAACGCTCCTCGTTGGCGCGGATGCCGTCGATGCACAGGGTGCGCAGAGTGTCCAATCCGTTCTCAAGCAGGTGGATGCTTTCAAAAAGTGTATATGCGATGACGGGCTCCATCACGTTGAGTTCCAGCTGGCCGTTGTCGCTGGCGAAGGTGATGGTCATATCGTTGCCGATAACCTTGTAGCACACCTGGTTCATAACCTCTGGTATGACGGGATTGACTTTGCCGGGCATAATCGACGAACCGGGCTGACGCTCGGGCAGATGGATTTCATACAAGCCGCAGCGCGGACCGCTGGAGAGGAGTCGCAAGTCGTTGCATATCTTGTTGATTTTAAGTGCCAGACGTTTCAAGGCTGAACTGTACTGAATCATACAGCTGGTAGCGCTGGTGGCCTCTATCAGGTTGTCAGCCAAACGAATATTCCAACCAGTAACGTGGGAAAGTGCCTTGATGCAGGCCTCGCTGTAGCCTGGTTTCGAGCAAATGCCTGTTCCGATG
>JAGDCN010000109.1 GCA_017958525.1 Bacteroidales bacterium
GGTCGCCCATTGGCGCAAAATCTGATTCAAGCTTGAAGTTCATATAGGGAGGGGTGATGTGTTGATAGGTTGATATGTTGGAAGGTGGGAGGGTTTTAGGGTTGGAAGGTTTTTGTTTTGGTTTTCGTTTTGGTTTTCGTCTTCGTTAAATCATTCTGAAGTTAAGGTTAAGGTCAAGGTTAAAGTTAATTCAAGGTTTTTGTTTTCGTTAAATCATTCTGCAACAGCTCTATCATCTTTATTCCGTCCATAGCCGATGAAACGATGCCTCCGGCATATCCTGCCCCTTCGCCGCAGGGGTAAAGGCCTTTAAGCTGCGGATGTTGTCCGTCGTCGCCGCGTGGTATGCGTACTGGCGACGAGGTGCGGCTTTCGACGGCCAGCAGGCTGGCCTCGGAGGTGTAGAAGCCCCGCATTTTGCGGTCGAAATCGCGGAAACCTTGTTTCAGGCATTGGGCCACAAATAGGGGCAGCACTTTGTCGAGTTCGACGGGGGCACATTGTCCCATATAGTTTGTGCGATTCAGTTGGCTTGGCCCTTTGCCTTCGCAGAAGTCGGTAAGGCGTTGGCAAGGGGCTTTGAGGCCGCCGCCTGCGGCGGCGGCCGTATTTCTTTCTATGTCCTGCTGGAAACGCAGCAGTGCCAATGCGCCATACTTTGCATATTCGGGCACATCACTCTGTGAAACGGTCACCGCGATGCCGCTGTTAGCGAATGCCGAGCTGCGGCTGGCGTTGCTCATACCGTTCACCACCTGCTCGCCGTCGGCAGTGGCGGCAGGTACGATGATGCCGCCGGGACACATACAAAAGGAGAAGACTCCGTGCCCATTGACTTGGGTCGTGAGGCTGTATGCCGCCGGTGGCAGCAGGGGAGAATGGTTGGAACCGTGGTATTGTATGTCGTCAATCAGTTTCTGCGGATGTTCGACGCGGACACCCAACGCAAACGGCTTGGCTTCGAGCAGCCAACCGTTGCGGTGGAACAGCTCGTAAATGTCGCGTGCCGAATGGCCTGTGGCGAGCAATACGGCATCGCCTTCAAAGGTGTCGCCGTCGGCGCAACGGACGCCGCTGACGCGACCGCCGGCAAAGACAAAGCCTTCCACGCGCTTGCCGAAATGTATCTCGCCGCCATATTCCTTGATGGTGGCGCGCATATTGGCTATGATGCCGCTCAACCGGTCGGTGCCGATATGGGCGTGGATGTCGATCATTATTTTCGGGTCGGCGCCGTGTTCGACAAATTTCTTCATTATCGCGCCGACGTCGCCGCGCTTGGTTGAACGGGTGTAGAGCTTGCCGTCGCTGTAGGTTCCGGCACCGCCTTCGCCAAAACACCAATTGCTGTCGCCATTGACACTGCCGCTGCGCACCATCTGCGTGATGTCCTTGCGACGTTCGTCAACGGGTTTGCCGCGCTCGACAATGACGGGTTTCAATCCCAGTTCGAGAGCCCGCAATGCAGCAAAAAGTCCGGCAGGACCGGCACCGACAATGACTACGGGGCTGCCGTTGCGGCAATCCTGATAGTCGGAGTGATAGTCGGGGGCATTGTAAACTTCGTCGGACAAATATACTTCGACATTGCAATGGTATCGTATTCCACGACGAGAATCAAGGCTGCGTCGAACAATGTTGACGTGGCCGATTGCGTCGGCGGCAATGCCAAGCCTGCGACAGGCCGCGGCTTTGAGCAGACGTTCGTTGAAGTATTCTTCAGGCGTTAGGTCCAGTTCGACGTTCTTCATAGCACACCCTTCTATCCTTCAAACGTGAAACCCAGCATAAATGTACGTGTGTTGATGAAATCGACCGAGCGTGTGTAGAGGTCGTCGTCCTCGATTTTCAGGTCGGTGAGGCCGAAAGCCATTTTCAGCTCGATGGCAAATTTGACATAGCGCATATAGAAATCGAAACCAAGTCCGACGGTGTATCGCAGGTCGCTGGTGTTCAGTCGCACTATCGACTGGTCGGTGTTGTTCTTGTTGTTGCGCATTGAGGCGAAGTCGAAACCATAGCTGCCGCCGCTGGTCAGATAGGGACGGAAATTCCGGTAGCGGAAGGCACGGAATTTCAAATCGAAAGCTATCTCGCCATATACGGATTCGACGCTGCGTTTGGCGTCGGCTCCGTGATGTTGGTTGACGTATTCTTCGGTCCAGTTGTAGTTGAATGTCCGGTTGATGAGGGTCAGACCTGGCAATAGGCGGAAATTGAAGAAATTGCCCAGCCGCAGGTCGGGTGTGACGACGGCCAGATGGAAACCGGGCGCATAGTAGGAGCTGGTTCCTTGCAGCGATTGGCGCACTTCGTCATCCTGGGTGTATGCGTCCTCGAACTTGGACAGGGTGTAGCCCAGCTGGATGCCAAAGTGTATCTTCTTCTTGTCCAAACTGGCCAGATAGGTGACTTGGGCGTGCACAATACCTGCCGTCAGCATCACCAGCAGTATAAGTAGAGTTTTATATTTGCTCGACAGAATCTTCATATTTCAGGGATAACGCCACAATGCGAAATAAATTGTGCAGCCCCTTTTTTGACTCTTTTAATCTTTATTTAATTCCTATGTCTTGTTTCAGGCGCTCCACGTCGATGGGGACAACGCCGACCTGTTCGCATACTATGCCACCTGCGACGTTGGCGCAGCGTACGGCATCTTCGAGGTTCATTCCTGCAGCCAGAGCCAGGGTTATGACACTAATAACGGTATCGCCGGCACCGGAGACGTCCGAAACGGCGTGAGCGCAAGCCGGAGTAAGCATAGCAAGCGTTTTCTTGCCTCGAAAATCACAGGCATACATTCCTTTGCTGGACAGCGTAATAAGAACGATGCCGATGTTTTGCCGCTCGCTGAGCTGGCGTGACGCCTCTTGCAGGCTCTGCATAAGGCTGTTGTCGTCGCTGTCGTCGATTTCGATGTTCAATCCTTCGCGCAATTCCTTCAGGTTTGGCTTGAAAAGGTCAACATTCTTGAACGATGCGAAGTTGCGGTGTTTAGGATCGACGGTGGTCAATATCTTTTTGCGCTGTGCCAAAGCCGTCACTTCGTCAATGATTCGCGGAGTGATGTTGCCCTTGTCGTAGTCTTGGAATATGATTGCATCGATAGACATAGCCTTGACAATGCGATTGATACGGTCGAGCAGCAGATCCTCTTCCATCGTTGAAAGGGGATGGGTGCTCTCCTCGTCAACACGCACGATGTGCATATTGTTGCCGATGACGCGCGACTTCATTGTCGTCATACGGTTGTCGGAGGTCACGATGCCGCGGCGGTCCATATTGTTCTGATACATAATCTGCAAGAAGTCTTTGCTGCTGTCGTCGTTGCCCAGTACCGAACAAATGATAGGTGTGGCTCCCATCGCCTCGATGTTCAACGCCACATTGGCGGCACCACCAAGTCGCTTTTCCCTTTTTGTCACTGACACTACCGGCACCGGTGCCTCTGGCGAAATGCGCGTCACATTGCCCCACATATAAGAGTCGATCATTACGTCGCCCACTATCAAAACCCGTTCACCGGCTATCTTTTCAAAATATTCTGGTTTCATTGTTATTCTAAATTCTTAATTCTCATTCACAATCAAATCTCTTCCTCTTCGTTCACCTGCATTGATATCTCGCCGCGCAGGCATTTCCACAGACGGTCGCGAACTTTGGCTTTGTCGTCGGGGAAACTGCCAAGCAGATACATCATCTTCGTCACCGCCGCCTCGATGGTTATGTCATGTCCGCCAATCACACCTATGCGATCCATATCGCAACTGGCTTGATACTGACGCATTTGGACGGCTCCGGCCTTGCATTGCGTTACGTTTAGGATGATGACGCCGTTGTTGAGCGCTTCCTGCAAGGCATTGATGAACCAACTCTCTGTCGGAGCATTGCCCGAACCGAAAGTTTCGATTATAAGACCTTGCAAATCAGGCGTGCGCAATATCGACTGCACAACGGCGGGGGTGATGCCGGGAAACAGTTTCAACACAGCTATGCGTCGGTCGAAGCCCTTGCGCACTTTCAGCGAACCCGTCGGCATCGGCATAAACAGATGCTCTTTGTAGGTGATTTTTATGCCGGCAGTGGCCAGCGATGGATAGTTGAACGACGAGAAGGCGTCGAAATTCTCGGCGCTTACCTTTGTGCTGCGGTTGCCGCGGTAGAGGTGACTTTCGAAGAATATCATCACTTCGGGTATCACTACCTGTCGGCACGATGCGATTTCAAGGGCGCAGATGATATTCTCGCGGCCGTCGCTGCGCAGCATTCCCAAAGGCAACTGGCTTCCGGTCAGCACGATGGGCTTCGTCAGGTTCTTGAACATAAAACTTAGTGCCGATGCCGTGTAGGCCATTGTGTCGGTTCCGTGCAACACCACGAAACCGTCGTAGTCGTCGTAACGCTGTTCAATGATGGTGGCAATATCCACCCAGAATTCGGGCGTCATATTCGACGAGTCGATTATCTTGTCCAGCTGGCACGAGTCAATCAGATACTCGGTGCGGTGCAGCAGTGGCAGTGCATCGTAGATACGTTCCATAGCAAATGGCTGCAATGCTCCGTTTTCATCCTGAACCATTCCTATCGTGCCGCCGGTGTATATCAGCAAGACTTTGTTTTTTCGGTTGTCCATAACTGTTTTTTATATGTCTATAGAATATTCAAATTTGCAATTTGTATTGCAAATCAGAATAATACAAAATCTTTTCGCGTGCGTGCGAACATTTATCAATTTGCAAAGTTACAAAAAATCTATAATTTAGATGACACTTTGGCCAATAAAAAACGGAAAGCGCCCGAAAAACCTGTTTGTGTGGCAAGAAATTTTGTTTTTTTGTCATTCCTATTTGAACTTTTTCCCCGGAATTGTTGAAAAGTGCTCTTTTTTTGCCTGAATAATCGTATTAAATATTTGAAATTCAGGTTATAATTTATGTTTTTGTGCTTTTTGTGCTTTTTTGTCGCTTTTTTTTGATTTTTGCATCTGTTTTTTGTCTTTTTGCAGAGGGTTTGAGTTGTATTTTTCTGTGAAAATAAAAAAAAATTGTTTGTTAAATCGTTGTGTTACAATGGGAATTTGTATAAATGTCCAAAAAAGAGAAAAAAAATTTTGGCAGTTTGGAAAATGGTTGTATTTTTGCACTCGCTTTCGCCCAAAAAAGCGGGGTGTTGAAAAAGGGAGTTGGAGAGGGCGACAGGCGCAAGGACATTGAAAAGGTTGAAACAAGAGATAGCGTGTGTCGGAGCGCA
>JAGDCN010000110.1 GCA_017958525.1 Bacteroidales bacterium
CCGTCATGTAGACGTGGTTGTCTGACTCACGCCACTCGATGCTTAGCGTACCTCCATCCATCACGATGTCGCTTTTGCGTCCAGCCTTACCCGTCAGTGCAGCAGCAACAGCCGTTGCACAAGCGCCCGTACCACAAGCCTGGGTGATGCCGCTACCACGTTCCCACACGCGCGTCCTAATGGTTGCGTGGTCAGCGGGCGTGTGGTCAGCGGTTTTGCCGCTGACAATCTTTGCGAACTCTATATTACACCGCTGTGGAAATGCCGGATGCTTTTCCAGCATCCGTCCCGTTTCGCCAACATGGTCGACATCGTCCGTGAAGATCACGTAATGAGGATTACCCATTGAGACAAAGGTGCCTCGACCCACACTGCGCGAGGCGATATATTGTGACTCATTTTCCAGTATAGGCTCCAGCATGTCCACTGTCACGCTTTCCACCTTATTATTTATTGTATGTAGCTGCAGTGTCTTTACGCCCGACAGCGTCAGCAGTCGGATATCTGTCTTATCTGTCAGTCCGCGTTCAAATAGATACTTGCCGATGCAACGGCTCGCATTGCCGCACATCATGGCCTCGCTTCCGTCCGCATTATAGATGTGCATTGTATAGTCGGCTTCAGGCACAGGACTCTTGCCTATCAGCACCAGTCCGTCAGAGCCGATACCCTTGTAGCGGTCGCTCCATCGAATGGCTGCCTCCTGTGGGTTTGGCACCTTCTGTTCCATCGTATTGACATAGATGTAGTCGTTGCCGCAACCGTGCATCTTCGTAAATCTGATTTTCTGTGCCATATTGCTAACTATTTTGGGATTTTGCTATCCTTTTGCTACTATTCCGGCTGCAAAGGTAAACAAAAAGACAAAGATACCAAAGAAAAGCATAACTTTTTGTGCTTATGTTTAACCAAAAAGTGTCATTTTGTAAAGAATTCAACTACAAACCCTGTTGTTTTGCTTACACCTTGCTATTTCGCCCCTTGTTTTATCAGCAAAGTGTCAGTATATGTTAATTCTCGTGTTTTTCTGCCGTTATTTCGCAAGAAATGGCTACCTTTGTATCACGGTTATACCGAATAAGGTTAAAAATAGATATGCAACAAAACAACGAGCTGCGCACGGCATGGGACTTTGTCGAAAGCACGGGGCGCAGCATATTTCTGACAGGCAAGGCGGGAACGGGCAAGACGACGTTTCTGAAAACTATCATGGAGCACTCGCGCAAGCGACCTATCGTCGTAGCGCCAACGGGTGTAGCAGCCATTAATGCGGGTGGTGTGACGATTCACTCGTTTTTCCAACTGCCTTTTTCGCCATACGTGCCTGGTGCGAAGGTCGAGAGCAAGTTTGACTTCGGCAAGGAGAAGAGAAAGATCATCGTCTCGTCCGACCTGCTCATCATCGACGAGATATCAATGGTGCGTGCCGACCTGCTCGACGCTATCGATGCCGTACTACGTCGCTTCCGTGAACATGGACAGCCCTTTGGCGGCATGCAACTGCTGATGATTGGCGACCTGGCACAGCTGACGCCTGTCGTCACGCCTGAGGACGAACGTATGCTGAAGCCCTACTACGACACGCCATACTTCTTTGGTTCAAAGGCACTGCAGCAGATTGACTATGTCACCATCCGGTTGAGCCACGTCTATCGCCAGCAGGACGAGTCGTTCGTTGCGCTCTTGAACGAGATTCGCGAGGGACATCCCTCGGCAGAAGCTCTGTCAAAGCTGAACAGCCGAGTTACTTCCAATGGTCAATGGTCAACGGTCAATGGTCAATTCAATGACGCCATCATAAAGCTCACCACCCCCCAGGCTCAGCGACTCAGCAGTCCAGCCTGGAGTGCCACGTCGATGGAACTCTATCTTAATGCCTTGGAGCAGGGACAGCTGATGGACTTCAAGGGTGCCTCGGGCGACATCCGTTTCGACAGCGAGACCTACACCTCGGCGGTTCATACCACCTACGTCCACTGGCAGATCAAAGACGGC
>JAGDCN010000111.1 GCA_017958525.1 Bacteroidales bacterium
ATAGAAGCTGTAGTTCCAGGCGTTGCCTTCGATGAGGCCTTCGCCACTGGTGGACAGTAACGAGTAGGGGGTCTTCCACGAACCGTCCGAGTAGCGTGCGCGGACAAAGCCGTCCTTATAGACGTTGCGGTAGCTCAACGCCCGCTGGCGATAGCTCTCCCGCACAGAATCCTCATAGCCTATCACATCGGGCAGCGTGTTTTCCAAATGGTTCTCCAACGCCCAATAGACGCACCAGTCTTCGTAGGCATTCTCAAGGGTGACGGAGGTGCCGTTGCGGCTCTTGTCAAAGGGGACATATCCGAGTTCCTTGTAAAGTCCTGTATAGTCGTAATAGTCTACATTGGTGGTGGTGAGGATGGCATTCGTAGTTTCCAGTTCCCACTCGGAATCGGGCTCAGGTAGAATTGTGTTGACGGCGGCATCCACCATCACCGAAACACCGTGATAACCTATCATACACCAGTTCTCGCCTCCGTGATGGCTCCATACGGGCAACATATGGTGGGGGCTACTTTCGTAATGAGAGTAGAGCGTAAAGGCTATGTTGCGGCTGAGAGCTGTGTCGGTGAGGTTGATGAGGGGGTGCAGGGCGCGGTAGGTGTCCCACAGCGAGAAGATGGTATAGCGGGTATGTCCGTCATAGCCCTTTTCATCAATATCCTGATAGATGGAGGGGTTTATCATAGTGTGGTAGTACGAGGTGTAGAGCATAGCCAACGCATCCTCCGGCCCTTGTGCCTCGATGCGTCCCAGTATCCGGTTCCAATTGATGCGTGTCAGCTCGCGCACAACATCGAAATGGCTGCGGTATTTGGGGTCGCCCTGATGGACGATGAGCAGCGTGTCGCCTTCCGGTTTGTCGCGGTAAAGTGCCCAATCGGCAGAAGGATAGTACCGGTGCCCTTCGCGTTGCACGGCCTGGCTGGCACCCCAGGTGCTGTTGGGCGAAAGCCCCACGATTACCTCAAGAGTGTCGCTGCCATCATCCTCAAACTCAAACCAGCACACGGGCTTGCGTCCTGCCATTTCGGGGAAATTGTGCTTTTGGTCGAAACGGTTCCAGAAGCCATTGTAAGTCTGCGGAGCAAAGTCGTGGTAGCCATACTGCTTGATGGACTTGTTGAACTTGATGTAATAGTACAGCTTGCGTTCACGGTTCCAGCCAGAAGTCATACGCCAGCCGCTGATGCTCTGCGTACCCAACACACTGCATTTTGCCCACAGCACCTTACCGTCATAATTGTAGAGACTGTGGTTGAGGTCGAGGATAATCTTTTGTGCCGCCCCTTTGGGGAAGACATAACGATGCACGCCACATCGGGGGGTGGCTGTTAACTCGCAGCGGATGTTGTCGTCGTCGAGCGTGACGGCATAGTAGCCAGGTTCGGCCACCTCGGTCTCGTGGCGGAAACGCTGGCGGTAGCCCCCGTCGGGATTGTCGGCGGTGCCAGGATTGAGCTTGGTCTCACCCGTGTAGGGCATAATCAAGAAATCGCCCAAGTCGCTGTGTCCAGTGCCGCTGAAATGGGTATGGCTGAAGCCCACGATGCTGCTGTCGCGGTGTTGGTAGCCGGCGCAGTAGTCATAGACACGCGGCTGATAGACCCCATTGATGTTGTGCGGGATGGTGTCGGTGTCGGGACTCAGCTGCACGAATCCGTATGGGAAGCAGGTTCCGGGAAAGGTGTGTCCCATACCGTTGGTGCCGATAAAAACATTTACATTGTCCGTTGGATGTTGTGCTGTGACGTTAATAGTTAGGCACAGCATCAATAATAGTGTAATCAACTTGCTATTATTCATTGTTTTTAGCTCTTTTGTGCATCATTAATATACAAAATGCAAAAATACAAATTATTATTCGTATCTTTGCAAAAAAAATTAGTTATGCGAAAAATCCGCTACTGTTTAATGTTGCTGCTGATGATCACGCTGACGCTCCACGCTCAGGACCGGACCTCGCTTGACCCCTATTGCCCGTGGGTGCGTTGGTGGTGGAATGGCGACAAGGTAGATACTACGGAGTTGAAGCGAGAATTGCAGCTGTTGCGTGATGCAGGCATTGGCGGTGTGGAAATCAATCCCATTGAATTTCCTTCAAAACGGTGCGATAGTTTGGGGATTCGTTCGCTGATCTGGCTTAGTGACGAATGGTTGGACGCTTTGTCCGTTACGTTGCACGAGGCCAAACGGCTCGGCTTGGGCTGCGACCTGCTGGTGGGAAGCGGCTGGCCTTTCGGCAAGGAGAGCCTTCCTATGGAAGAACGTGCGCAGGTTATGCTTACCTTTGTTACTGAAGTGGATTGGTCAAACGCCGAAACGAACAGACCTTTTGTTATTACCAAACAGCAGATATTCGATGCTGTCGATCCCAAGGTGACTGTGCCTAATCCAGACCGACAATTTGAACTGATAGACCTTTTTATGGTTCCCGACACGGTGTGCAATATCAATCAGCGAAACGACCTTAATATACCAGAAGGTGACACTATCAATATAGCTCCTATCGTGCAAATCACCAACAGTTGGCATACTTCTTCCAGTGGCAGGTACGTCTTATATGCGCTGGTACACTGCACCTCCTTTGCCAGTGTTATCAACGGCACCCCTGGTGCTTCGGGACCTATCCTCGACCATTTGAACCGCGATGCAGTGCGTCGTTTCCTGTACAATATGTCACATACGTTGGAGAAGAGGTTGGGCCCTATGAAAAAATGGCTTCGTGCCTACTTTGTCGATAGTATGGAACTGGAAGGGGCTAACTGGACCTCCGATTTCGCTGAGGAGTTTCGTCGTCGCCGCGGTTACGACCTGATGCCGTGGCTTCCGTTCACTATGTTCAAGACCGGACGGTTGGGCGAGGTGGTCAGTTACGAGTATGGCGCCTACCAACAATCCGACTTCAAACTGCAGGTGCAGAAAGTGCGCTATGATTTTGAACTCACTAAGGCAGAACTGCTCGATGAACGTTATACTAAAACATTCCTTCAATGGTGCGAAGAGCAGGGTGTCAAAAGTCGTGCCCAAGCCTACGGTCGTGGATTCTTCCCGCTGGAGAGTAGTTTGGGATACGATATCCCCGAAGGCGAGAGTTGGACCACCAACTATCTGCGCCATAGGGTGGGCGAGGAGATGGGCGACGAGGATTACCGTCGTGGCCGTGCCTACACTATGATAAACAAGTATGTCTCTTCCGCCGCTCACCAGACTGGCAAACGTATCGTCAGTGCGGAGGAGATGACCAATACCTACCGCCTTTTCGAAACCACCCTTGAACTGCTCAAGTTGGGTAGCGATATGAGTGCCATCAGTGGTGTCACTCATAGCGTCTGGCACGGTTTCAACTACTCGCCACCGGAGGCAGGATTTCCAGGATGGGTGCAGTATGGCAGTTACCTCAACGAACAAAATAGCTGGTGGCCTTATTTCCATCTGCTTAATGACTATCGTGCACGTATGAGCCTCCTGCTCCAGAACTCGGAGATGCAGACCGACATCGCCATTGTGCTCCCTACCGACCGTATGTGGGGCGAGATAGGTGTGCAAACGGAACCCTTTCCCAACTATCCCAAAGGTAGTATTTATGAAATACCGCAGCTGCTATGGGAGGCTATCCACAAGAACGGCGGGAACTGCGATTTCATCTCTCCTTGGCAAGCCTTGGGCCATACTGCAATGGGGAGCAAACGCTATAAAGTGTTGATGAAACTTGAAGACTCCTGTCTTGTCATTGAAGACCGCCGCAAGAAATCCCCTGTTGTAAGCAGAATACCTTATCCAGCCGATAAGCACTATCTGGAGTGGTATGCTGACTTACAGAAAAAATTGGATCTTCCTTATGCTGTCAATTTCAAATTCCCCGACCGTTTTATGATGCAGAATCATTATAAGACGGTGAGTCCCGACCTTGTATTGCCTCTCTCAAACGACTCGACGGAGTGCTGGAAACTTGCTCCCGGTACTGACTGCTACCTTTTCTTAAACTCCAATATTAGTCCCTATAAGAGCTATGGGCGTTACATCACCTTCCCCGGAAAGGTTACCCGTCGTCAGGCTTGGCGTTATGATTGCAATACAGGACGTCGTCAACCCATCTTTCCCGATTCGGATGGCCGATATCTGCTATCGTTGAGCGAGTCAGAGTCCTGCTTTGTCATTTTTTGCGGACCCAAGCACAAACAGCAACGATTGAAAAAACACGGTGTTGCCGAGGAACGCTACTCCTGTCAGCTGCCGCAGCAATGGACAGTCTCTTTGCATCACGCTGTTGAACAATGGGATACCGTGATAACGCTTGACACCCTTCGGGATTTACGAAATACACCATTCTCTGATTTCTCGGGCACAATTGTATATACCAATGTGGTGACACTCGACTCTTCGCGGCAGAGTGCCGGCAGCCACACCTTGAGACTTCCCACGCGTGACATCTGCGAGTTGAAAGTGAATGGCATCGAATGTGGTACGGTCTGGTTCGGTGACAGGGATGTCCATATTCCCGCAGGTGTATTCCACCCCGGCGATAACACCATCGAAATAAAAGTCACCACCACACTAAATAACTACGTCCATACCCTTGTTGATGACAAGGTGATGCAACATTATGTTTTTAAGCGCAACATACCCACCACTCCGGCTGGTCTTGTAGGACCTGTGTTGTTCTGGTAATATATGAAAACGGAAAGCGGAAAACAGAATTTAGTATTGTCCTTTAACTCCCTTTTAACCCTTCAATCCAACGTATGATGAAACAGCTCCTTTTTATTCTAACTTTGTTTTTTGCCACTACTGTCGTTGCGCAGAAGTGCGAATTGTCGGTCATCGACTTCGGTGCCCGTGGTGATGGCGTCACCATCAATACCACAAGCATCCAAGCTGCCATCGATAGTGCCCATCACATCTTCACTCTACGTAACCAAAAGGTCCGTGTGGTTTTGCCCCAAGGCACATACGTCAGCGGTACCATCTACCTCAAAAGCGGTGTTACACTCCATCTCGACAGCGGTGCCACCTTGCTGGGTTCTACCAACCCGTTCGACTATGTTAAAGACCCAACTGTTCGCTGGACGGCTTTCATCTTCGCCATCCGTCAGCACGATATTGCTATTACCGGCCAGGGCACAATTGACGGCCGTGGTTGGGAGGTGGCTAACAATATGGTGAACTACATTCATTTAGGCCTTGTTGAGGACCCGCTTAAATATGATCGTCCTAACGAGAGCAACCGACCGGAGAATATCCACTTTCGCGAGTGTGACCGTGTGATAGTCAGTGGTATTACGCTCCGCAACCCCGCCAGTTGGAACCAGCAGTACGACCAGTGTCGTCATCTGCTCATTGAAAATCAGACTGTTGATAGCAAAAGCTACTGGAACAACGATGGAGTTGATATTGTCGATTGCCAGCACGTGGTGATTCGCAACTGCAATATGGATGCTGCGGACGATGTTTTCTGCTTCAAGAGCCACAGCGTCGATGGTATTTCGGAGGATGTGCTGGTAGAGAACTGCATTGGCCGCTCCTCTGCCAATGGCATCAAGTTCGGCACTATGACCCGAGGCATTTTCCGCAATTTTCGTTTTCACAACATCACACTCTATGATACATACCGCAGTGCCATCACTCTCGCCTCTGTCGATGGTGGTGCCTTGCAGGATATTGTCATCGACGGCCTTTGTGCCACGCATACTGGGAATCCCATTTTCTTGCGCTTCGCCGAACGCCGTCAGGGAACGGTAAACCCCTGTTTGAAAGATATTGTTCTAAGTAATATCTATGTGGAGGTCCCTGCCGACAAGCCCGATGCGGGTTATAGCTACGAGGGCCCTGTGGAGGATTTGCCACGCAACATTTCACCTTCCAGCATCGTCGGTACCCCTGGCCATCGTATCCAGAATATCACTCTTGAGAACATTGAAATACACTACCCCGGTGGCAGTGACAGCAGTTACGCCTTCTGTGGCAGCGATCCCCAGTCATTGGCTTCCATCGTCGAACGCAGTGCACAGTATCCAGAGTTCTCTATGTTCAAGGAACTGCCCGCTTGGGGACTCTATTTGAGACACGCTGACAACATAACACTACGGAATGTCCAGATGACTGTGGTCGGCCACGATTATCGTCCTTGCATTGTTGCCGACGATGTCAATGGACTCACCATTGCCAATGCGGGCTCTGGTGCTCGTCAGACGCTTGTGGCTAATGGCTGCAGTAGGGTCAAGGCTCCCGGCTATCGCATAGTGAAGCAACGTGCGGTAACTGGTTTGTTGGAAGATCCTCGGCAGATGTCAGTGGATGAGCCTGACGGTTTGGGTAAACGCTACAAAGCCTCCCGTTTCGGTATCAAAAACAACGGTACGACGCTCAACACCAACTCAATACAGCGTGCGGTCGATTATATTGCCCTGCAAGGAGGTGGATGTCTGGAGTTTTATGTGGGCCGTTACCTTACGGGCACGGTGCGTATTCCTCGTGGTGTGCATATCTTCCTGCACGAAGGTGCCATCATAGTTCCGTCTCCCAATCCTTATGACCACTTATTAGGATATCCTGCCTCTCCATTGGTTTTCGAGGACTCCACCGACCATCCCACGGGTTTGGGCTTGGTTGAAGAATGCAAATAAGCTGATTGTTGGTCCTCCGACTATTCGGCACGGGCACTGTTCTCTGCCACTGACAGCCAGAAGTCGTAAAAACCTTTATCAGAATTGAATATTGGGATGGTGAATAAGACACAGCCGGCGTCGCTGGCTTCGGCCTCTGTGGTCTTGAGGTGGTCTATTAGGATGCCAGTGCCAGTATATTTGAACCAGGCTTCCTTGCGTGTCCAAATGCAGGCAAACTCTTTCTGCGGGTCGCTGGAGTTGCGGACGGCCTTCTGCTCTTCGTCGCTGAAGGCGCGTTGCAGAAGGGTGTCGCTGAATTTGCGGCGACCTTCGACATCGATACCGACTTTGCGGTCGCTTACAGCCACGGCAACGGCTTCGTTGCAGTGGCTGATGTTGAAGTGTACGCCTTCGTAGTTTGTGATATAAGGTTTGCCGTGTTCGCCGAATGCCCATAGTGGCGGATTGCGTTTTACATAGCGTGGGGTCAGATGCTCGGTCTCGAAATTACGAATGAGATGAAAGGAGTCGGCAATCACTCTGCGTCGGCTTTTGATGGCGTGACAAAGCATAATGTATGCCACAGTCTGTTCGCAGCGGTGGCGGTGACTCTTCATTCGGGCCACGATTTCCTGCTGCTGCTGTGGCAGGCAGGCTATGAGCTCTTCGAGGAGCTCGGGGCTTAGCTGATCGACGTTACGGTAGTAATAGACTATCATATAGTGTAAAAAGAGGGTGTCTGTCATTGGCACCCTCTTTATTTTTTATTCAATTTAAATGATTATTGGGTCACTCTTTCAAGCCATTTGACCATACAGAGCATCACGATCATAGAGATGAGGCATACGCCCATAAAGACGCTCCAGCAAATCCAGATGGGGAAGTTGGTGTACATCAGAGGTCCGATCCAGAGCAGGCCGTTGCCGACAGCGGTGGCACCAAGCCAGAGACCCTGGCAGAGACCAAGGAGGTTCTTGGGAGCGACTTTGGAAACGAAGCTCAATCCCAGAGGACTGATGAACAGCTCCGCGACTGTCATAAAGAAGTAATAGACGATGAGTACCCAAGGACCGGCTTTCAGACCGGCGGCGGTTGTGGCGTCGAGTTTGGTGAATTCGTCTGCCGAGGGATAGCCCTGAGTGTTGCAGAAGACGGTCATAAAGAGGTAAGCGATAGCGGCAATACCCATACCGATGGCGATTTTGCGCGGTGTGGAGAATTTGCGACCCCATTTGGTGCCGAACAGCCACATAATCGGGAAGGTGAGCAGACAGACGAAGAACGGGTTGACGGCTTGCCATACCTCCGGCGGGAAGAGGGAAGTGTTGACGAAGTCACGTGCAAAGAGCGACATAGAGGTGCCGTTCTGGTGGAACGACCACCAGAAGAAGACGGCGATGACGAGCACTGCAAAGAGGGCATAGATACGCTGTTTGAGTTCTTTTGCCATTGCGGCTTTCTCTTCGGGAGTGTATTCGACGCTTTCGGTAGCGGCTTTCTTTGCAGGTGTGGGGAATTTTCTCTTGCTGGCCACAAAGATGAGCAGCGAGATGAGCATAGCTGCAACAGAGGCGATGAACGAGTAGTGGACGCCTGTGTTGAAGACATTGAGGTAGTTCTGGCACATTTCCTGAGCAGCTGCGGTGTCAGTGGGCAGTACAATGTGCATATTTGCGAAGAGCTCGGTGGTCTTTGCTATTGCTTCGGGAGCCATAGCGGCACCGGCTGCAAGATATTGATGGCAGAGTGCGGGAAGGTCAGCGTTGTATTCAAAACCGTTGACGCCAAGCCACCAGCTGCGGAGCAGAGGAGCTACGAAAGGAGCGATAAGACCGCCGATGTTGATGAACATATAGAAAATCTGGAATCCTGGGTCGCGCTTTGTTTTGGCTTCAGCCAGGGCTTCGGGGCTAATCTTGGCAGCTTCGGCTTCGAAATTGTCGTACATCTGACCGACGATAGCCTGCAGATTGCCTTTGAAAAGGCCGTTGCCGAAGGCAATCATCAGCAGGGCGAAGCAGGTGAGGGGCAGCAGCCAGTTGATGTTGCCCGAGGTCGCCAGGATGGGGATGGCGAGGATAATGTATCCGCAAGCCATAACCAACAGACCTGACTGGATGGTTGTTTTGTAGTTCTGCGTGCGGTCGGCAATGATACCGCCCACAAGGCTCAGGATGTAAATTCCGCAATAGAAAGCAGAATAGATACCCGTGGCCACGCTGTTGCTCAGACCGAATTTGGAGCAGAGGAACAGCACAAGCACCGCGTTCATAATATAGTAGCCGAAACGCTCACCCATATTACTCAATGCGGCCGCAATTAGTCCTTTAGGATGTCCTTTCATAATTGTAAGAAATTTGATTAATAATATTTTAACTAGATTTTTTTGTTTTTTTGCTATAGGAAATGATGTGCAAATTTACGAAATTTTTTGAAACATAGCGAAGAATTGACGAATAATTTGTAATTTTGCATCACTTTTAACGAGAAAAGAGATGGAAGAATTAGAAGTTTTGGAAACTGCGCAAGCTGCACTTATGGCAGGGAATACAATACTTTATCCCACCGATACGATATGGGGTGTCGGTTGCGATGCCACCAACGCCGCCGCTGTCGAGAAGGTCTATGCTTTGAAGCAACGTGACCACAGCAAAAGTATGCTTGTGCTTTGCAGCGAAAAAACTATGGTTGAGCACTTTGTCGGGCCTGTGGATGAAAGAGTAGGGGAATTGCTCTTCGGCTCGGAGCGTCCCACGACGGTAATAATGCCGGTGCAGAACAAGTTGTTGGCCGACAATATTGTCGCAGCAGACGGCACCATAGGTGTGCGAGTTCCGAAGATGTCGTTTTGCCAGAAACTGTTGCGACTTTTGGGCAGGCCTATTGTCAGTTCTTCTGCCAACCTGTCGGGACGGCCGTCGCCGGCATCGTATGCCGATATTGAGGAGGAATTAAAATACCGTATCGATTTTTGCGTTCCGGCTGAATATGAAGAAAAAACCGCCGGACATTCGTCACGTATCGTGAAACTTATGTCCGACGGCAGTATCTTTGTGATCAGAGATTGACCTCGCTGTAGTTTATTTATGGTTCTGCATCAAAGGCTTGCTCTCTTTGATCTGCTTGGGTTGCATATCTTTTCTGTCGAGGGCTTTCTCCAGACCCATAGCCTTTATGCCCTGATTATAAACTATATCGACAGGGATGTTGGCCTTCTCGATGGCTTTGAGATCCTTAGCCAGTTCGGGGCGTACCTTGCCGTTCTTTTCGGCGTATGATTTTGCGACATCGTAATCACCGTCGCCTTCGGTCTTTAGCACCAGCGCGGCCCATCCTTCAAGGGCGGTGCGCATATTTTTGACATTGACGACATATTTGCCTTCTTTGTCGCGGCTGAAAGCCTTGTGGTCCTGCATATAGTTGAAGCACATCATATTTGCGATGCCGTGGGCCTCGGTGGCACCGAAACGGACGCTACGCAGCAAGCCGGCAATATAGGTCACGTATGCATCTTCGACGGTGATGCCGGTTATTTCGCCTCTTTCTATGAGGGTCTGCACGATATAAAGTCCGCAGATGTCAGCCTTGGCCTCTTCCCAAGCGCTGTATTGGTTCTGCAAGGCTTTGCGCACATTGCCTTTGCCTGTGATGGTGTTCTTGATGCCGAGACCGTGGGCCACTTCGTGATAGCATACGTTGCTGAAGAAGGCGTCGAATTTGACATTGTCCATCTGCTCTTTGCTGATCATCAGTTTGGCGATGGGCATCATAATCTTCTCAAATTTAGCCTGCATTGCGTTCTTGAGCTGCAGACGGCGTGTGCCCTTCTCCAGGTGGACGCGCTCGTCGTTGGGCAGGTTGATGGCGATGGTTTTGCTGCCCGCGTTGCAATCACCGGCATAGTAAACCACGTCATAGACGTTCAGATCGCTTTCGGTGCCGGGCACTTCCTGTTTGTATTTCGGGTCGCAAGGCAACTGCTTCTGCAGGTCGGGCAGCATTTGGGTGAATCGGGCCAGATCGTCACTCCATTTTTCATCTTTTATAAGAACAAAAGCCTCGTGTGCTGTTTTGTAGCCAAAGAGAGCATCTTCGTAGTTTTCGATAGGTCCAAAAACGAAGTCGAGACGGCTCTTTTTCATATCCATCCACACCATATCGCTTTCAAAGTAGTCGTCGTTTTGCAGGGCTTCACGGCGCGTTTCCAGATATTTGCGCAGTCCGTCATCTTCAGCCAGCCCGATAGCTTTTTCGAGCAGGATGTCAACGCGTTTCAGTTGGCGAGCGTATGCTTTGTAATAAGGGATAACCTCGATTTCGCCTTTTTCGTTGCGTTTAAGAATGGTGTATTGGCTTGTTTTTGCTGGATCTTTAATTTTTTCAAACTCTTCCTTGGTCATATCGGCAGGATAGAAGTTGGCACCGGCAGGTTTGGCTCCATATCCGGGCAGGAAGGGTTTTTCTGAATCAAGACGATCCCAGGCGCCATAGTGGATTTCGGCAAAGCGGCGCAGATATGGATCTTTTATTTCCTTGAGTTTTTTGCGATTGTCAGTGCCGAACGATTGCTCCCAAAAAATATCGTCCATCACATCGGCAATCTCAATAAAAATGCCCACCAGTTCGACCTCTTGGGGTGACAATTGGCTGAGATCGTAACTTAGCGTGTATGGCGCGTATTGTTCAACTTTTTTCTTCATTTCGTCGGTTTTCGATTGGGCCTGCAGGCTGCTGCCGCACATCGCGACAATGGCTATAGCCACAATGGTTAGGATTTGTTTTTTCATTTATTATCGTTGTTTTTAATGATTTGTGTTTTCTGTCATAATTGGCTGTTCAGGAAAGTGTGTTTCTGCATCATCTTTTGCACCTGCTTGTTGTTGGCAGTGTCTCTCAGCGCACTGGCATATCGCATATTGTGTGTGTCTGTGCCGAGGTATTCCGCAAGGCCAGTTTCGATGTACTCAAATCCCTTCTTCATTGCTGTGTCACCATAAAAGCCATTGAGCGACAAAACATTGACTTGGAAGAAAATGCCCATTTGTTTCATTGTTTCCACCTCTTTCGAGTGTATGCCCATATATGGGTAACGTTCCGGATGGGCCAGTATAAGAGTGTAACCCAGTTTGATGTATTCCGAAAAGATTTCAATGGGCATATAGTCGTTGTAGTGCAACGAGAACTCGCACAGCAATTTTTTGCCTGGCAGCGTCAGCACTTTGTCAATGCCTGGACGGCGCGCAAAACGCGGGTCAAAGCGGTATTCGCCGGCAATGAGATTTACTTCTGGAAGCGACTCCAACCCGCTGGTGGACAGCTGTTTCTTCAGCGTGGCAAAGCGCTGCAGAATGTCCTCCTCATCGTTGGGGTAGTTGTACTGGAAATGTGGGGTAAAATAAACCTTTTCAAACCCCAGCGATGCCATAATATTCAGACAATCAATGGTCTCCTGGATATTGCTCGATCCATCGTCCACGCCTGGCAGCAGATGGCAGTGCATATCAGTCACAAGCGGAGCGAAGGTCTTGTTAGTTTTGTTGCGTTTTAAAAAGTCGAGCATTTCAGTTTTGCGTTTGTTGGTTGTGAGTTGTTGATAGATAACGGTTTATGATTAAATCGTGGGATTACGTATGTTTTGCAAATATACATAATATTTTCGATTTCAATACAGATAAATGAAACTTTTTGGTATGCAGGCATCCTCGCCTTTGATTGTTGTTCCGCAGACAAGAACGCCTACGTGTCAAATAATCAAAGTGGATATTTATTTTCATCAACTACGCAAAAAATGACCGACAAACTATGCCGTAATAAAAAAAATAGTAAATTTGTCATTGAAAATGTTATGGCATATTGTATCGTAGTGATCTGATTATCTGATTGAAATGCCAATGTTGTAACTGGTGCCGTTTAGTTGATTTACCATAGAAAAAGCAATCGCTGATGGATTTGTATCAAGAATTAGAAAAGTCTATTCGACAACATAAAAGTCGATTGTTCGTCGGGCAGAATCGTCCTGAAAACGACATACGTTACGCTGTGCGGTGGGTTATGCGCGACAACCCAGA